>KQ959599.1 GCA_001552895.1 Tissierellia bacterium KA00581
TTATGGTAAACAACCGTGAAATTAAATTTTCTTTATAATTTCTTAAATAAAAAGTAAGATATATGAAGCACTAAAACATGAGATTATTATACTTATATATTTTTTTATGTTTTTATCTATTTTTAGATTTAAAAACATTATATTTTTTAATATAATGGTGTTTAGAATTATTGAAAGAAAGATACAAATAGCTATTAAAATTTTTTTTTTATAAATGCTTTCTTGGTATATAATATATGTAAAAAATCCTATTAAAAAAATAAGAATTGAACATATAACATTTGAAAAAAATGATGATAAAAAGACTTTTAAAAAATATTTTTTAAATATTTTAATATTTTCTTCAACGTTAAACATTTTAAGTGAAATAAAAAATATAATATTTGAAATAAAAAACACAAGTGGTATCAAAATTATCCAACTTGCTGGGATAAAATATATCAAAACGCTCGGCATATCATTCTCCTAACATAATCAATTTATTTATATTATATCACAGTTTAATTTTATATATCAAAATATTTAACAAAAAAGAACTCTTTTTATTAAAAAGAGTTCTTTTAATCTGTTTTATCTATTTTTCTTTTGCATCTTCAATAATTTTTTGAGCAATTGCAGATGGTATTTCTTCATATCTATCAAATTCCATTACAAATTCTCCTCTTGCTTGAGTCATGCTTCTTAAATCTATTGCATATTCAAAAAGTTCTGAATGTGGTGCTTCTCCAACTACTTTTTGATTTCCATCTTCTAAAATTTCAACTCCAAGGACTTTTCCACGTCTTTTATTTAAATCTCCCATTACATCTCCCATGTATTCTTCAGGAATTATAACTTCAATTTTCATAATAGGTTCAAGTAAAATTGGGTTTGCTTTTTCCATACCTTTTTTAAAAGCTAAGGAAGCTGCGATTTTAAATGCCATTTCATTAGAATCAACAGGGTGATAAGAACCATCATAAAGAGTTGCTTTTATATTTACAACTGGATATCCTGCAAGTATTCCTTTTTCTGTTGATTCTTTAATTCCTTTTTCAACTGCTGGAAAATAATTCTTTGGAACGGATCCTCCGAAAACTTCTTCTGCAAATTCAAATTCTTTTTCACTTGGTTCAAATCTTACAAAAACATCTCCGTATTGACCTGCTCCACCAGATTGCTTTTTATGCTTTCCTTGAACATCGGATTTTCCTTTTATAGTTTCTCTATAAGCAATTTTTAATGGAACTACATTTGTTTGAACTGCATAAGAATTTTTAAGTTTATCTAAAATAACTTGAAGCTGTACATTACCTTGTCCACCAATTAAAAGTTGTTTAGTTTCTTTATTTCTTATAGAAACAAAACTTGGATCTTCTTCTTGTAATTTATGAAGTGCTATAGAAATTTTATCTTCATCGTTTTTAGATTTTGGTTCTATTGCAAAATATAAATTTGCTTTAGGATATTTAATTTTTTTATAAAGAGTTTTATTATTTTTATCACAAAGAGTATCTCCTGTTTGAGTTATAGTAAGCTTTGAGATTGCTCCTATATCTCCTGCTATAATTTCTTTTGTTTCTATTTGTGTTTTACCATTTAGATAAAAAAGACTACCTATTTTTTCTTCTTGTCCTTTTGTAGAGTTATAAACAACAGTATCTTTATCAATTTTTCCACTGATAACTTTAAATATAGAAATTCTTCCTATAAATGGATCAACTATAGTTTTAAAAACTACTGCAGAAAAAGGTTCATCTTTAGAAATTTTTCTTACATTTTCATCTTCATTTCTAAATCCTCTTTTAGCTCTCTTATCATCAGGAGCCGGCATATAATCTGTAATTACATCAAGTAACATATCAATTCCTGCTCCAGTAGTAGCAGATCCACAAATTAAAGGAACAGCTGAACCGTTAAGTAAAGCAGATGTTACACCTTTTAAAAATTCTTCATGGCTAAATTCTTCTTCATTAAAAAACTTTTCCATAAGTTCATCATCAGTTTCAGCAACAACTTCTACTATTGTATCATAAACATGGTTTACTTCCTCTATTCTTATTTCAGGAATAGGAACTTCAACTCTTTCAAAACCTTTGTATTCATAAGCTTTTTTGTTTAAAACATCAATTATTCCTTTAAAATTTTCACCTTCTCCAAGAGCAAGTGTAAATGGAATAACCTTTTTACCAAATTTAATGTGTAAATCGCTTACAACTTTTGCAAAATTTACATTTTCTTTATCCATTTTATTTACAAAAATAATTCTTGGAAGTTCTATACTTTCAGTATATTTTAAAACTTTTTCTGCTCCAACTTCAATTGAATTTTGAGCATCTAAAACAACAAGAGCTGCTTCTGAAGCTCTAAGCGCACTGTAAACTTCTCCACTAAAATCAAAATATCCCGGAGTGTCAATTAAATTTATCTTAAAGTCTTTCCAACTTGTAACAGCTGTAGCTGTAGATATTGAAACCTTTCTTGAAATTTCTTCTTTTTCAAAATCTGTTACGGTATTTCCGTCATCAACCTTGCCAAGTCTATTAGTTACTCCACTTTTAAAAAGAAGAGCTTCACAAACAGATGTTTTACCACTAGAACTATGCCCAACTAATGCAAGATTTCTAATTTTCTCAGTAGAATATGATTTCATATTTAATTCCTCCTAACTATATCCAAAATAGATATTTTTTATCTTAATGATATTATAATATGTAAATGTTTTCAAGTCAAGTAATTTTATAAATTTTTTTTTACTTTTTTAAAACAAAAGCTAATATGTACCATATTTTTTACTAATATAAGTACACATTAGCTTTTAATTAATTTTAATCCCAAGTTAATCTATGAAGATTTCCAAATTTTTCAAGTTCTTTGAAATCTTGTTGTCTTAAAGCTTCATATAAAAGTATTGCAACAGAGTTTGAAAGATTAAGAGATCTTTCTTCTCCAAACATAGGAATTCTAACACAATGCTCTTTGTTTTTAACCAAAATTTCTTCTGGTATTCCAGCACTTTCTTTACCAAACATTATGTAATCATTGTCTTTATATTCAACTAAATCATAAGTTTTTCTTGCCTTTGTAGTTGCAAAATATACATTTGCATTAGGATTTTTTTTATAAAAATCATCTATATCTTCATAGACAAAAAGTTTTAACTTAGGCCAATAATCAAGCCCAGAGCGTTTAACTTGTTTTTCATCTAAAGAAAAACCAAGAGGCTTTATCAAATGAAGAACTGTATTTGTAGCAACACAAGTTCTACCTATAGCTCCAGTATTAAACGGAATTTCTGGTTCTAACAAAACTATATTAAACAAAAAGCACCTCCTATTAAACTTTCTTTTTTTCTATAAACATAAACAAAATCGAAATAAGTAACAAACAAGGACTTACCCAAATTGTTCTAAGTTTAAAATATACACTAAGTTTACTTCCAATTATAGCACCTATAACAAAGCAAATTATAATAAAAAAATAATACAACGCCATTTTTAAATCTTCTTTTTTTCTAGAATAAAAATAATCTAAAATTTTATGAGTACCACTTCTTAAATTACCAATGCACATAGTTGTAGAAAATCCACTACCATAGAGTTTTCTAAAAGTTTGCACTTGAATTCCACAAGACAAAGATGTAAGAGCATTTGCTAGTTGATTTTTGCTTTCAGGTAAAAATCCTACTATGATAAGCAAAACAACTTCAACAATTAAAGAAGCTTGTCTCCAATGTAATTTTTTTATATTTTTCATTCTTATAAATTGTGCAAGTAATATTCCAATAGTAAAAGAAAAAATAGGAAAAGCATATTTAATACACATATCTAAATTTTCTTTTGAAGCATAAACTCCTAAAAGGAGCATATTGCCAGTTTGCGCATTTGCAAAAACTTTTCCTCTTAACATATAAGAGTACGCATCCATAAGTCCTCCACTTAGTGCTAGAAAAACGGCAACTTGTAAAGTTTCAGACATTTGTAACATTCTTTTCATATAAAAACTCTTTTCTTTTGTAAACTCATTTTTATTTTCACTATACAAATTCATAAAATTAAAAATTAACTTGTATTTTAACATAAAATAAAATTCTCTTTAACAACAGAAACAAACAAAAAAAGCCTTATTTTAAACAAGACTTTTTATATTTTTTAATTAAAATCATAGCTAAATTTAATTAGAATTTCTTCTTTTTTCTTCTTGCCGCTTCAGATTTTTTCTTTCTTTTTACGCTTGGCTTTTCATAGTGTTCTCTTTTTCTATATTCTGAAAGCACTCCAGCACGAGCACATTGTCTTTTAAATCTTTTAAGTGCATTATCTAAAGATTCATTTTCGCCAACTCTAATTTCTGCCATGATATCCCCCCTCTCTTTTACAGAAAACTCTGCTTCTGAGAAATAATCATACATATTATACAACAATATTTATATATTTACAAGTCTTTATACTTATTAATAATAATTTTGTTGAATTTTAAAGTATTTTAGCCTGGTGGCCAAGTCATTTTTCTTTTAGCAAGCACATGAAAATGAAGGTGTTTAACAGTTTGTTGTCCATCTTCGTTGCAATTATTTATTATACGATATCCGCTTTCAAAAAAGCCCATTTCTTTTGAAAGTTCTTTAATTTTCAAAAAAATCTTTCCTACTATATCTTTATTTTCTTCTGTAATATAATTGCAAGATTCTATATGCTTTTTAGGAATTACTAAAAAATGAATAGGAGCTTGTGGATTTAAATCGTTAAAAACTAAAATCTCATCATCTTCATAAACTTTGCTTGAAGGAATTTCTCCTTTAACTATTTTACAAAATATACAGTCCATTTTTCACCTCCTATTTATAAATAGTATAACATAAATATTAACATAAGTAAATATAATTTTACATTTCAATAAAAAATGAAAAGTAGAGTTTACTTTTCATTTTTTATTGTATTAAATTTCTTTACAATCTTCAAATTCTATTCTTTCATCTTCAAGAAGTTTTAAAATTTTATCTTTTATATTAGGATCTGTTTCTACAGATATTCCACATCCAGAAGAAAATTCTCTTGGCACTGGAACGAGTTTTATTTTAATATTATTTTCTTTACAAACTTGTTCTGTTGCCATAGCTTCTGCAGATGTATAAAATGTTATATATAATTTTTTTTCTTTCATTATTCTACCATTATTTCGTATTCATCATCTACTTCTTTTACAGAAACTTTTTTACCTTTACTATTAGCAAAATGAGTTATATTTTTTACAACATGAGCTTCACTTGCAAGTACTTTGTATATTTCATTACTATCTTCATCAAGAGCCTTTTGCAAAATTAAAACAGGTTCAGGACAAGATAATCCTCTAACATCTAGTTCTTTCATAGTTTTCTCCTTATTTTTGATTTTCTTTCTTTAAACCACAAATTGCAATTATAAAAAGTATAATTATCGATGCTATAACAAAAATTTGTCCATTTATTGAAGGACCACCAGCTGCAGCTTTAATTCCTTTTGCTACATTTTCAGCCGCTGCAGGACCTGCTGCAAGTTTAAAGTTATGTGCAATAGCAGCTCCTATAAACATTCCAACAACTGTTATAACTGAATCTGATGAACCACTTCCTGCTAAAACTAATTGTCTTAAAGGACATCCTCCAAGTAAAACTGCAGCAAATCCAACTGCATACATAGATAGAATGTTCCAAAGTGTTTGAGCGTGAGCTATTGGTCCAAATGCTACGAATTTAAAGTTATTTGTACAAATGTTATAAACAAGCATAACAATAAAAATTCCACCTATTACTGAAAAAAGTCTAAAGTCTTTCATTAATACTATATCTCTTATAGAACCTGCAAAACACATTCTACTTCTTTGAGCAATAATACCAAAGATAATTCCAACGATTACAGCTATTAAAGCTGGTGCATGAAAACTTCCTGGTCCTTTTTCGCTGAATTTAAAAAGTGCTGGAACAGCTAAAACTAAAATGAATAAAACTACTGCAACAACAGGGAAGAAATATCCATTTTCTTTTTTAACTTTGTAACTTCTTCCAAGGCTAAATCCTTTTTTAAGAAAATATGAGCCTGTTACTATTCCTAAGATAAAACCTATAAGTCCAAAGTATGAGCTTATATCTCCTGCTGACATTCTTAAAATCATTCTTAATGGACAGCCTAAGAAAACTAAAGCACACACCATCATAATAACTCCAAGGAAAAATCTTATGATAGGTGATGAACCACCTGTTGATCTATATTCTCTTGTAAATAGAGAAATTAAAAATGAACCAAAAATTATTCCTACAATTTCTGGTCTAAAATATTGAACTACTGGAGCTTGATGAAATTGCATACTACCAGCAGTATCTCTAATAAAACAAGCTATACAAAAAGCCATGTTTTTAGGATTGCCAAGATATGCAAGTAAAGCAGCACCAAGTCCTGCAATTATGCCAAGTGATAACAATCCTTTTTTTGAATTAAAAAATTGCATATAAACTTCCTCCTTTTATTTATTTAATATATTTTTAATTGCGTTTATAGCTACATTTACCTCATCGTATGTATTTGTATAAGAAAAACTAAATCTTACCATACCTTGATTTAAAGTCGAAAATGCTTTATGAATAAAAGGTGCACAGTGCATTCCAGATCTTGTTGAAATACCATAATCGAATGAAAGAATCTTACTTACAACCGCAGAGTCTGTATCTTTTAGATTTATTGAAACAATAGGACATCTACTTTTTTGTGAAAAATCTCCATAAATCTTTACACCTTCTATATCTTTTATATTTTCATAAAAATACTTTGCAATATCATTTGCTTTTTTTGTTAAATTTTCCATTTTATGTTTTAATATGTAGTCAATGCTTGCATTAAGACCTGCAATAGCGTGCGAATTTAACGTTCCAGCTTCAAGTCTTGTAGGCATTTTATCTGGTTGAAACGGATCAAAACTATGCATTCCAGTTCCTCCAACGATAAATGGTTTTATATACACATTTTCTTTTACACATAAAAGACCAATTCCTTGTGGAGCATACAAAGATTTATGTGCTGTAAAACACAAAACATCAATATTCATCTTATCCATGTCTATTTCAAAAGCTCCTGCAGTTTGTGAAGCATCAACTATAAAGATAAGATTATGTTTTTTACAAATTTTTGATACTTTTTCTATATCATTTATATTTCCTGTTACGTTAGATGCATGATTTAAAATAATTGCTTTTGTATTTTTCTTTATAAATTTTTCAATTTCAGAAATTTTTAAAACGCCTTTTTCATCTATCCCTATATAATCTACTTCAAGTCCTTTTTCTTTTAGATAATTAAGTGGTCTTAAAACAGAGTTATGTTCTGTAACTGAAGTAATAACATGATCTTTATCTGTAAGTAATCCATTTATAGAAATATTTAAACTTTCTGTAGAATTTTTTGTAAAAACAACATTACAAAAATTAGAAACTCCAAACATTTTAGCTATCTTTTTTCTTGTATCATAAACAACTCTATCAGCAGATAAACTTTCATCATACACTCCACGAGATGAATTTCCAAAATTTTCTAAAGCATAACAAACTGCATCTATAACCTCTTTTGGTTTTTTCTTTGTTGTAGCAGCATTATCAAAATAAATCAAAACATCGCCTCCCAAGTACATATATATTATATATTTATTTTATAGTATTGTCAAATTAAATTAACAAATCAAAAAAACTATAAATATAAATAAACTTTATTTATTAATAAACATATTAAATCAATTTAAAAATTTTAATTATTTAGTATTTTACTTAAATTTATTTAAGTTAATTTATTAACAAATATATGATTATATTTTTTAAATTTAATGTAATTTTAAAAAGTTTATGAATTTATATTTTTTATTTCATCATTTTTTTATATAAATAATATTTTATTTTATATTTTTTTATAAAAAATATAAAAATTGACAATAAATATCAAGAAATTAAATAAAAAAATGCACTAAAAATATAATAAAAAATTATTATAATCTAGTGCATTTTTAATCTTTTTAATTTTATCTTTTTCTGTATATATTTTCTTCTTTGCCTATTACATATCTATAAACATAAATTTTTCCTTTTACTTCAAATTTAAATGAAGTTTTAGTAGCAGATTTTATGGGTTTTATATTTTTTATTTCGTTTTCAGTACATTTTAAAACTTTACAGATATTTTTTAAAATTTTTGAATTTGAATCAAAAATATATTTTTCATCAAACAATCTAAGCTCATCAAGTGAGTCAAACTCCTTTATTTCATCTTGTGAATATTTTCTAATATACATATCAAGTTCTTTTATATGCTTTATGTATAAATCTTCCCATAAGTTTTCATAAACTTCTTTTTTAGAGTATTCTTTTTTTAAAATATTTACAAATTTTTTACTAAATTCTTTATCAAAAAATACATGCCCTAGCATATACCATGAATTTTCTGAGCCGATTTTTACAGATTCTATTCTTTCTTTTTCATCAGTTGTTACACAATATTCATTTGTATATCCTTTTGAAAAAACGCAACAGTAATAACTTCTATACACATACCTTTCAAATGGATTTATAGTAAAATAATTATCTGACGAACAAATATATGTATTTTTTAATTTTTCAGTAACTAAGATAAGAGAAGATGTATTATTAAATCTATAATAGTCTTTATTTACTACTATATTAACTTTAAACTTATCAGCAAGGTAAAACATTTTTTCTTTCATATATCCTACAACAACTGTAATATCCGTAATACCTGCTTGTTTAAGCTGTAAAATTTCTCTTTCTATTAATATTTCACCTTTAACTTCTAAAAGAGCTTTTGGTTTTTCATAAGATAAAGGTGCAAATCTTGAGCTAGTGCCGGCTGCCATTATTATAGCATTATCAACTTTGTATGGCTCTAATTGTAAAAATGCATCTTTTGTTAGTTTATATGAATCATCTAAAAAATGTTTATTTTTTAACTCTTTTAAAGTTGTATTTACTTTGTCGAAAGAAATATTTGTAACAGAAGAAATTTCTCTTTGTGTATATGTATCTTTTTTAGTTTTAAATATATAATTTAAAATTTCAAATTCCTCTTTTTTTAACATAATAGCTCCTAACAAGATTTTACATTCATTTTAATCTTTCACAATTATAGCATATATTTTATAAGTAAACAAGCATACACAATTTAAAAAATTTAAAACTTACTCTGTAAAAAAGTATAAATTTATGCTATACTATATGAGTATACATTTTTATATATTTACTTTTAGGAGGGGATATGGTAAAAGTTGTCGGAATAAGATTTAAACAAGCTGGTAAAATATATTTTTTTGATCCATGTGGATTTGATATAAAACTAAATGACAATGTAATTGTCGAAACTTCAAGAGGAATAGAATATGGAAAAGCCGTTTTAGAACCTAAAGAGGTTGAACCGTCAGATCTTGTTTCTTCTTTAAAACCTGTTATAAGAATTGCTGACGATATGGATGACTATATACATAATGAAAATAAAAAAAAGGCAAAAGATGCCTTGGAAATATGCAAGATAAAAATTTTAGAACATGGTCTTGATATGAAACTTGTTGATTGTGAATATACATTTGATAATCAAAAAGTTATTTTTTATTTTGTTTCTGAAAACAGAATTGATTTTCGTGAACTTGTTAAAGACCTTGCATACATCTTTAAAAACAGGATTGAACTTCGTCAAATTGGTACAAGAGATCACACAAAGATAATAGGAGGTCTTGGTGCTTGCGGTCAGCCTTGTTGCTGTAAGAGATTTTTAAGCGAATTTTTGCCCGTAACGATAAAAATGGCAAGAGATCAATCTCTTTCTTTAAATCAATCAAAAATTTCTGGTATATGTGGTCGTCTTATGTGTTGCTTAAAATTTGAAGAAAAAGTTTATGAAGAAAAACTTAAAAAAATTCCTCCATCTGGAACTTATGTAATTACAAACGAAGGAAAAGGCATAGTCGTAGATAGCTACACTTTATCTGAAATTGTAAAAGTAAAGTTAAAAGATGAAAATGGCTCTGAAAAGATAAAACCATTTTTTGTAGATAATATCGCTATAACTAAAGAAAGAGATATGTCTTATGCAAAAAAAGATGAAGATGTTCAGTTTGAATATATCGACCAATTATTAGACTAATTAAAATAAAAATCTAAGTATTTAGATTTTTATTTTTTTTAACTTCAATTATATACTGTATTGACTTGTATTTTCTTTTATGATATAATCTTGTCAATTATTGTATTTAAGGATGTGATTTTTTTGAAAAATTTAATTATACCAAAAGGGTATGCTTCTGAACTTAATATTATACAAACACAAAAAGCTATAAAGGAAATAAAAGACTTTTTTGAAACAAACCTTGCAAATGAACTTAATTTAACAAGGGTTTCTGCACCACTTTTTGTTAAAAAAAATACTGGGATAAATGACAATTTAAACGGAGTTGAAACTCCTGTAAGTTTTAAACTAAATGAAAGTGAAGGACTTGAAGAACTTGAAATTGTTCACTCTTTAGCAAAATGGAAAAGAATAGCTTTAAAAAAATATAATATACCTGTTGGCGAAGGAATTTACGCTGATATGAACGCTATTCGTCCTTGTGAAACATTAGATAATATTCACTCTATTTATGTAGATCAATGGGATTTTGAAAGAGTTATAGAAAAAAAGGATAGAAACGAAGAATTTCTAAAAAATATTGTAAATAAAATTTTTAATGTTTTTAAAAGAACAGATGAATTTTTATCAAGAAGATTTTTAGGATATAAAAAGATATTACCAGAAAAAATATTTTTTATTACAACAGATGAGCTTTTAGAAATGTATCCAAATGATGATGCAAAAACAAGAGAAAATAAAATTGCAAAAGAAAAAAGAGCCGTTTTTATAATGAAAATTGGTGGAATTTTAAAAAATGGTAAAAAACACGATGGCAGAAGCCCTGATTATGATGATTGGCAATTAAATGGAGATATAATTTTTTATAACCCTGTGTTAGATAGTGCATTAGAACTTTCTTCTATGGGAATAAGAGTTGACAAACAATCTCTTTTAAAACAATTATCTCTAAGCAATAACGAAGATAGAAAAGAGCTTCTTTATCACAAAATGCTATTAAATGATGAGCTTCCACTAACTATAGGCGGTGGAATTGGTCAATCGAGAATATGTATGTTCTTTTTACAAAAAGCACATATCGGCGAAGTGCAATCAAGTTTTTGGCCTTTGGAAATGGTAAAAGTTTGTAAAGAAAATAAAATAAATTTACTATAAAAAAAGCTATGTAAGGTAGATAAATAATCTGTCCTACATAGCTTTATTTTTATTTTTTCATTTTTTTATTTACAATAAAAGCTATTATCATAATTATAATACAAATAAAAATTAATAGTATAAATCTATTTTTATGATTATCTACATTAAACAATTTAAAAACTGTAGTTAAGTCCATAATTTCCTCCTTGTTAATTCAAAATAGTTATAAATATCTCTTCTAAAGAAAGTCTAAAATTAACATTATTATTCAAATTTTCCGACACCCTTTGTATAACCTTTAAAATATCATCTACTTTTTCTTTTTTAAAATTACTATGTTTTTTGAAAATCGTAAGTAATTTTTTATCTATATTCTCATTTTTTGTCTCTAAAAATATATAAAACTCTTTAAAAATTTCAAAAAATACTTTTAAAAAATCTTTATCATCTTTTAAAGACAAAAGATAGTTTATATTTTCTAAATTATATATACAATAAAAGTCTTTATCTAAAGAAATATCAACTATATCTAAAAGTTTTTCATATAAATTAAAATCAATTTTAAAATCTAAATCATTTGATGAAACAAAAATACATCTACTTTTTATAGTATCAAGTAATTTATATCTAGAATCTGTAAAAATAGCTATAATTGTATAAGAAAAAGATTCTTCTAATGTTTTTAAAAGTGCATTTGCTGATTCTTTTCTAAGACATTGACCATCTTTTATTATAACCAGTTTATAGTTTGAAATAAGAGGTCTTTTTTGCACATAATCTATCATATTTCTTATTTTTTCAATGGAAATGTTATTTCTCTCTTCTTCTATAATCAAAAGATCAGGGTGCGTTTTTTCTTCTATCTCTTTTTGCACTTTAAAATCATCATTTGGATTTAAAACTTGTTTTACAAGATAATTTAAACTTGTTTTTAAAAAAGTTTCATTTCCTTCAAAAATGTAATTTTGCGAAAAATTTAAGGTCTCTAATTTTTCTTTAAATTCAGAAAAATTCATCTTACATCCTTACTAACTCATTCATATTTAAAACAAACATTACAGTATTTGCTGTCTTTTCATCAACATATTCTTTATTTTTTGAAATATTTAAAATCATATTTTTTATTTCTAGAACCTTATCATCTTCTACTCCTATCAATATAGTCGTATTACCTTTTTTAAAAAAACCACCTGTCGATGAAAGTTTTGTAGCTCGTATTTTATTATTTGAAAGCTCTGTTAAAAGTTCGCCTATAACATGATCTTGAATAACTGCTATAATAAGTTTCATTATTTTCACCTCTACATTCTAATAAATTCAACAACATCAAGGATAAAAACTGTAGCTCCTCCAACTAAAACTTCCATTGGAAAAGGAATATACGCATCTCCCGGCATTGTAACACTCAAAACAGATGTTGTTATTTCTCTTGATTTACAATTTTCTTCAATTATTTTTAAACATTCTTTTACCTTTTCTTCTTCAACTCCTATAAGAATAGTTGAATTTCCGGCTCTTAAAAATCCTCCCGTTGAAGCAAGATTTGTAATTCTAAAGCCTTTTTCAGTAAGTTCATCTTGTAAGGCGTCAAGATCTTGATCTTGAACTATAGCTATAAGCATTTTCATGACAATTTCTCCATTTCTTTATCTAAAATATTTTTTACATCTTCAAAAACTTCTAACATTTGCTTTGTAGCATCTATTTTTTTTAAAAATTTTTCATATTTCATACTGTCTAAAAGCTTTATGTATGTATCATAAACTCTTTTATGAAAATCATCTCCAGAAAGCTCCAATCTATCTGCATCTTTACTTTGTGATTTTCTTTTAAGCGTTGTAAGTGGGTCTACATAGAAGAAAAAAACAAAATCTGGAGCAAGATTATCTATTGCAAAATCATTTATAGCTTTTACGCTATCAATACCAAGATTTCTTCCTCCCCCTTGATATGCAAGAGAACTTAAAACGAATCTATCTGAAATTATAATTTTTCCTTTTTCCAAATTTGGCCTTATAAACTCATCTACATGTTGGGCTCTACTTGCAGCATACAAAAGTGCTTCTGTTCTTTTTGACATTTCTACATTTTTTGTAGATAAAATTATATCTCTTATCTTTTCGGATATAACAGTTCCTCCAGGCTCTCTTGTAAATAAAATTTTTTTATTATCTTTGTAATATTCTTTAAGTAGATTTATTATTGAAGTCTTTCCACAACCATCTGGGCCTTCAAATGTAATAAATAATCCTTTTTTCATAAAAAACTCCTACATATAAAATAAATATGCTAAAACTATCCCTACAATTCCAAAACTACCAACTAAAAAATAACTTATGTAAGTAAATGGAACAATAACTATTTTAAACATCATAAGTGCATATAAAATACTATATCCAAAAATAGAATTCGCAATAACTTTTTTTAAAATTTTAAAAGGTGCCTTTAAAACTTTTAAAAATATATAAATCAAAATAATTCCTAAAATATACGGTAAAATACTATATTCAAAAAATATTTTACTCAAAGAAGAAATATCAAATTTTTTTATTTGATCAAAATTAATCTTATCTAAAAACATTTTTAATTCATTCAAAAATATCACTTCCTTTATCTTATTTTAACATAAAATAATATACAATACAACCAAATAAATTTGTTATATTACTAAAATTTTCTATAAAAAATAAATAAAATTAAAAGGATTAACTTAGTATTTTACTACAAGTTAATCCTTAATAATTTTTAATTTAAAGAAAAAATTTATATATTTAATTTTATAATTATTTACCAAAATTTAAACTATAAAAAAGTAAACAACAATATAATATTGTAATTATATAAAAATTATTTTTAAAGAACGTGTAAATGCAAAA
>KQ959600.1 GCA_001552895.1 Tissierellia bacterium KA00581
TACGTCATATCAAAAGGTGCCGATAATTTTAAATACCTAAAGGTCTTTAAAATTACGCCTCTGACGCTTCACGCTTACGCGTCTGTTTTTACTTTTGGTAAAATAAAAAATAAATTCTACCTTTAAGATTTTCATATTTTTTAATTTAACGTACGTATTAAAATATTTTATAACGACAAAAAGTTAAATAGATATGAAATATTGTAAATAAAAATATACGATTATTTACTCTACGATAACTTTAATTAAGGTAAATAACCATGAAATTAAATTTTCTCTTAATAACTTTTTAGATGTTAATTTAATTATATATTTATTTACTTATTTTTAAAAGTTATGATATAATTTATATAGTGTTAAAAGTTTGGAGGTTTTATGAGAAATATAAAACTTACTGTAAGTTATGATGGAAGTTTGTTTTTTGGTTTTCAAAAGCAAGTTGGATTTGTAACGGTTCAAGGAGAAATTGAAAAAGCTTTAAAAAAGATAACAAATGAAAATATAAATATAATTTCTGCAGGTAGAACGGACAGAGGGGTTCATTCTTTAAGACATGTTATAAATTTTTATACAAAAAGCACAATTAGTGCATATAAATTCAAAACAGCACTTAATCATTTTTTACAAGAGGGTGTTAGAGTTTTAGATAGCGAAGAGGTTTCTTTAAAATTTCACTCAAGATTTGATGCAGTTATGAAAACTTATAAATATATTTTAAACCTTGATGTTGTTATGGATCCTATTTATCTTAAATATAAAGGAAATTTTCCATATCCTTTAGATATTGAAAAGATGAAAAGAGCTTGTAAATATTTTATTGGCAAAAAAAGTTTTAAGTCTTTTATGGGTCCAAGAAGTGGCAACACAAACCCTGTTCGTGAAATTAAATCATTTGAAATTTATAAAGAAAATAATGATCTTATTTTTTTAGTTAAGGCTCAAAGCTTTGTTAGAAATCAAATTCGTATTATGGTTGGAACTCTTGTTGATATTGGCAGAGGAGCTATAGATGAAAAAGAGCTTTTAGAAATTTTAAATAGTGAAGATAGAACAAAAGCAGGAGTTACTTTAAGCCCAAATGGACTTTATTTAATGGAGATTTTATATGAGAAAGTTTAAAGATTTAAGTTTTTTAGTTAAAGAGTTAAGAAAGGTAGATAATTTAAAAAATAATATTTTTATAACAGGGGATATAAAAATTGGTAAAAGTACTCTTCTTAAAGCTTTTATTGAAAAATACTATAAAGATAGTAAAATTGATGGAATAATGACAGAGCTTGTAATTACTGATAAATTTAGAATTGAGCTTTTTAGATATGGTCAAAATAAGAGATTTTTAATCGGTGAAAGTAAAGATGGTAGAATGAATTTTTTTGATGATGTATTTTTAAAAAAGAGTTTTGAATTTTTTAAAGATTTTAAAAAAGATACAGATATTTTAGTTTTTGATGAGGTAGGAAATAAAGAAATTCATCTAAAAGAATATACGAAAGAGCTTATTTCCATATTGAATGAAAAAAGAGTTTTTGCTGTTTTAAAAAAATCTGGTAATCCAATTTTTGAAAATTTAGAAAAAATAGATAATTTTGTTATCTTTGATTTGGACAAGATGTATGAATGATTTAAAAACAGATGAAAAATTTATGAATCTTGCAATTAAAGAAGCTTTAAAAGCAAAGAAAATGGGGGAGGTTCCCGTTGGATGTGTTATTGTAAAAGATGGAGTTGTAATTTCAAAAGGGCATAATAAGGTTATGAGGGAAAATAGTTGTATTTTTCATGCTGAAATTATAGCTATTGAAAAATGTGGTAAAAAATTAAAAGATTTTAGACTTGATTCTCTTACTATGTATGTAACTCTTGAGCCTTGTATCATGTGTTTGGGAGCTATTTTAAATAGTAGAATTTCAAGACTTGTAATTGGAGCTATGGATATAAAACGTAAAGAATCTTTTTCTTTAGAAAATATATTAAAAGATAATTTATCTAATAAATTACTTGTTACAAAAGGAATTTTAGAAAATGACTGTTTGTTTTTATTAAAAGACTTTTTTAAAAATTTAAGAGAAAGGTAAAATGTATGAAACTTGTAGTTTGCGTTGATGATAATTTTGGCATTTTATTTAATAAAAGAAGACAAAGTAGCGATAAAATGCAAAGAATGGATTTAAAAAATATTGTTTTAAATAGTAAAGTTTATTTAAGTAGATATAGTTATGATTTATACAAAGATATGGACTTTAATTTTGAAATTGTAGATGAAAATATGGTTGAAAATATACATATAGAAGATGATTCATTTTTTATCTATGAAGGAGAATTTTTAGAAAAATTTATTGAAAAAGTAGATGAAATCATCTGTTATTTTTGGAATAGAGATTATCCATTTGATAAAACTTTTGATATTTTAGATGAGTTTAAAGAAATATCTAGTTTTGATTTTAAAGCTAAAAGTCATGATAAAATAGAAAGAAAAATATATGTAAGGAAATAATAAAATGAATAGACGAAATTTTAAAAGAAAGTTACGATTATTTTTTATATCTTTATTTGTTGTAATATCATTTTTTTCGTATTTAAGTGGAAAATTTTCCAAAAAGAATACTCATAATAATAAAACAAATACTGTTTTTAATAGTAAAAAAAAGATAATAAAGACAAATAATAAAATATCAAAGCTTGATGTTGATAATTTACCAGTTTTTAATAACAAGCCTTATGTTGTTATAAATGATAATAATCCAGATTTTGAAAATGAAAAATTAGAGGCTAAATCGTTTGAAAATTATTCAAATTTAGATTATCTTGGAAGGTGTGGGGTTGCAGATGCTATAATAGGAAAAGATATTATGCCTACATCTAAAAGAGAAAATATTTCTTCTGTAAAGCCAACGGGATGGAAAAAAATTAGATATGATGATATAGATGGAAAAAGCTTATATAATAGATGCCATTTGATAGGATTTCAACTTGCTGGAGAAAATGCAAATAAAAAGAATTTAATCACAGGTACAAGATATTTAAATGTAAAGGGAATGCTTGCTTTTGAAAATATGGTTTGTGATTATGTAAAAGAAACAAATCATCATGTAAGATATAGAGTTAAACCGATTTTTATAAAAGATGAACTCGTTGCAAGAGGAGTTCAAATGGAGGCTTTATCTATTGAAGATGATGCAATTAAGTTTAATGTATATTGTTTTAATTCACAACCTAATGTAGAAATAAATTATAAAGACGGAACGGCTAAAAGGATAAAATAGGAGAAAATATGGAACTATTTTTAATACGACATGGACAAACAAATTGGAATAAAGAAAAAAAGATTCAAGGAAGTATAGATATTTCTTTAAATGATGTTGGAATAAAAGAAGCAACAGATAGAGCTGATTATTTTTTTAAAAATAATATAATTCCAGATGCAATTTATTGTAGTAACAAAAAAAGGGCTATAGAAACTGCAACTTTAATTGCAAAAAAATTTTCTTTAAAACCTATAGTAATTGAAAATTTAGAAGAAATGAATTTAGGACTTTGGGAAGGAAAAACTTGGAAAGAAGTTCAAAGACAATATCCTAAAGAACTTAGTATATTTGAATCTAAAGATTGTAAATATTTTTCATCTCATAATGGTGAAAGTTATGTAGATGTAGCTTATAGAGTTATAAAAGAACTTAAAAATATTTGTAATAAAGAAAAGAATAAAAAAAATATTTTTGTTGTAACTCATGGAGCTGTTATAATGACTATTAGACTTTTTTTAGAAGATAAAAATTGGCAAAAAAAGAATATAAATTTAATACCTAAAAATTTAGAATTTGTTAAGATTAATGAAAAAGAGATTTTAGATTATGAATTTTAACTTAAAAGAAAAGTTATCACTATAACTTTTCTTTTTGATTTTTTATACTTTTATCTTGAAAAATTTTTTAATATGTGGTATTTTTAATTGTAATATTTTTTAAGGAGAAAAAAATGAGTAGAGCAGATGATATATTTGTAGATATGTGTCAAGATATAATTGAAAATGGAGTTGACACTAAAGGAGAAAAAGTAAGACCTGTTTGGGAAGATGGAACAAAAGCATATACTATAAAAAAATTTGCAGTTGTTAATAGATATAATTTAAAAGAAGAATTTCCAGCTCTTACGCTTAGAAAAACAGCAATAAAACTTGCAACAGATGAAATTCTTTGGATATGGCAAAAAAAATCAAATAATATAAAAGATTTAAAAAGTCATATATGGGATAGCTGGGCGGATGAAAATGGAAGTATAGGAAAGGCTTATGGATATCAACTTGGAGTAAAACATAAATACAAAGAAGGAATGTTTGACCAAGTAGATCGTGTAATCTTTGATTTAAAAAATAATCCATACAGTAGAAGAATCATAACAAACATATACGTTCATGCTGATTTATCACAAATGGCATTGTATCCATGTGCATATAGTGTTACTTTTAATGTAACAAATGGAAATCTTAACGCAATCTTAAATCAAAGAAGTCAAGATATTTTAGCTGCAAATAATTGGAATGTTTGTCAATACGCTATTTTGATTCATATGCTTGCAAGAGAATGCAATCTTTCTGTAGGAGAGCTTGTTCATGTAATTGCAGATGCACATATATATGATAGACATATTCCTATTGTAAAAGAGCTTATAAAGCGAAAAAGATACAAAGCACCAAAAGTTACATTAAATCCAGATGTTAAACATTTTTATGATTTTACAGCAGATGATGTTATCATAGAAAATTATCGTCATGGTGAACAAATAAAAAATATTCCAATAGCAATTTAAGGAGTTTTATAAAGATGAAAAATATAGATAATATTACTAAAGATGAACGGATAGAAGATTTAAAATTACTTTTTTATGGAATTATTGTAGGGCTTTTTGCCGGATTTTTTTCGAGCTTTTATAGATTTATAGTTTCCGAAATAGAAAAATTTATAAAAATTATTATTGAAATTACAAGAACAAATTTATTTATATACATAATTTTAATATTGGTTTGTATCGTAGTTTCTTTAATTGTTGCAAGAGTAAAGAAATTTTCCCCACTTTGTGGAGGCTCTGGTATACCGCAAGTTGAAGCAGAACTTAAAGGATATCTAGATGCTAATGCTTATAAAGTTTTATTTGCAAAGATTTTTGGAGGAAGTTTAACTGCACTTTGTGGATTTTCTGTTGGACGTGAAGGTCCATCTATTCAAATAGGTGCAATGTGTGGAAAAATCATCTCAAGAATTTTTAAAAAAAGTAAAACACAAGAAAAATTTTTAATAACATGTGGGGCAAGTGCCGGACTTTCAGCAGCTTTTAACGCTCCAATAGCAGGAGCTTTATTTTCAATTGAAGAGGTACATAGACATATAAGCAAAAAACTTTTAGTAGTTTGTATGTCGGCATCTATTACCGCAGATTTTATTTCAAAAGTTTTATATGGAACAAAGACAGTTTTTCATTTGACTTTAAATAATTTAATACCTCTAAGTAGTTACTGGTTAATTATAGTTTTTGGACTTTTTCTTTCTGTATTAGGTGTTTTATATAATTTTCTTATGAAAGTATTTATGCAAATTAATGATAAATTAAAGCTAAAAAATAGTTTTAAGATGGTACCATATTTTTTAGTGCCTATTTTGATTTTATTTTATATGCCGTATATTTTAGGTGGCGGAGGATTTTTGATGAAAGAATTGCAAACAGCAAATTTTTCTTTAAAAATGCTTTTTATAATTTTTATAGTTAAACTTTTATTTTCAATAATTTGTTTTACATCTGGTATACCAGGAGGAATATTTTTTCCAATTTTAGTTTTAGGAGCAACACTTGGAGCGATATTTGGAAATATATTTGACCCAATGTATATAAATATATTTATAATTCTTGGTATGGCAGGATATCTAACTTCAATAGTTAGAGCTCCAATAACTGCAATAATATTAATATTTGAAATGACTGGTAATTTATCATATCTTTTACCGCTTTCGATAGTTTGTTTAATAACATATTCTGTTACAAACTATCTAAAATCTCTTCCAGTTTATGAATATCTTCTAGAAAGACTTTTAGAAAGACAAAAAATAAAACATATTGAAAATACTGAAAAAATAGTTGCAAAAGTTGCAATTGAAATGGGTTCAAAGATAGTAAATAAGAAGATAAAAGAAATTAATTTACCAAAAAATATGTTAATTACAAATATTGACAGATCCGTTGAACAAATTATTCCAAATGGAGAAACAAAACTTTTAAATGGAGATGTAATAAATGTATTAGTTGATGAAAACGAACTTTATGAAACACTTGAATATTTAAATAAACTTTGTAGTTGTAAATAAAAATGAGTACTCTTTAGGAGTACTCATTTTTTAAATTAATTTAATTTTCATTTAAAAAATTTTTTGCATCTTTAAAAAAGCTAATTATCAATAAAATTATTATAAATCCTATCGGAAATGCAGCTATAATTGCAACTGATTGCAAGCTATACATTGATTTTTGCATAAATATAAGAGAAATTGGAAATAATATAAATACAACAGACCAAAATATTCTAACTATCTTATCTGGTTCTTTATTTACAGGTAATTTTTTATATGAATATGAAGATATAACCATAGTTAAAGCATCAAATGTCGTTGAATAAAAGGCTATCATTGTTATAACTAAAAGCAGTAATCCGATTTTAGAAAATGGTAAAGTATCAAATATTTTTAAAATTGCTTTAGAAATTTCACCAGTATTTTTTATAAAGTTAGAAAAATTTAAACCGTGCTTTAATTGTAAACTTAAACCATAGTTTCCTAAAATTATAAAAGAGGTAAAAGTTCCACAAAGTCCCCATATATATCCACCTATAATAGTTTGTTTTATGGTTCTTCCTTTAGAAATTTTTCCTATGAAAAATGGAGTAGCTACACACCATACCATCCAATATGCCCAATAATATATAGTGAAGTTTTGTACAAACGAATCTTCTCTAAGAGGATCTGTCCAAGTTGAAAGTACAATAAAATTTTGTACCATATTTCCAATAGAACTTATTCCTGTTTCTAAGATATATCTTGTTTCTTTTCCTAAAAACAAAAAGTAAAATAGTAAAGCAAAAAATAAATAAGAACAATAATTTGCAAGTTTTGATATTCCATCCATTCCAAACCATACTGCGAAAGTATATACAAAAGCTATTAAAATTAAAATCATAACACTAAGTAATGTAGTATTTGAAAAGCCAAAAACTTTACTTATAGCCGATGAAAGAAGTGGTGTTGCAATAGAAAAAGTTGTTGCAGTTCCTGATATTAATGCAAAAATTGCAATTAAATCAATTAATTTGCCACAAAAACCATCAACTCTATTTCCTAATAAAACTCTGCATCCTTCAGAAAATTTTTGCTTTTCTCTTTTTCTAACATGTAACATAAAACCAAATGCAACTGCTAAAATTATATAAAAGCTCCAAGCAATAGGCCCCCAGTGAAATAATGGATATGTTGGCGCCCATTTTTGTATGCCACCCATAGTTTTTATATGCTCTTCATTTGCGTATAATGCCCATTCACATAATGAATAAAATAAAATATCGGCTGCCATTGTTGATGTAAATATCATAACGCCCCAACTAAAAGATGAATATTGAGCTTTTGAATCTTTATCACCAAGTTTTATACTTCCATATTTTGAAAAAGCTATATACATTGTACAAATAAAAATTCCAATACCTAAGACAATATAGTATATTCCTAAATCATCTGATAGAAAATTTCTTATTTTTTCAAGTATAGACGTTGATTTTTCTGAAAAAAATAAAAACAAAAAACTCAAAATTAAAACGCCGATAAGTGGTACAATAGTAGCTATCCAATCAATATTTGATTTTAATTTTTTATTCATAAAATAACTCCTTATCTATATTTAAAAATTATAATTTATATTTTTTAACATTTCTTTTACAATTATATAAAATTCCTTAGCATAACTATATTGTTTAATTGAATATTCTCCAAATTCTATGCCTAATTGTAATTTATATTCACACCAATTACTCCACAATAGGCCACAACAAGCAATGTAAGAATATATTTTAATCCTATTTAATATATCACAATTATTTTCAAAATAAATATCTATAATTTTGTCTATTTGTTTTTTGTCATACATCGCATAAATACAAAACATTGCTATATCTACATGAGGATCTTGCATTGATGCATATTCCCAATCGATAAGTTTAATATCTTTTTTTCCTAAAAATAAAAAATTATCACAATTAGCATCCATATGAGTTAAATATTTTTCTTTAACCATTGAATCTATAAATGGTTTAAGCGATTTAATATTTTTTTTAGTTATATCATAGTCTTTATAAATTGATTTTTTTTCTTTCCATAAAGACTGATAAAAATTAATTTTTTCAAAAATATCGAATTCATGATTTACTTTTAATTTTAAATTATGAAACTCTTTTAATTTTTTCATACAAAGTTTTAAATCATCTTCACTATCTTTATCACAACATCTTGAATTTTCAAAAAATTTAGAAATTTTATATCCATTTTTTTCATTTATATAAATAACATCATCGCATATATTTTTGCCGTTTATAATATCGTAAGTTTCTTTTTCTTCTTTTCTATTTATCAAAAAGTCTGTTCCTTTTCCGGGAATTCTAAGAATATATTTTTCTTTTTTTACAGTAAAAATAAAAGAACGATTAGTCATGCCTTTTTTTAAAACTTTAATATCGTAAATATCTTCTTTTTTAATATTAAAAATTTTTTTTATTAAATTTATTGAGTCATTTTCTAAACTATTTGAGTTATTATCAATATTTATAATATCATTGTAAGTATTTATTTTAAAAAAATCACAATTATCTATTTTTTTTGCTTGAGGTAACATTTCATTTTTATTAAATAGAGCATTTTGCCAAGGTAAATATTCATTTCCAAATACCTTTGAAAGTTTTGATAGATTATTTTTAACAAAATCACAGTCTTTTTTTGATAAATAACAAAGCCCTAGAATTTCGCTATTAGATTGCTTTTTATAGTCTATAAAAATTTTATTTTTTTTATTTATATATACATTATTTTCAGTATCTTCACTATTTTTTGATTCATTAACCATACACCATGAATATGGTTCATATAAATTAAAAGGATTTTTATTAAAATATAAATTACAATTAATTATATATGAATTATCTAATATTTCAGATGAAAGTTTTAAAGAATGAAGATTACTTTTTTTAAAATATTCAGTATTTACTATAAGCTTAACTTTAAATTTTTCTATCAAATATTCAAATTTTTCTTTCATAAAGCCAACAACAACATATATATCTTTTACCCCTGCTTCTTGTAGCTGTCTTATTAATCTTTCTATTAAAATTTCTCCTTTAATTTCAGCTAAAGCCTTTGGAGTTTCAAAATGAATAGGAACCATTCTTAAACCAATTCCTGCAGATAAAATAACTGCATTTTTTGGTTTTATTTTTTTTAAATCATCTTTAGAAGCATTTGTTAGATTCATATTTTTATCTATATATCCATTTTGTAATAGCTTCTTTAAAATATTATTTATAGTTCCTAAAGAAAAATTTGTTCTACTAGATAAATTTCTTTGACTTACATAAGGTGAGTTTAATAATAAACTTAAAACATAAAATTCTTTAGCGTTCATAAAAATCTCCTTTTATATTTTTCGTGAACATTATATTAGAATATAAAATTAAAGTCAACTAATTTTGTAAAATTTAAAAAAATTTAATAGTATTATAATTAAATTTTAAAAATAAAAAATCATTAATATGATTAGATATAAATTAAAAAGCTATTGCTTATTTGATATGTACCCTCTTTACTGGACAAACCAG
>KQ959601.1 GCA_001552895.1 Tissierellia bacterium KA00581
CTACTCATCAAAGAGTAGCATTTATTGAAAATTGGATTAATGATTATCCTAAAAAACTATTTAATTATAAAATACCTTTCGAAGTTTTTTCAATTGGCTAACTTATTCTTACAATTTAGGAAAACAAAAAAGATGTAATTATTTTACACCTTTTTTGTTTTGTATAAATTATACTTTTACATATTGTTTTTTTAAATTTAAGTTATAAAAAAATATTTTAAATTAGTTATTTTATATTTTTTACGATATCAATTATTTTTGAAACAACTTCATCTTTTGTCATTTCAATATTTTCCATTTCTTTTCTTGTTGAAAATTCTACTATTTGTTCGCTTGCTTTTTTTCCAACTGTTATTCTAAGAGGTATTCCTATTAAATCTCTATCATTAAATTTAACTCCAACTCTTTCATTTCTATCATCTAGCATTACTTCTACATTGTTTTTTTCTAATATATCATGTAATTGTTCTGCAAGGTTAATTTGTTCTTCATTATTTACATTTATAACTGTAATTATAACGTGATAAGGACAGATTTCTATTGGCCATATTATTCCTTTATCATCATTATTTTGTTCTATTATAGCTGTTACAGTTCTTGTAATTCCTATTCCGTGGCTTCCCATCCAAAAATAACTGTTTTTTCCATTTTCATCTAAAAATGTAACATTTAATGATTTAGAATATTTTGTACCAAGTTGAAAGATATTTCCAACTTCTATTCCTCTTTTAAATTTTAAAACTTCTCCACTTAAAGGACAAACATCTCCTTCTTTAACCATAAGTAAATCTTGTGCTACTTCTCCTTTAAAGTCTCTATCAAAGTTTGCATTTATATAGTGATGTTCTTCTATATTTGCTCCAACTACAACATTTTTCATAAGAGTAACTCTTTTATCTAAAATAACTCTACATCTAAGCTCTATAGGTCCTGTATATCCAGCTCTTGAATTTAGTTTTTTTATCATTTCATCATTCATCATTTCTATTTCATGTTCTCTTACGTTAAGGTAGTTACATAATTTTGCCATGTTAAGTTCTCTATCTCCTGGAATGAAAACTACAACAGGCTTACCTTTAATTAATAAATCAATAGCTTTTACACATTTTGATTTTTCTACATTTAAAAATTTTGAAATTTCTTCTATAGTTTTGCAATTAGGTGTGTATCTAAGTTCTAAATCTTTTTGTTCTTTTTCTGTCTTTACATCATAAACAACTTCTGCTTTTTCATCTGTTGCTGCATATCCACTTTTATCGCAATAGCAAATAACACCTTCTCCAATATCTGAAAGTGCAATAAATTCATGTGAGCTATTTCCTCCCATTGCTCCACTATCTCCTGCAACAATTTTATAGTCAAGTTTTAATCTATTAAATATATTTTCATAAGCTTTCCAAACTTCTTTATATGATTTTAACATCATTTCATAACTTGCATCAAATGTATAAGCATCTTTCATTGAAAATTCTCTTGCTCTATTTATTCCAAAACGTGGTCTTTTTTCATCACGATATTTTGTTTGAATTTGATAAATATTTAAAGGAAGTTGTTTATAACTTTTTATTTCTCCGTCAATAAGGGTTGTAAAATATTCTTCTGCAGTTGGTCCAAGACAAAATTCTCTTTCATTTCTATCTTTAATTTTAAACATTTCTGGGCCGAATGTTTGCCATCTTCCTGACTTTTCCCAAATTTCTTTTGGTTGAATGGCACTCATTAAAATTTCAAATGCACCAATTTTATCCATTTCTTCTCTTACAATATTTTCAATTTTTTTTATTACTCTAAATCCAAGTGGAAGATAAGAATATATTCCACTTGCTGTTTTTCTTATCATACCAGCTCTTAAAAGAAGTTTATGACTTACAATTTCTGCTTCTTGTGGGTCTTCTTTAAGAGTTGGCATATAATATTTTTTCATTTTCATAAATTATTCCTCCTAAATTTAATAAAAAAGGCTCTTCATCTAAAGAGACGAAAAGCCGTGGTACCACTCTAATTTATAACTTATGATTATTTAAGTTATCTTTAAAAGACTATAAGGCGTCTTACCCTGTAGTATTAATACACGCTCAAAGGTAGGATTCGAAATTTTTTTAAAAAGTCTTGCACCAACCGACTGTTCTCTAAATTTAAAAAGAAAATCTACTAATCCTTATCAACGCTTGTATAAATTTATTTTCAATAAATTATATTAAATTTTTTATAAAAAGTCAAATAAATAATTTTATATTTTATAACATTATGGCAAAATTATTTCTAAAGTTTTAAAAATTGACGGAACAAATCTTACAAGTCTTGTAAAAATAGATGCTTTTTGATAATCTTCTTTTGCTACTAAATCAACTGTATCTATTACTTCTTCTGAATTTTTAATCTTTAACTCTCCAAATTTTTCACCTTTTTTTATAGGCAATTTAATTTTTGAATAAGACGCTTCTAATTCATAAGAAATATTTTTAAGAGAAATTCTTTCAACATCTTTTGCAGCAACTATATCAACATATCCTAATTTGCTTTTATTTGTTTTTATTCGTTTTATATAAGATGATGCATCTAGTATTTTTTTTGTTTCTATATTTTTTTTAACAAAATCAAGTAAATCTTTCATGTATTGATTTCTTTCTTCTTTTGTTTTTGCTCCCATTAAAACGGAAATAATTCTAAAATCTGTATTTCCTTTTTTTGTTTTCATTGTTGAAACTAAACAATACCCTGCTTCATCTGTATAACCTGTTTTTAATCCGTCTACTCCTTCTACTTCTCCTACTAGAGGAATAGTGCTTTCTCTTTTAAATTTTCTAAAAGGTTGTTCTAAAACTCTAATTTTAGAAAATTCTAATACTTCAGGATATTTTTGTATTAAGGCTCTTGCCATTTCAAAAATATCTTTTGAGGACATTTTATTTGCTTCTCCAGAAGAATCTGTAAGTCCAGAAGCATTTATAAAAGTTGAATTTGTAAGAGATAATTCTTTTGCTTTTTCATTCATAAGATTTACAAATTCTTTTTCGCTTCCAGCTACTGCTTCTGCTATTGCAACTGCTGCATCATTTCCAGAAACAACCATAAGACCGTCTACAAGGTCTTTTATTTTCATTTTATCGCCTGGAAATAAATCAAGGCTTGAACCTTCAGTTGAAGCTGCTGTTTTGGAAATTTCAACTTCATCTTCCATTTTTAATTTTCCACTTGCTATATTATCTTTTAAAACAAAATAAGTCATAAGTTTAGAAATACTTGCTATCGGTAATGGTTCATCTATATTCTCCATAATAAATAAAGCTCCTGAATCAAAATCACCGACTACTGAAGATTTTGTCTTTTTTTCAATATCAAAAATCGCATAAGAAGATGTTGTTGTAAAAAGAATGGAAAATACTAATGTTAAAGTTAATAAAATTTTTTTAATTTTCATATTTTTCTCCTATTTTGTTATTTTCTCTACTTTCATATAATCTTGTAACACTTCAGGAATTTTTATAGAACCATCTTTTTGTTGATAATTTTCTAAAATTGTAGCAAAAGTTCTTCCTATTGCAAGTCCAGAACCATTTAAAGTGTGAACAAATTTAACTTTTCCGTCTATATCTCTAAATCTTATATTAGCACGTCTTGCTTGAAAATCTTCAAAATTTGAACAAGATGAAATTTCAACATAGCGATTATAACTTGGCATCCAAACTTCTATATCGTAAGTTTTTGCACTTGAAAATCCTATATCTCCAGTTGATAGACAAACAACTCTATATGGAATTTTTAAAAGTTTTAAAATTTCTTCTGCATCTAATGTAAGTTTTTCTAATTCTTCATAACTATTATTAGGATTTGAAAATTTAACCATTTCAACTTTATCAAATTGATGATTTCTTATAAGACCCCTTGTATCTCTACCTGCAGAACCTGCTTCTTGTCTAAAACAAGGTGTATATGCTGTGTAGTAACTTGGAACTTGTTCATAATCTAAAATTTCATTTGATAAAAGATTTGTAACTGGAACTTCTGCTGTAGGTGCTAAAAACATATCTTTTGAAGGAACATAAAACATATCATCTTCAAACTTAGGAAGTTGTCCTGTACCATACATTGATGCTCTATTTATTAAAACGGGTACTGCAACTTCTTTGTAGCCTTGTTTTGTATGTACATCCAACATAAAATTCATTATAGATCTTTCAAGTCTTGCTCCAAGAGATTTAAAAACAGAAAATCTTGAACCTGAAATTTTAACGGCTCTTTCAAAATCCAAAATACCTAAATCAACACCTAAATCCCAATGTGCTTTTATATCGAAATCAAATTTTGTTGGTTCTAAAAATCTTCTTATTTCTACATTAGCTGTATCATCTTTTCCAACTGGAATTTCTTTGTTTGGAACATTTGGAATGCTAAGAAGTGCAAGTTTTATTTTTTCATCAAGATTTTTAACTAAAATATCCGATTCTTTTATTTCATCTGATAATTTTTTCATTTCTTTAAAAAGTTCAGATACATCTTTTCCTTCTTTTTTTAATTTTGGAACAGTTTTTGAAACTTCATTTTGTCTATTCTTTTTCTTTTCTACTTCAGAAATTATATTTCTTCTTTTTTCATCAAGTGATATTACTTCATCTAAATTATAATTTCCAAATCTTTTATTTAGTCCTTCAATAACTTCTTGTTTATTAGCTCTTATTCTTTTAATGTCTAACATTTTCTTCTCCTTCTTTATCTAAAAATTTTTTATAAATTTCTTTTTTTTCAATTTTTGCCTCAGCTATCTCCTTAACTGTACTGTATATAACTACGAAAGCTGGAACTGAAAGTAAAAAGCCTATAACTCCAAAAAGACTTCCTCCTAATACAAGTGCAAATATAACCCAAAAAGAATTTATTCCAAGACTTTTACTTGATAATTTAGGTGAAATTATATTTGCATCAATTGTTGCTACAACTACAACCATAATTATAAACCAAATAACTGTTTTGTAAGATGATATAAATAACATTACTATTGCTATCGGTATAGCCCCAAGGTAACAACCAAACCATGGAATTAAATTTGTAATACCTAAGATAAAAGAAAATAATAAAGAATATTCTATATTCATTATAAGTAAAATAATATAAAAAATAATTCCTATTATGATAGCTCCTATTCCTTTTGCTCTAAGGTATGATTTTAAAGTATCGTCAAACTTTATTAAAAGTTTATATGAAACTTTATTAAATTTCATAGGGAAAAATGCTATCATAAATTTTTTAATGCTTTTTGAAAAACCTTCTTTATCATAAAGTATATAAATTGAAATAATAATTGCTAAAATAGTATTTAAAAATAGAGTTATCAATTTTGTTGCAAAACTTGCAAGATAGCCTATCATATTAGTTAAAAATTTTGTTGTAATCCCTGCAAAATCAGTTAATTTTTCATTTATAAATCCCCTTACTTCTGGACTTATTTCAACGTTTTTAAGTTTTTCTCTTACAAAATCTATAATTTTTTCTAAAAAATCTGGTGTTTTTTCAATTATCGATTTAATATTAGAGTAAAATTGTGGAATTATATATCTTAAAATAAAAAATATAAATATAAAAGTTATAAAATAAGTAATTATAATTGAAATAGCTCTTATAATTTTATAATTTATTTTTTCTAAGTTTATAATTTTTAAAATTAATTTTTCAAAAAATTTAACAAAAAAATTAAGTATATATGCAATTGCTCCACCAACTATAAAAGGCATCAATATGTATTTTATAGTAGATGTGTAATTTAATATAATTTTTATATTTGAAAATATAAAATAAAATAAAATAGATATAACAAATACCAAAACGCCTGTTATTACGTTAACGGTATTTTTTTTATCCCAATCAAATTTCATAAAACCTCCTTAAAGCCTTATGTTACTTCCAATTTTAATTCTTAAATCTACTGGTGGAAATTCAAAAAATTTAAAATTGCCTCTTATTCTACTTGAAACTCTAGAATCATAAACATCTATTAAATCAAATTTATTTAAATTTGATGAGATAATTGTATTTAATCCCCTCTCGCATCTATAATCTAGTATAGAACTTAAAAATACATTATTGTTCTTATTTATAGATTCATTTCCTAAGTCATCAATTACCAAAAATTCTATTGTTTTTATGGTATCAACCTTGTCTTTAAGTTCTATTTTTTCTTTATAAAAACTATAATTATAATTAAACATAAGATCAAAAAAGTCATTTGCTGTTATAAATTTAGCTCTTTTACCTTTGTCAAGTAAATAATTTACCATTGCAGATGCAAAATAAGTTTTTCCAGAGCCACTTTGACCACTAAAATAAAGACCAAAATCTTTTAACTTTAAATTATCACAATATTCTTTTGCATATTCTATAAGTTTTTCCATATATACTCTAGCATTTACAAGTTTACTTGAAATTTCAAAATTTCCTTCAAATAAAGAATAGTCAAAATTTTTAAAATTTTGTTTCCTTTTTTTAGCTGAAAAACCACTTTCTAAAACTCTATCTTTAATTAAATCATCCATTATGCAACTACAAACTTTTCCGTTTGTAAAGCCTGTATCTTTACAGATATCACAATAATATATATTTTTTAGATAATCTAAAGAAAAATCATTTTTTTTAAGTAATTTTTCTATATCCTTATTTATTTTTTCAAAATCATTTTTTTCTTTTAAAACGCTACATTTTGCTAAAGACAATTTCATTATTTTTATAGCTAATTTATTTCTTTTTAAGATTAACTGTTCAATTTCGGGAATTTTCTCATAAAGAATATTTTTTCTAATTTCTTTAATTTTTTCTCTTTCAACTGCTCTTTTACTTAAAGATTTTAAAACTAAATCTTCTAAATTCATATCTTACTACCTTTCAAACAATTCATTTATTGAAGATTCTTTTGGATCTTTTAATTTTTCTTCTTTTTCTTTTTCTGTCAATACATGTTGTGGTTCGATGTATCTTTTTATTCTTTGACTTCGTTTTATAATTTTACCTTTATCTTTATTTGAAAGATAATTTTCTAAATCTTCAACTGTCATTATATTATTATCTCTTTTCCAAGCTCTAAGTATACCGATTATGTAATTTGTACTTTTGCTTTTGCCGTTTTGGTCTGCATATTGATATGCTCTATAAACTAAATCCATAGTATGACCAGTTTCTTGCATATGATCCATAATTGCACTTATTTCATAGGGCTTTAAGCTAAGAGATGTTATATTCTCTATTTTTTTAAAGTATTGTTCGTTGTCAATTAATGGTTTTTCATTATCAAAATTAGAATTATTTTCTTTACTATAAACATTTCCTGAATATAGTGCATAGAAATTATAAAACTCGATTTTTTCTATATTTTCATTATTGTCAATTGAAAAATCAATAACTTTATTATTTTTCCAATATTTTAAAGCATTTATAATCTGAACTGTAGAAAAATTTAATTCTTTTGAAATAGAATCTAATGTAATTTCATCTTCATACGATCCAAAAACTCTTTTATATAAAAACAAATATACTTTTAAAGAGATTTCATCAGCAATCGGCAAAAAAACGTCTAAAAACATATTTTCAATAGGAGTTACTCCTGGCTGAATGGTAGATTTTTTTAAACTTATCTTCATATTACTTACACCTTTCTATAAATGTATATTTATCAAGTTTCATTGTGAAAATTTTAGAATAAATTATATTGTTTTTTATTATAAAATTTTCCTTTTTTTCTTCAAATACTTTAAGATTTTTAATATCTTGTACTTCAAAATCTCCTAAAAACTCACTTATAACCTCAAAACCTAATTTTTTATAAACGTGTATAGCACGATTGTTAAAGGAATTTACATTAAGCCAAATTGAATTTTCTTTTATATCTTCAAAATAATAATTTAAAAATAATTTAAGTGCTTTATATCCATAACCTTTAGATGAATATTTTTTATCTAAACTTATTGAAAGTTCAAAATTACTGTTAAAAAAACCAAATTTTTTTATAGCTATATATCCTATCAAAATATCTTCTAAAAAAATCGAAAAAAACTTATTTTTTTTAGATTTAATCATTTTTTTAAAATTTTTAATTTCTCTTTCACTTAAAAAACAAAGATTGTAATCTGTAAACAAAATATCTTCATAAGCTGTAAAATTTTTAAAACTTTTTAAATCTTCTAACAAAAAATCTTTAATATAAATATTATCTGATTTTAAAATATTAAGCATTAAATAGCTCCTTATCTTTGTCAGTTTGTAAATCTCCAAACCTTGTATATTCTTTAATAAAGTTTAGATTTACACTTCCTGTTTCGCCATTTCTATGCTTTGCTATTATAAGTTCAATTTCGTTTTTAACTTCAGCTTCTTCATTTTGATAATCTTCTCTATAAAGTAATATTACAACATCTGCATCTTGTTCTATAGCTCCAGACTCTCTTAAATCACTAAGTTTAGGCTTTCTTGATGCCTTTTCACTATCACGAGAAAGCTGACTTAATGCCAAAATAGGTACATTTAATTCTTTTGCAAGAGCTTTTAAACTTCTTGAAATAGTTGAAATTTCTTGTTGCCTATTTTCGTTTCTTCCTTCAGAATTCATAAGTTGAAGGTAATCTATCATGATAAAATCAAGTCCACTTTCTGCCTTAAGACGTCTACATTTACTTCTAAGCTCAGTTATAGAAATACCTGCTGTATCATCCATATAAATAGAATTTTCAGCTATCATAGAACTTGCTTGGAAAATATCATCCCAGTTACTTATATCTCCACTTATAAGCTCTTTTAAATTAACTAAAGATAAAGAACTTAACATTCTTTGTGCAAGTTGTGTTTTACTCATTTCTAAAGAAAATATTGCAACTTTATATTTTTTTTGTGCAGCATTTAATGCGATATTTACAGCAAGGGCAGTTTTCCCAACTGATGGTCTTGCAGCAAGTAAAATCAAATCTTGTCTTTGCATTCCAAGTAAAATTCTATCTAAATCAGCAAATCCAGTTGGAATGCCTGTAATATTTCCTTTTGTTTCACTTCTTTTATTTAATATTTCTATAAGCTCGGATAATGTATCTTTTATGTGAGTAAGTCCTGTTTTATTTTCATTTTGAGAAAGCTCAAAAATTTGACTTTCCATAGATTCTAAAACTGCACTATAATCTTCATTTTTATATGCTTTATCTTTAACACTATCGATTATAAAAAGTAATTTTCTAGTATCAGATTTATCTTTTACTATTTTACAATAACTTTGCATATTAGATGAAAAAGCAACGGTATTCATTATATCAACAATTCCCATAACGGATAAATCTTTTTCATCATCTACTCCAAGTTCTTTCATTTTACTTGTTATGGTTAAAGGGTCAACATCTTGATTTTCTCTTGATAATTCTAAAATAGCACTAAATATATTTTTATGCAAGTTAGAGAAAAAATCTTGTCTTTTTAATTTTTCAAAAGCTAGTTCTCTTTTTTGAACGTCAGTAATCATTATGGATAAAACACATTTTTCTGCTTCTAAATCGCAAATATTATGCATGAATTACTCCTTTTCGACAATAACTTTAACAGATGCTACAATTTCAGGATAAACCCTAACTGATACTGTTGATTCTCCAAGTGATTTTATGCTTTCTTTAAGTTCAATTTTTCTTTTATCTATTTCTAAATTATAATCTTTTTTTAAACAATCACTAATATCTTGAGATGTTATAGATCCAAAAAGTTTATCATTGTTTCCTACTTTTGTTTTTATTGTAACTGTTATTTTTTCTAATTTTGCTTTTAATTCTTTAGCATTTTTTATATTTTCTTCTTGAAGCTTTTTAAGTTCTTTTTGTTCTTCTTTCCATATTTCTAAATTTTCTTTTGTAGCTTCTTTTGCAAGTCCGTTAGGTATTAAAAAGTTTCTTGCATAACCTGTTTTTGCATTTACAAGTTCGCCTTTTTTTCCAAAACTTTTTACATCTTTAATTAAAATTACTTTCATCTATATTTTCCTCCGCTAAATATTCATCTATTGCTTTTTTAAGTTTTTCTATAGCCTCTTTCATTGAACAGTTAAGTCTTGCTCCTGCAGATGTGTAATGTCCTCCGCCACCTAATTTTTCTAAAATTAGTTGAACAGAAATCTTTCCAAGACTTCTTCCACTTATATGAATTTGACCTTGTACTATAGTTAAAACAAAACTACATTCAATATCTAAAACGCCAAGTAAATCATCTGCTGATTGTGCAGCGATAAGCATGGATTCTTCTATTTCTTCGTCAAAAACTCCAATAGATATAAAATTTTTATAAGAAATTGCATTTGATAAAACATTAGATTTAAGTCTTATAGTATTAAAATTATCTTTAAAAAGCTGTTTTACAGCAATACTATCAGCTCCAAATCTCTTTAAATATGAAGCAATTTCAAATGTTCTTACACCTGTTTGATAATAAAAGTTTTTAGTATCTACAACAATTCCTGCAAGTAAAGCTTCAGCAACTAATTTACCAAGTTTTATTTTTTCAAACATATAATAAATTATTTCAGAAACAAGCTCACAAGCCGATGAAGCATAAGGTTCTAAATATGTTAATGTAGGATTTTCAACAAAATCTTTGCCTATTCTATGATGATCTATAACTACGATTTTTTTTGTAATATCCATTAAATAAGGTGCTTCTGTGGATAATTTTCTTGAATTATCTACTAAAATTACAATTGATGTATCTTTACAAATATCATAAGCTTTCTGTGGTGAAATCATCATATTTATATAATCTTTACCATCTTCTACAAATCTATCATATATATTTTTTATAGTAACAGGAACATCTTCTAATACCATATAAGCAGTTTTATTAAGTTCTTTACAAATTGCAAGTATTCCAAGAGCTGCCCCAAAGCAATCCATATCTGGATTTTTATGTCCCATAACAAAAACGTCTGTGGATTCACAAATCATCTTTTCAAGTGCTTGAGAAATAACTCTTGCTTTTACTTTATTTCTTTCAACTCCTTTGTTGTTTTTTCCACCATAAAAAACAAAATCTTCTCCATTTTTTATTACAACTTGAGCCCCACCTCGTCCAAGTGCCATATCAATAGCAGTTTGAGATTCTTTATACTTTTCAAATGGATTACTTCCACTTGAGCCTATTCCTATACTTAAAGTTGGTTTTATCGTTCCGTCTTTATTAATTGTTTTTAGTTTTTCAAGTATATTAAATTTATCTGTAGTCATATTCTTTAAAATGCTATTATCTATGATGCTTATATATTTGTCATCATCATACTTTCTAAGAAGAGAGCCAAAACTTAAAAAATAATCAACTATTATCTTATCTACCTGTGCAGTTATGATAGATTTTAAATCATCTTTTAAACTATTTCTAAAATCGTCATAATTGTCTATATAGACTAAAACACAACTTAATTTTGAATCATCATATTTTTTTTCAAGTTTTGAATATTTTAGATTATCTATTAGGTAAATAACAATATTTATATCCCCATTATTTTTATCTTTTACAACATTATAATAAACTATATAGTTTAATCTTTCATTTTCCCAAATAAAGCTTCCACATTTTTGTCTTAAAACATTTGTGATATTAAAACTATCTATTTTATTTGCAATATTTATTCCAATAATATCATCACTTGAAAATAAATTTACAAAATTAGGACTATACCATTTTATAAGCCCTTTATTATTTAAAACTGCCATAGGAAATGGCATTTTATAAACTACTTCACTTGCAGTGTTACTAAGAGAGGCTTTATTTTGTTCTATATCATCTAAATATTCTTCGTTTTTTCTTTTAGAGTAAAAAAATATAAAAATAACAGAGTAAATCAACAACAAAAATGATATAATTCCAAAAACGTAATTATAGTATGAAATAAACGCTGAAATTAAAGCTAATATAACAATAATTAAATAAAAATCTGATAATTTAATCAATATTTTTTTCATTTTTTACCCCCTTAACAATGGAATTATAACTTGCATAAAATAGATAAACAAAATAACTAAAAAGCAAAAAAAGTGAAACAAAACTAATCACATTAGCTAGAAAGTTAGATGTTTTTAACTTATTTAAAATCTTTTTTAGATACAAATTAAATGCAATATATCCCTCAATAGTAAGCATTATAAACAAAATAATAAGTACATTCGCATATAAAAGATATAATTTATAATAAACTGCTTGATTTATATTTCCAGATAAAATATTAATCAAAATATAAAATATAACTATTACAAATATAACTTTGTAACTAATCGGCGTTACAATATTTTCTTTTTTATTTTCTAACTTATAAGCTCGTTTATATAAAAACAAATATCCTACAGAAGATAAAGTATATGAAATGAAAAACACAACTGATGGATAAAAGTTAGATAAATTCTCTATTGTCTTTTTTAAATTTAAAGATTCACTATTAATTCCCATATTAGAAAAATTATTATTAACAGATTCTAAAAGATTCATATAACTTTTAGAATCTAATTTTATAATTGTAAAATCTAAAATCATCAAAAAGCTAGCTATAACAGAACAAATAAATAAAATTTCATAACCTTTTCTATTTTTTTTCATTTGATTTATTATAATATAAGAAATAACAAAAGCTATAATTGATGAAAAGCTTCTAAATGTTAAAATTGACAATAAACTTATAAAAAAAGAAATTGTTATATATTTTTTATAATCATATTTTTTATACACCATAACAAAAGGTACAAATGCTAACATATTTATTAATGGAATAAATGACATTATAATAGCTAAAAAATAATATATATATAAACTTTTTTTATTACTCATAAAATTTCTCCTTATGAGTTATTATACCATATTTAACAAAATTTTAAAAATTTTTTAAAATTAATTTTAAATTTTTATAATAAAAAATAAGGAGTAAAAACTCCTTATTTTAAAATCATATCTCTTGAAAGATCTACACTTTTTATATTATCTCTTGTAATATGTTTTGCAGTAAATCCCCAAGCTTCACAAAACCAATCTCTTTTATCTTTATCATAGATAAACTCAAAACCAACTTTTCTTTCTTCAGGTGTTACTTTTGTTATATCTGGTAATCTATCATTTGTTCCATAACTTGTTTCTTGAACTAATAAATGTCCTCCTATGAACATTTTAAAAGTATTCATATATTCAAAAACTTCAAATGAATTTAGATCAAACTCCACAGAAGGATATCCTCCTAAAAATTTACGACCTGAGTTTATTACCTCTTGTACATCTCTTTTAGTAAACTCTAATGCATCAGATGTAAAAACGCTAAGTGCACTAAGATCTTTATTTCCTCTTGCATAAACGAATTGTTTTAAAACTAAAAGTGTTTTAGCTATTGCAATATCTTTAAGTTTAGGATCTTGAAGGGATGTACTAACATTTATATTTTTAGAGCCGTCATATGTTACTGCATCTGATACTATATATCCCCAAGGCATTTTTGTAACTACTTTTAATTCATCACCTTTTTTTATATTCGTACTTTTGTATGTGTTAAATTCTTTAACAGTTACATTTGTATTTTTATCATTTACAAATAAAATACTTTCTTCATCTCTTGTATTTATCTTAAATGAACTTTCATTTGAGTTTAAATCTAAAGTTATACTTTCATTTGCAAGTTTATAATCTGTCATTTCACTATAAGTTATACTTTTAACTTCATTTGTTTCATTTGGAAAAACTAAAGCTTCATTTTTTAATTTAATGGAATTATCATAATAAAAAATTGTAAATTTACTTGGAAAAACTTCATAAATCTGATCAGCTATTTTTTGTTCTTCTCCGTCTATTAATGCTGTCGTTTCAACAAGAGAACTTTTTTCAACTTTTACTTTAGCTGGATCTAAAATTATTTTATAATCAGAAAAAACACCTTTTATTTTTCCAAATTTTTCAAGCCTTATCGGTCTTTTACTAACATAATTTGGATTTTTTATTAAATTTTCGCCATCTTCTTTTATCCATTTTTCAACTGTATTTAACTTAGTTTCATCTTCTGTAAAAACATCTATTAAAGATTTCATTTCATCTTGTGTTATATTTTCGTTTTTGTAAATCATATTATTTTTATAAAAAGTTTCATTTTTAGAAGTAAGTCCAGAAATGATTGATGGTAATCTTACACTTAATGAATAATACGCTTTAAATCCAAAAAATACAACTAAGATAATAGCTAAAGCTATTGTAGCAAAGAAAGTGCTTTTTAAAAAAAATGGAATTTTCGGCATATCGATTTGTTTCGAATCTTCATTTTTAGTATTTTTAGTTGATTTTACTTCGGCATAATCTTTTTTTGGTTGATTGTTTTCTTTTATTTTTTGTATTTTTTCTTTATCAGATTGTGTAAATTCTTTAATTTTAGAAGAATTTTTAGTATTTTCTATATTTTTATGGGTATCGTCATTATTAGATTTTTTCTTTTCCCCTCTACGTCTTCTTTCATACAGAGGAACGACATTTCCATAAATAAGATTAAGCCTTTGAGTTTGTGTTAAAATTTCTTCTTTTTGTTCAATTTTTTCATCTTTATTTTCTTTATCTTTTTTATTTTCTTTATCTTTTTTATTTTCTTTACCTTTTTTATTTTCTTTATTATCATTTTTAACTAAATCATCACAAAAAGTATCTTCTGTTATCTGTGAGTTTATAAGACTATCTTTAAAATCAATTTTATTTTCTTCTTTTGATTTATCATCTTTAGGTTGTGTTATTTCTTTTTTTAAACTTTCTTTAGAATAATCTTCTCTCCATTTTGAATAATTTGTTAAAATTGATTTATCAAAGGAAGTAGAATTTTTTTTATTTTTATTAACTTTATATTTCTTTTTATCCTTATTTACTGACATTTAAAAAATTTCCTTTGTTCTAATTTTTATTTTCCAATTTCAAACTCTAATTTGTCAACAAGATCTTTAAAAACTTCTAAAGCTTTATCAATAGCGTTTTTATCTTCCATATCAAAACCTGCATTTTTAAGTTGTTCTATAGGTTTTGTTTTACAACCGTCTTTTAAAAATGCTCTATATTTTTCTAAAGCCATATCTTTTTTATTTAAAACCTCTCTTGACAAAAAGCTAGCGGCACAAAAACTTGTTGCATATCTATAAACATAAAAGTTTGTATAGAAATGTGGTATTCTTGCCCATACATAATCTGCTAATTCATTAGCTTCTACATTTTGTCCGTAATATTTATCGTTTAATTCTTTTGAAATTTTAGTAAAGTCTTGTGCTGTAAGTGAATTATTTTTTTCAACTTCACTATGTGTAGTTTTTTCAAATTCAGCAAACATTGTTTGCCTAAAAACTGTTGTGATAAACATATTTATATAGTAATTTAAAATATAAATTTTTTCTTCTTTATTTTGAGCGTTTTTAAGTAGATAATCAAGTAAAACTAGCTCATTAAAAGTAGATGCTACCTCTGCAACAAACATTTTATATGATGAATATATATATTCATTGTTATTTCTTGCATAAAAACTATGCATAGAATGTCCAAGTTCATGTGCTAATGTAAATATACTATGCAAATCTCCTGTAAAATTCATCAATATATATGGATCTGTATCAAAACATCCCCATGAATAAGCTCCAGCTGCTTTTCCTTCTCTTGGATAAACATCTATCCATCTATTTTCAAAACCTTTTTTTATTTCTGATACATAATCATCTCCAAGAGGTTTTAAAGCTTTTAAAATAATATCTTTCGCTTCTTCATAGCTATAAGTTTTATTAAAATCTTCGTTTATATTTAAATAAACATCCCACATATATTGTTTATCTTTCTTTAAAGCTTTTTTCCTAAGAGCATAGTATTTATGAAGCGATGGAAGATATTTTTCAACGCTTAAAATTAATAAATCATAAACAGTTTCGTTAATAGATTCCTTAAAAAGTTCCATATATCTTGCTGATGGATATTTTTTAATTTTTGCAACAGTTGTTAAATTTTTAATTGTACTATATAAAGTTGAAGCATAGGTGTTTTTAAATTCTTTAAATTTACCATTAAACTTTTCAAACGCTTCTTTTCTAACAGTTTCGTTTTTATCTAATAAAAAATTATTATAATTTGAAGCTAATATTTTTTCGCCATTTCTACTTTCAACTATGCCATAGTTCATATCTGCATAACTTAACATATAAAAGGTGTTTTGCCCTGATGACATTGCACTAGAAAGAGATGCCAAAATATTTTCTTCACTTTTACTTAATGTATGTTCTTTAAATCTTAAAATTTCATCAAAATATTTTTTGTATTTTTTATTATCATTTTTTTCATAAAAAGTATCTAAATCACTACTAGATAATGACATTAAAAAGGGTTCAAAAAAAGATAAGCACGAAGAAACTCTAGTAGACAAAGAGTCTACATCTAAAGCAAGTTTTTGAAATTCACTAACCCTACTATCTTCATCTCTTTTCATGTATGAATAACAAAAAAGTTTTTCAACAAGTCTTGATAAATCAGAGTGTAACTCAATAATATTTTTTAAATTATCAATTGTTTTAGGCTCTAAATTAATCTTTTCTATAATCTCATCACATTTTTTTATATCAAGCCTTGCATCTTGTATGTTTTTATAAATTTTTTCTAAAGACCAGTTATACTTATCCATAAATCCTCCTTAATGTTAAAAATCAAATATATACACAATAATTTTATCATTTTTTAAAAAGATTATCAATAAAAAAACAAATAAAAAATAGAAAAGTTAAAAAACTTTTCTATTTTCAAAATATTTTTAAATTATTTTACTTTATTCATTTTTTCTTTGCAATTTTTTTCTATTAAATCAAGTTTTTCTATTGATTGCTCCTTAGTTTTTCCGATAGTATAAATATATAATTTTATTTTTGGTTCTGTTCCAGATGGTCTTAAAGCAAACCATGATCCATCATCAAAATGATATTTTAAACAATTTTGTTTTGGAAAATCTAAATAACCATTTTTAAAATCAACTGTTCTTTCTAATTTAATATCTTTAAATTCTTTTATAGGATTTTTTCTAAAATCTTCCATCATTCTTTTAATTCTTTCTTGTCCTTCAAAGCCTTCAAGCACAACAGAAACAAGTCTTTCATTATAAAAACCAAATTCATTATAAATTTCTTCAAGAACATCAAGAAGAGATTTATTAAGTTTTTTATAATAAGCTGCCATTTCAACAACCATCATAGCTGATGAAACCGCATCTTTATCTCTTACAAAAGTTCCATAGCAAAATCCTATGCTTTCTTCAAATCCAAAAACATAATTTTTTTCTTTTGTTATATCATATTCATTTTCTTTTCCACAAATATTTTTAAATCCTGTTAATGTTTCAATAGTTTCAACTCCATATTTTTTTGCGATAACTGATGAAAGATCTCCTGTTACAATAGATTTAATCAAAACGGGATTTTTTGGTAGATTGTTAAGTTTATGTCTTTGTGAAAAGATATAATATGAAAGTAAAGCTCCAATTCTATTTCCATTTACAAATATATATTTACCATTTTTATCTTTAACTTCAAGAGCAAGTCTATCAGAATCGGGATCTGTTGCAATTAAAATATCTGCATTTTTTTCTTTTCCAAGTGCTTCAGAATATAAAAATGCCTTTTTGTCTTCTGGGTTTGGATATCCAACTGTTGTAAATTCTGGATCTGGCATTTCTTGTTCCTTTACTACAAAAACATTTTTAAACATGCGTCTTTTTAAAACGTCCCTTACAGGTAAATTACCAACACCATTTAAAGGAGTATAAACAACTTTGATATCTTTATCAATATTTTGATCATTTATTGTAAGATTTAAAACTTCTTTTTTATAATCTTCTTCTAATTTTTCATCTATATATTTTACAAATCCTTTTTCTAAAGCTTCATCAAAAGGCATTCTTTTAACATCTTCAAAATTTTTTATTTTTTCCATATGAGATGAAATAGAGTTTGCGATATCATCTAAAATTTGAGAGCCTTCTTTCCAATAAGCCTTATAACCATTATATTCTTTTGGATTATGACTTGCAGTAACCATAACGCCAGATATTGCATTTAACTTTCTTATTGCATATGAACACATTGGAGTTGGTCTTATACCTTTATATATATAAGATTTTATACCATTTGCTGCCATTATTTCACAAGTAAGTTCTGCAAATTCTTTTGATTTATATCTAACATCATAACTTAAAACAACGCCCCTATCCATGCATTCTTTACCATGATCAATTATAGTATATGCAAGAGCTTGTGCTGCTTTTGAAACCATGTATATATTCATTCTATTTGTACCCGCTCCAAGTTTTCCACGAAGCCCTGCTGTACCAAATTCTAAAACTTTATAGAACCTATCTTCTATTTCTTTTTCATCATCTTTAATTGAAATTAAATCTTTTTTTATTTCTTCATTAAAAAAATCATTGTGTAACCATTGATTATATATTTCTTTGTAATTCATAATATCTCTCCTTTTTTACAATTACATTTATATTGTATACTTTTTTTACAAAAATGACAATAGGTAAATTAAGATTATATTACATAATAAAAATATCATAAATAAAAAATAATTAAACTTTATTTTTATTATTTTTTATTATTTTTTATTTTATGGTATAATTTAAAAAAGGAGGTTTTTACATGAAATTTGTTTCCTGGAATGTAAATGGACTTAGAGCCTGTTTAAAAAAGGGATTTTTAGATTATTTTAACGAAATTGATGCAGACTTTTTTTCTCTTCAAGAAATAAAATTAAGCCAAGGACAACTTGATCTTAAACTTGATGGATATTTAAGTTTTTATAATTATGCACAAAAAAAAGGATATAGTGGAACTGCTATTTTTACAAAACATAAACCCCTTAGCGTAAAATACGGAATGGGAATTGAAGAACATGACAATGAAGGAAGGCTTATAACTTTAGAATACAATGATTTTTTTCTTGTAACTTGCTATACGCCAAACTCAAAACAAGAACTATTAAGACTTGATTACAGAATGATTTGGGAAGATTGTTTTAGAAAATACTTAAATGAATTAAATAAAACAAAATCTGTAATAGTTTGCGGAGATTTAAATGTTGCACACAAAGAAATCGACCTTAAAAATCCAAAAACAAATAGAAAAAATGCTGGATTTACTGATGAAGAAAGAGAAAAATTTACAAAGCTTTTAAATTCCGGCTTCATAGACACTTTTAGATTTTTTTATCCGGACAAAGAAAATGAATATAGTTGGTGGAGTTATTTTAGAAAATCAAGAGATAAAAACATAGGTTGGAGAATTGATTACTTCTTAGTTTCAAACGATATGAAAAATAGACTTGTAGATGCACAAATTCATCAAAAAATATTAGGCAGCGACCATTGTCCAGTTTATCTAGAAATAAAATAATTAAAAAGCTATTGCAAAAATATGATGTGTACCCAAAAAACTGGACACATTAATA
>KQ959602.1 GCA_001552895.1 Tissierellia bacterium KA00581
TTAATGCTTTCTTAGAAAACTTAACTTTTGTTGACGGTGGAAGTTCTTTCAACTTCGCGCTAATTAAATTTTGCATCTTTGAGTTTTTTGATTTATAAATAAAAACTTCCATTGTGCTATTAATCTCATCATCATGAGAAGAATCCTCAGCAAAAGTTCTTAACTCTTGTTTTTGCTTGTTCAATTGTGGAGTTTGACTATAATCTGTATCATATTTTTTATTTGTTTTATTGTCTTGTTGATAGTAATATTCATTTTGTAAGACCTGATAATTAAGTTGCGGATGTTTTAATTTATAAAATAGCATCCTTTTGATTTTCTGAAAATCTCCTTTCCCACCGTTACTAGCATACGTATCTTTAGTAGCATTTTCGTTTTTTGAATATTTCCCTGTGGCTTTAGTGCTTGTTCCTGGAGATTGTTTAGTTGAAGTCATACATAAGGACCATTCTGAATCTGTTGTTCCATTTTTACTTATAACTTTTCTATAATGACTAGCATCATACGCCTGATAAGTCTTATCAGTT
>KQ959603.1 GCA_001552895.1 Tissierellia bacterium KA00581
TAAATAGTCTTTTTAATAAATAATGTGTATTTTTCAATGATTGTAGGGTGTTTTTTGGAAAAAGGGAAAGGTTGGGGTAAGATTTTTAGATTTTATAGGGTTAGTTCTCTGAAAATTTTATCTTCTTTCTCTTTTATTTTTTCTGTCAAATGAATGTATATTTTTTGTGTTATTTTTGTGTCGCTATGTCCTAAGCGTCTTGATACTGCCTCTGTGGAAATTCCTTTTTCAATTAATAAACTGGCGTGAGTGTGCCTAAACAAATGTGGGTGCAAGTGTATTTTTTTGTATTTTTTTAATTTGAGTTGAAAGTTCATTGCGTTCATATTGTTTATACCTTGAAATATTTTGTTTTGCTTAAAATCTATTATTTTGTTTCTTTCTCTTAGTTTTTTAAATGCTTGTAGAACAGTTTGATTTACTTCTATTTGTCTTTTACTGCTTTTTGTCTTTGGAGTATCTATCAATATATCTTTATACAAAGTTTTATTTATTGATAGGGTTGTTCCTTGCAAGTCTGTATAGTTTAATGCTAAAAGTTCTCCTATCCTAAGTCCTGTATTTGCTAGTATTATTATCATAAGATAGGTTAGTTCATCATTTTTGTAGAAATCTAAAACATCATCTAGTTCTGATTTTTCTAAAAATAGTTTTTGTTCTTCTTTTTTGTTTTCTTTAGGCGTTTGAATTTTTTGTAAAAAAGTTATATCTTCAATATAGTCTTTTTTATAGCACCATTTTACAAAGTCTTTTAACATTGCTATTTTGTAGTGTAAATTTCTTTCATTTTCATTAAAAATACTAAGTAAGTGTCTTGCTTTAATTTCATCAAATTTCCAGTTTTGTGCTTTTTTTTGAATATCTTTAATTATTGAGTTGTAAGTTATCATTGTAGATTTTTTTAATTTTTTTTCTTTATATTTTTTATATTCTTGTAAGCAATCTAAAAAGCGGTATTCAATTGTAAATATTTCAAGTTTTTTAGCTATTTTTTCTTGCAGGATATTAAAAGCTTTAGCTTGATATTGTTTTGTATTTTTATCTAATGTAACGGTAACTTTTTTGTTTTTTCCGTCAATATCTTTATAAAATTCTATAAATTTATACTTATTATTTTTTGTTTTTTCTGTGTACATAATTTTTACTCCTTATTAATAAAATTGTAAAAATCACGTCTTTTGGGTTGTTATGTTACTTTTTTTTGTTTTTATAAAATAAAAAGCCTCTAAAGATAAATCTAGAGGCATTTTTTTATTTGTGTCGCACACGACACGTTCATTAAGATTACTATAATTATACCACTTTTTTATCTTTTGTCAACACTTTTTTTATTTTATTTTTTTACACTCTCAACACTAAAATTAGGGTTGAATCGTATTTTGTAACCATTGATTATAGAGTGTTGTTATGTTAAATATCGTAAATTACTTTTTTTATTATACCTATAATGAAAAGGGGATTTTCTTTTAAGTTTTCAAAAGAGTATATATTATCTTTGTGTATAGGGTTTGTGCTATGAGGTCTCATAATTAGTCCATTTTCATCTCTTATAAATTCTTTTATACTTAGAGAATTTTCATAATTATATAAAACTATATCATGATTTTGTATATTGTCGTATGGTTCTACTCTTTGTATAATAACAAAGGAACCATCAGGGATAATTTCATCCATGCTATCTCCAGTTGCTTTTGCTAACATTAATTTATTTTTATTTTTTATACCTTTTAATAGGTTATCTGACATTATAACGGTATTATGTTCTTCATATTCAAGCATATCCACATCGGGACTAGAACAATATAAAGGTTGGTCAATATAATCTATTTTTGTATAAGGTATATGATTTTCTTTTGCAACTTCTTCTAGTTCTTCTTTAGTTAGATGATTAAAATCTATTGGAGGTTGTGAAAACTCTGTTTTCAGTCCCATTAGATATTCTGGGGTAGTATTTAAAGCTTTAGCAAAAATTTTTATTTGACTTTGACTTATATCTCTATTTCCATTTTCTATTCTTGAAATAGCTGACTTTGTTTTATATCCAGTTTTAATTGCAAGTTCTTCTTGGGACATATTAAGTTCTTTTCTTCTATTTTTAATTCTATCAAAAATATTCATTAGATACTCCTTTCTGTTAATTATATTATATATATGTTATTTCTTTTTGTCAACTTTTTTTGAAAAAAATTTAAAAAAAAATAAAAAAAAGTTTAAAAAATAGTTGACAAATTAAAAACATTGATGTATAATATAATCAAGAAAAAGAAATACGCGTATTTAACAAGAAAGGAGGACAAATGCAAGTAACAAATAATAAATTAGAAGATGCAATAAATAAAAGTGGCTTTAAATTGGGTTATATAGCTAAAACACTTAATATATCAAGAGGTGCATTGTATAATAAAATAAGAAATAAAACGGATTTTTATAGTAGAGAAATTATAATCTTACAAAAAATTTTGAAATTGACAGATAAAGAAGTAAGTGAAATTTTTTTTAAAGTAAAAGTTGACAAAAAAGAAACGTAAAAATCACGGAGGTTGTTATGGAAAGAAAAGAGATTAAAGAAAAGACGCTCCGTATTCCTCTTGGGGTGTATGAAAAGTTAGAGGAAATTGCAAAGCGTCGTGGTTATAGTGTTAATGAATTGATTTTATTTATGATTGATTATTCTTTAGGGCATTTTGATTTTGAAGATATTGACGGAGAATAAATTCAATTTGTTTATTAAGGGAACGTCCTTGTTCTTTAGCTATTATTCTTAGTTGGTCAATGATTTCTTTGTCGATTTTTAAAGGGTATTGATAAATTTTTTCCATTGTTTTCCTCCTTTGATATCTTTATTGTATCAGATATAAAAAATATTGTAAATATATATAAAAGATATCTAAAGGATATTGACAAGTAAAAATTTTTGTGATAGGATATATATACAATATATAAAAGATATCTAAAATATATAGTAAATTCAACGGAGGTAGAATATGAAAGAAACTTATTTATTAAGATTAACAGAGGAACTTAAAGAAAAGCTAAGAGAAGTTGCTGAAAATAAGGGTGTATCAATCAATGCTTTAATAGTAGAGATTTTATGGCAAAGTATAAAGAAGTAAAAATCACGGGGGTTGTTATGGAAAAGAAAGGAAAAAGAGATGGAAGATAAAATTTTAAAAGAATTAAAAGAGGTAAAAGAAATGCTCCGTATTGTTGCGAGCAATATGGAGCAAAAAGAAAACGAGATTTCTTTAGTAGTATCTAATATTGAAAGTAAAAGCAAGGTAGCTATTACTAAAGACAATATTAGAATTAAATCAGATAAGATAATATTAGATTTAGAATGTTTTAATCTATTATCCCCTGAGGTTAGATTTAAAAAAGTTATTGATTTAATAGAAAATATTAGAGAAATTACAAAAAGCGAATGGGAGATAATAAAAATAGTAATAGATGATAGGTTTAAAAAGAATTTTTAATATATTCAGCTATAAGAATTTTAGATATTTGATAAACAGAATTCAAGCTAAAAACACCAGCACTGTTTAATTTAGCTTTGACTTTATCCCAAACAGGTTGTGGACGAATGGAATCTAAAAAATTATGTCCTTGAAGTGTTATGTCGTATATTACACAAGCATAAAAAGTTATGTTATCAGCACTTACGATATGAATATTTAAAAAATCAGCTTCATCTAATTTTAATAAGGAATATTCAATATCCTCTTGACTATAGTTTTTTAAATCGTTTAGTAGTTGTTTATGTGATAAACGTTCATCTAGTTTTAAATTGTTTTCAAGATATAAAAGTATATCTCGAATACAATCGTGGTTTAATTTCATAGTAACACCCCCTTTCTAACTAGATTATAACACAAAGGGGGGGAGAAACAAAAAGAAAGGAAAAAGAAATGGAAGATAAAATTTTAAAAGAATTAAGAGAAATAAAAGAATTGCTCCATGATATTAAAGAAAACATGGAGCAAAAAGAAATTAAAAAAGATATAAATTATTTTTTAGATGAGTTTTCTAAATCATCTAAAAGTTTTAATTTGCTTAATACGGATTCTAATGAATTATAAATTAATTTTGCAGTAAAATCTCGATTTAATTTATTCATTACAAAAATAAATTTATCGGTTGAAATTTTACCATTTGAATCAGCATATTGAGAAACTATTTCGAAAAGTTCGTCGTCTTTTACTGTTGATTTAGAGATATTTTCTCGAATGCATTCTTTTAATTGTATTTTAGTAATTTTCATTAATAACACCTCCTTTCTGGTGTTATTATACCATAAAAATTTTAGTATAAGGAGGTAATGAGTTATGAGAGAGCCAGTAGAAAAAATAGGAGCTAATGAATATTTAGAAAAAAATGCTTATTGGAAGCCTTGTGATATTGATATGGATAGGGTTTTAGTAGCAATAGCGACAGTTCCCGCACATTTGAGAAAAGCAGAATGGGAACTTGTAAAAATTGCTATTGATGATAAATTTAAAAATCTTAAATAATTAACTTAATTTAGTTAGTTACGTAAAAATCACGGAGGTTGTTATGGTTGTTGATGAAAGAGAAAGGGTTAGAAGTACAAAACTTAAGGCTATTTTGGCAGGAGATGGTGGTGATAAGTTGTTGTCTTTAGCTGAAAAGGGTGAGATTGTTATAAATAGTAGGGTTTTGGCAGAGGTGCTTGGGATAAGTAGGAATAAATGTAATGGTCTTATTGATGAATTTTTAGAGGTTGTTCAAAGTGATAAAAAGATTTATCCACAGTATAGTGTGATTAAACCCAGTCAGAAAATTAGAATTGTTTGGTTTTTGCCGTTTATTCATTTTTACACTTTTAAAAATTGGTTTGGGACTATTCAAGAGAAGTTTATACCTAAATATAGTGTTGAATTTTTTAAAGATTTATTTTAATAACGATTTAACGCAAAGGGTTAGAGAGTTATGGAAAAGCAAGGGAAGTAAGGGAAGTAAGGGAAGTAAGGGAGATGGGATAAGGTATTTAGATAATGTTTTAATGCAAAAGGTTAGAGAGTTAAGGGAAGTGAAAAAAGTAAGTAGAGTAAAAAAAAAGTGATGTTAGTTAAGTGTTAAGAAAAGTTGAGTAAAGCTTAAGTAAAGTTGAGTAAAGCTTAAGTAAGTTAATGCAAAAAAATGGTTGGTATAGAATAGGATAAAAATATTCTATAGAAAATGTTATTAGATAATGTTTTAACGCAAAAGGCAAAAAATCAGAGATGATGTTGGAAGATATGAGAGTATTTAGATAATGTTTTAACGCAAAGGGTTAGAATGTAAAGGAAAGGAGAAACTATGCAAGAATTAAAAATTTTTGAAAATTCAGACTTTGGTAAAGTTAGAACATTAGAACATAATAACGATGTTTACTTTGTAGCTAGTGATATTTGTAAATGTTTAGATATAAAAAATGCAACTCAAGCAGTACAAAGATTAGATAAAGATGAGGTGACTAAGTTCAACTTAGGGCGTCAAGGAGAAACAAATGTTGTAAACGAGTAACGAAATGTTACGTGTCAAAGGAGGGAATAATGAACGAAATTAAAATTTTTGAAAATGAACAGTTTGGCAAAGTTAGAACTTTAGAAATTGAAAACGAGCCTTACTTTGTAGGAAAAGATGTAGCAGAAATATTAGGTTACACAAATACAAGAAAAGCACTTATAGACCACGTTGATGAAGAAGATAAAAGAGATGGGGTAACGATTCGTGACTCCATCGGAAGAGAGCAAACTCCAACATGTATTAACGAATCTGGTCTATATAACCTAATTCTATCTAGCAAACTTCCGCAAGCAAGAGCGTTTAAGCGTTGGGTAACGCATGAAGTTTTACCTACAATTAGAAAACATGGTGCGTATATGACAGATGAAGTTTTAAAAGAAGCTTTAACAAGTCCAGACTTTTTAATTAAATTAGCTACAGAGTTAAAAGAAGAAAGAGAAAAGAGAATAGCTTTAGAAATTGACAATAACATCAAAGCTCAACAAATAGGTGAATTAAAACCAAAGGCAGACTATGTAGATAAGATTTTAAAGAGTAAATCTTTAATGAATGTATCACAAATAGCTAAAGACTACGGAATGAGTGCTACAAAATTCAACAAGATATTACATGAATTAAAAGTACAATACAAACAAGCTAATCAATGGTTACTGTATAGTAAATATCACGACAAAGGATATACTCACTCAGAAACTTTTAACTTTACAAACAAAAACGGAATAAACGAAACTAATTTAACTACAAAATGGACTAATAAAGGACGTTTATTCTTATACAATTTATTAAAAGACAGTGGATATTTGCCATTAATAGAAATGGAGTAAATGAGTAGCTTATGAAAGAGTTAGATACTGAAAAAATAATAAAGACTTTATATGAATTATATGCCGAGCAAAATGACTTACAAATTCAGATAAAGTCTATAAAAGAGATTCACTTAAATTATATTAAAATTTAAGGAGATTGTCAATTAAACGACTTTAAAAGAAATATTAAAAACGATAGAAAAGGAGATTTAAAATGGCTAATTTATATGAAATAACAGAAAGATACAATAATTTATTAGAATTGTTAGATAACGAAGAAATCACAGAAGATGTTTTAAGTAGTGCATTAAACGATGTGCAAGATGAGTTTAACGAAAAGGCTTTAAACATAGTTAAATTTATAAAAAATCTTGAAAGTGATGTAAATGGACTAGACGCAGAAGAAAAGCGTTTAAAAGCTAAAAAAATGGCATACAAAAACAAGATTGACGGACTAAAGAAGTATTTAGAAAACGGCTTAATTGCATCAGGCTTTAAGAAACTAAATTTAGGAGTTTTTAATATAAGCATAGCGAAAAATCCTGCAAGTGTAAATATACTTGATGAAAAGCTTATAGATAAGAAATATTTGATAGAACAAGAACCTAAAATTGACAAAAAAGCTATATTAAATGACTTAAAAAATAATATTGATGTAAAAGGTTGTGAAATACATCAGGGAGAAAGTTTGAGGATAAAATAGTATGGAAGGAAAAATATATCAAAATATAATCAAAGCTATGAACGAGGTTAATTCCATAAGCAAAGATAACTACAACAAAATTCAAAATTTTAAGTTTAGGGGGATTGATGATGTAATGAATACAATGCACCCCATTTTATCAAAAAATAATATCTTTGTCGCTCCTGAAGTGGAGAGCTTTGAAAGAGAAGAAAGAACATCAAAAAATGGTGGCTTGATAATCTATACAGTAGCAACTATTAAACTTACTTTTTATGCAGAAGACGGCTCGAATATAATTGTTAAAGTCGTTGGAGAAGCTATGGATAGTGGTGATAAAGGAATGAATAAAGCAATGTCAATAGCTTATAAATACGCTTTATTTCAAGTCTTTTGTATACCAACGGAAGATGACCCCGACAAAGACAGTTATACTTTAACTCCAAAACAACAAACAAATAAAAATACAAAAACATCACAACTTGCTAAACAAACTGCTAAACAACAAACACCAAGGCAAAATTTAATCACTAAAGAGCAAAAAGAAACGTTGATTAATTTGATTGAAAGTGCAGGACTTATCTTGACAAACGAGTTACCAAAAATAAATAGCTTAACAGTTGATAGATATGATAAGGCACTAGATTATTATACAAATTTAGTTTTTGATAAAAATACAAAATAAAAGATAGGAGAATAAAAATTATGAATAATGTAGTACTAACAGGAAGAATAACAAAAGATTTAGAACTAAAATACACACAAAACGGTAAAGCTTATTGCAGATTTACATTAGCAGTAGATAGAGGATTATCAAAAGAAAAGAAACAAGAAGCAGAGGCGAACGGTCAACCAACAGCGGACTTTATAAATTGTGTAGCTTGGGGGGTGACAGCAGAAACACTAAACAAATATACGGCAAAAGGCAAAAAAATTCTTGTAAATGGTAGCATTGAAACTGGAAGTTACACAGTACAAGACGGCTCAAAAAGATATACAACAGATGTTTTAGTTAAGCGAATAGAAATACTTGAATTTGCAGATAACAACAATACAAATAGTCAAGATACACGACCTTTTGGACAGTTTGATGAACTACCTTATCAAGAAGCAAGTAACGAAGATTTACCATTTTAATTAAGTTTATAAAACAAAGTAAAATCAATAAAAAATATAAAAGTAACTGCCGACGGAATAACCTTTTTACTTTGTTTTTTTAGATAGGAGTATAAAATGCAACAAGGGTGGATTAAAATTCACAGAAAAATACTTGATAATTTTTTATGGGAAGATAAGCCGTTCTCAAAAGGACAAGCGTGGATAGACCTAATTTTATTAGCTAATCACGAAAACAAAAAAATAATATTTGACGGAAATGCTATCGAAGTGAAAAGAGGTGAAAAAATAACATCAATTAGGTTTTTGAGTGAACGCTGGGGTTGGAGTACAACGAAAACAAAAAAGTTTTTAAACGTGTTACAAAGTGAAAAAATGTTGACCTATAAAAGTAACAGTAAAAATACAGTCTATAGCATTGTAAATTACAACGATTATCAAGAAAAACAAGAATATAAAAATAACACAGAAGTAACACAGAAAAAACACAGAAGTAACACAGAAGTAACACAGAAAAATACAAACAAGAATGATAAGAATGATAAGAATGATAAGAATATATTTAATAATTTATCTAACGATAAATTATTTGTTCCACTTATCCAAAAGTGGAACGAGTTACCCGAAACTGTTTCTAAAATATCTACACTGAAAAAAGATACTCAAAGATACAAGATGTTAAGTCAACGAGTAAGTGAGTATGGAGAGAACAAAGTTTTAGAAGCAATAGAAAAAATAAAGCAAAGTTCATTTTTGCAAGGTAGCAACAATAAAGGCTGGACTATAACTTTCGAATGGTTTGTAAGACCGAACAATTTTGTAAAGGTTCTGGAGGGAAACTATGCAGATAAGAAAATACAAAAAAGCAATCTTATAAAAGGCAGATATATAGAGCAAAAAGATATTTTAACAGAGCAAGAAAAAGCTGAGCGATTAAAAAATGAGCGTAGCGGTACATTAGAACTTTTAGAAAAATATCAAAACTTAAAAAAATAGCTTAAATTTTGATTAGAATATGAAAGGCATATAATTATACCAAATTTATATTCAAATTAAAAATAAGGGCAAAATTTTACGATTAGAGGGGGGTTCTATGTGTAGATATAACATAGAAATAAATACAAGACCAATTCCAAAGCAAAGACCACGTTTAAGTAAATTTACAGTTTACACACCTAAAAAAACTATAGATTATGAAAAAATAATAGCTTATGAGTGGAAAAAGAAATATAAAGATTTAGTTTTAAAAAATGCTGTGAAGTTAGATTTATTATTTTGTTTTAAAAAAGCGAAAAGTTGTAAAAAAGATTTTCACACTCAAAGACCAGATATTGACAATTTAGAAAAAGCAATACTAGATGGGCTTAACAAAGTCGCTTTTATAGACGATTGTCAAGTCGTTGAAATGAAATCACAAAAGATATTTTCTGATATCGATAAAATTGTGGTTGTAGTTACAGATTTAAAAAAAGAGACGGATTAATGGCAGTATATGAGAATAGGGAGGAAAGTTTATGGAAAAAAAGTACGAAATTTTAAAAGATACTAAAATAAAGTTTTTAGGAAGAGAAGTTTATAGAATAAGGGCGTTAAAGGATTTTTCAGATGTTAAGAAAGGCGATATCGGTGGATATGTTGAAAGTGAAAAGAATTTAAGTCAAGAGGGAGACTGTTGGATTTATGGTAAGGCTGTAGCTTGTGATAATTCTGAAGTTTGTGATAATGCTGTAGTTTATGGTAATTCTATAGCTCGTGATAATTCTAAAATTTGTGATTATGCTATAGTTAAAAATCATGCTATAGTTTGTGATTATGCTATAGTTAAGGATTATGCTGTAGTTGGTCATGCTATAGTTTGTGGTTATGGTGTAGTTGGTGGTGATAGTAAAGTTTGTGATAAATTAACAAATTAAGTTAGGGAGGAAAGTTTATGAGAATTTTAACTTATGATGATTTTCAAAAAGGGTTATTGTACGAAGATTATGCAGATTATGTGGACTATGACAGAGGTGTTGTAGTTAAAAATGAAAAAATTGTTGAAAAAAATAACAATTATGATGATAGTAAAGATTTAAAGGCTGAAAATAAAGAGCTTAAAAAAGTTTGTTTTGCTTTAACTGTTTTTAGTTTGTTTTTGGTTTTTTGCTTTTTTGTAACAAGGTGATTTATGGAAAAGTTAAAAAAAGATGTTTTAAATCTTTTAAAGGAAAATGGCAGTATTACAAACGAAGAAATGGCAAAGATTTTAAATGCTGACGCAAAGAAAATCGCTTATATTATTCATTTTTTTATAGAAAAGGGCTGTATTAACTGTTATAAGGTCGATAAAAAAAGGCGTATAGATGTTTTAAAAGATGATTTTACTTTGTATGAAAGGACTAAAAAAAATAAAGATAGAGATAATAATTATTTTAATATTAGTAATTGCTTTAATTTGTTCAGAGATTTTTTCTTGGAAAATTTAGAAAAAAACGACTCTTTCCACGCAGAAGAAATTTATATCTTAGCTAATGATATGTTGGAGTGTATGCTTGAAAATGGACTTAAAGTAAAGGCTTTTCAAAAAAAGTTAGATAATATGAAAAAAAAGCTTGAAGATTTAAAGGCTTGTGAGATTGATAGGAAAATAAAACTTCTCTATGAAGATGATAAAAAAGAGCTTTTTAAAGAGTATAGCAGACAAATTGCCGATTTAGTGGATAAATACAGTGTTATCAGCAAAGATTTAAAATGGATTTTAAAAGATTTATCTTCTAGACAGAAAAAAATTGTATCTATGTATTATGGTTTTTTTGGTAATTCTCCTAAAACTATAAGAGAAATTGCAAATAGATATCATACGACTGAAAACAGTATTAGAGAAGTTTTAAAATATGTTTTTGTAAAACTAAAGAAAGGAAAAGAGAATGGATAAAAGAAAAGATATTGAATAGAGAGAACAACACGCAAAAAGTGCGTGTTGATGGAGTAAAGCAACCAGTTGCATTTTACAACCTTGATACGATTATTTCAATTGGGCAAGGCGTATGATTTTAACATTTTAGTTGATGAAAATAATGGATTTTAGGAGGTTTAAATGAAGAATTTAAAATTTAGAGCTTGGGACAAAAGAAGAAAAGATTTTAGAAATGATATATTTGTAGACACAAATGAAAATTTGTATCAGTTTTCAAAAAATACAGGATATGGGCAAGCTATCACTTATTTGGATAATAAGCATATTGTTTTAATGCAATCAACAGGACTGTTTGACAAATACGGAAAAGAAATTTTTGAGGGAGATATTTTGACAGATGAGGGAAGTTTTGAGAATGACTATTGGGACTATGCAACAATAGAGTTTGATGAAATAGATTATACTTATTATCTACATTGGAAAAATGAAGAAATGTGCGAAAATATAACAGAGTGCAAAAAATATGTTGTTGCAGGCAACATTTACGAAAATAAGGAGTTGTTAGAGAATGATTTTGAAAAAGTATAAAACAAAGGATTTAATTAATGAACTTGTAAAACGGGGTGCATATCTTGACTTTAATGTGGAAGTGTCGCATGGAAAAATTAACGAAATCTTACGAAATTATAAAAACATTTTGATTTTAAATGAGGAAGATTATGAGAAAAGACGTTAATTTAAAGATTTTAGAAAGGTATGGCTTTAAGCTTTATAAAAGACCGAAAGAAAATGTATATCTTTTTAAAAAAAGGGACGCTTATATAACAATTGATATGGAATATAAGATATTTGAACCTAAAAATATACAGTTTTTAAATTTTCACTGTATACGGGCGATTTATAATTTTATGCTAAATGAGTGCATTAAAGTAGGTAAGATTTAATGAAAAGGTATAAAGAGTTAGAAAAAGTTGGAATTTTTTTATATAAAATACCTTATGAAAATGTGTATCTTTTTAAAAAGGGTGATAGCTTGATTTTTGTAAATTTAGATTTAAAACTTATTGAATTCAGAGGAGATATTTCTTTGAATTTTAAAGCTTATAAGCTACTACTGGATTTTGTTTTTGATAAATTTATTTAGGAGGTTTAAGTTATGGATTATAACAATTTTTCAAAAGCAAAAGAAATTGATGTTGAAATTAATAAAGTGATATAATTATACTAAATTCATATTTAAATTAAAAATAAGGGCAAAATTTTACGATAGAAAGGGGATTAGATATGAAGTATAAATGCGATTATGAATTAGTTAAGGGTTACAAGGCTGATAGTGGGTTTGATGTTAGGTGTAGTTATGATTTTACGTTAAAGCCGTTTGAGGTTAAAAATGTTAATACAAGTCTTTTTTTAAAACTTTATAGAAACATGGAAGCACAAGTTAGACCGAAGTCAAGTGTTAGCAGTATGGGAGTTTTAGTACATTTCGGCACTGTGGATAGTGGCTATAGAGGAGAAGTGCTTGTTACTATGCAAAATTTAAATAATAAAGACGTTACTTTTTCAAAGGGGCAAAAAATCGCACAGATTGTCTTTTCTAAGAAAAGCTATGTAAATTTACATAGACTTGAAGAGATTGAAGATGATACTGAAAGAGGTAAGGGCGGTTTTGGTTCAACTGGTAAATTTTAGGAGAAAATGAATGAAGAATGCTTTTTTAAAAGATTTTGAAGAAAATTTATATAATTTTTACAATATTGAAAATTCTATTGTAAACATTGAAGGGGAGCTTGAAAGCTTAAAAACGATTATCGAACCTCATGGATTTAACACTAATAGTTTTAACAATGGTGGTAGTGATTTTAACAGTGCTGAAATAAAAACACTTAACTACATTTCAAAGGGAATTGTTTTATCTAGCAAACTTAAATATAATAAGTTTTTGTATAGTATGATTGTTAAAGCTTTTGAAATTTTAGAAAAAAATGAACAGATTGTTATTGATGAGTTTTATTTTAAAAATAACAATATCACTAAGATTTGTAACACTATCCACTATGAGGAAAGACAAGTTTACAGAATTAAGAATAAAGCACTATACAAGATGATATGCTTTTGCTATGGTAAAGTATTTTGTTAAGAAAAACTTGAAATGTCAAAAACATGTCAGTTTTTTTAAGAAATTATGTGTTATAATGTTATTGTGAAAAAAATAAAGGCGATACTTTTTAGTAATTGCCTTTTTTTATTGGAGGTATTATGGCAAGAGGAGAAAGCTATGAGGAATTTGTAGAAAAATTTAAGATTAAAAAGACAACTGATGATTGTTATACTCCTAAAAATGTATATGAAATTGTATTAGATTGGGTTAAAAAAGAATATAAAATTTCTGATGATGTAGAAATTGTAAGACCGTTTTATCCAGGAGGGGATTATAAAAATTTTAATTATCCTAAAAACTGTGTTGTAATTGACAACCCACCTTTTAGTATTTCTTTTGAAATAAAAAAATTTTTTTGTGATAGAAAGATTAATTTTTTTCTTTTTCAACCTCATTTAACTTTATTTACTTCTGAAACAGAGAGCATGAAAGATATTTGCTATATTGTTGCAGGTGTGAAATTAATTTATGAAAATGGTGCTAATGTTAAGACTTCTTTTTGTACTAATTTAGATAAGAAATATAAAATAAGACTTGTGCCATATTTTAAAAGTGCTATAGAAACAAAAACTAATAAACGTACAGTGTATGAATATCCTAAAAACGTAATTACAAGTGCTTTATTAACTAAGTATATAAATAAAGGTGTTTGTATGGACTTTAAAAAAGATGAGTGTTTTAAAATAGCTAATTTAGATTTTTTAAAAGAGAAAAGACTAAAGCTTTTTGGCAGTGGTTTTTTAATCTCTTCAAAAAAAGCAGATGAATTAAATAAAAAAAATGTAAGTAAAGATGTAGATTATGTAGTTGAGTTATCAGATAAAGAAAGGGAGATTATAAAAAGGTTATGAGATTTTTTAATTTTAAAAAGAAAAAGAAAAATGATTATAAAAAATTTTTTAATGAGGAACTTGATTTAAATAAATTTTTTAGAGATATTGAAGATAATACAAATGAAATGGGAGAAAGTACTTATTTTATTTGTTTAAAAGTTTTATCAGAGGCTTTAGGTAAGTTACCTTTAAAGGCGTATAAAAGGACTAAAAAAGGCGGTAAAGTTGAGGTTTTAGATAAGAATTTATATGTTTTATCTAAAAGACCAAATAGCTTTACGACTGCTAGCTCTTTTTGGGCAAATGTGGAAATGAGGCGTAACCATTATGGTAATGCGTATGTGTATCTTGACTTTAAAAGAGGCAAGGACGGCTATGCTTTAAATGGTATGTATATTTTAGAAAATGAAAATGTAAAAATTGTTATCGACAATGCTAGAAAATTTACTGATATAAAAAATAAGATTTTTTACAGATATAAAGATATGCTATTGAATTCTGATGATATTTTGCATTTTAAAACGTCTTTAAGTAATGACGGAGTAACAGGACTTTCAGTTAGAGAGCAACTTGCAAATATGCTTTCTACTTCAAGAGAAGCTGAAAATTATCTAAACGGACTTTACAAGGGTGGTTTAACTTCTAAAGGGGCATTAGAATATACTGCAGATTTAAAGGAAGATGCTATTCAAAAAGCTTTAGATGGACTTAAAAAATATGGTGTTGGTAAAAGTAGAGGTGCTTTTTTACCTATACCACCAGGATTTAATTTAAAGCCGTTAAATTTAACTTTACAAGATAGTCAATTTTTGGAAAATAAAAAATTTACAAGTATGCAAATTGCTGGGGCTTTTGGAGTTAAGCCGTATTTACTTAATGATTATCAAAATTCTAACCTTGGCAGTTGTGAACTTCAATCGTTAAGTTTTTATGTGGATACTTTGTTATTTATATTAAAGCATTATGAAGAAGAAATTGACTATAAAATCATTAATAGAATGATTGACAAAGAAACATTTTATCAATTTAACCCGAATGCTATTTTAAGAGTTAGTGCTAAGGAACAAATGGAAATTTTAACACAAGGTGTTAATAACGGAGTTTATAAGCCTAATGAAGCAAGAAACTTTTTAAATATGGATAGTACAGAGGGCGGAGATGTTTTAATGTGTAACGGTAATTATATACCTATTACAGAAATAGGAAATCAATATAATGAAAATTTATAGAAAGGAGGTTAGATGTGATGAAAAAGAAATTTATCGTAAAAAACATATCTAAAATTAATGAAAATGCTATTGCTTTATATGGGGAGGTTGGAGAAGAAAATTCTTTAGATGAGTTAAAAGAAATTTTAAATCTATTTGATAAAGAAGCGTCTTTAACTCTTTATATAAATTCTTTTGGCGGGGAAGTATCAAATGGTATTAGTATGTATAATACTCTTAAAGAATTTAAAGATTTAACTGTTATTGTACAGGGTTTTTGCTGTTCTATTGCTACTGTTATTGCTATGGCAAGTAAAAAAATTGTTATGCAAAAAGGGTCACTTTTCATGATACATAAGCCATTGATTTTGACTTATGGTAATAGTAATGATTTAGAAAAAGATATTGAAGTTTTAGATAAGATTGAAGAAAGCATTTTAAATATTTATGATGAAAAAGCTTTAATTAGTCGTAGTGAATTGAAAAGTCTTATGGAAAAAGAAACATTTTTGTTACCAGAAGAAGCAAAGGAAATATTTAGTAACATTGTTTTAGAAGAAGATGAAGACAAGAAGAAAAAGAAAAAGAAGTCTGAAGATGAAGATGATGATGAAGATGAAGATGATGAAGATGAAGAAGAAAATGAAGATGAAGAAGATACAGATGATAAGAAAAAAATAAAGAAGAAGAAAAAGAAAAAATCTAAAGATGTAAAGAAAAAGTCTGATAATGAAGATGAAGACAACGAAGATGATGAAGAAGATAAAGACAAAAAGAAGAAAAAGAAAAAGAAGTCTGATGATGAAGAAGATGAAGAAGACGAAGACGAAGACGAAGACGAAGACGAAGACGATGATGATGATGAAAAGAAAAAGAAGAAAAAAATAGAAAAAATGCTTTTAGAAATTGATTTAATTTAGGAGGTAAAAAAATGAAATTAAGAGATTTACAAGAATTAATTTTAAGCAAAAAGAAAGAAGCTAAGGCACTTTTATTAAAAAATGATATAAAGGGTTGTAAGGCTTTAAAAAAAGAAATTGAAAATTTAACAGAAAAGATGAATAATTTACAGTCTGTTGAAGATGAAGAAAGGGGAAGATTTATGGCAGAAAAGAAACAAACAAACAAAGTTTATGATACTTTTTTTGAAAACTTAAAAAATTCATATAGAGGTATCTTTACTAATGCAATGAAAGAGTCTGTTGATAGCGACGGAGGGTTTATTGTTCCACGTGATATATCAACAAAAATTGAAACTTTACTTAGAGAAAAATATTCTTTAAAAGAACTTGTAAGTAGTGAAAATGTTAAAACTTTTGAAGGGGCAAGAACTTTTGAGGTAAATTCTAAACATGTTCCATTTGATAAAGTTGAAGAAGAAGCAGTCTTTGGCGATGTTGCTATACCAAAATTTACAAGAGTTAATTATAAATTATCTAAATTTGGTGGAATTTTAAAAACTAGTAAAGAACTTTTAGAAGACAGTAGCGAAAATGTAATGTCTTATTTAATGAACTGGCTTACAGATAAAATGGTAGCAACTTATAACGGATTAATTTTGGCAGAAGCTGATAGAGTTTTAACTGGTACTACTGGTATAAAAAGTTATGATGATATTAAAACTATTTTAAATACAAAAATAGACCCTGCATTAAAAAATGATTGTGTTATATTGACTAATCAAACTGGATATAACTGGTTAGATACTTTAAAAGACAAAAACGACAATTATATCTTAAAACCTCTTATCACAGACCCTAGTGTACAAAGTGTTGAAGGTAAATTTAGAATTGTGGTATTAAGTGATGATACTTTAGCAGTAAAGGCTAAAAAAGTACCATTTTACATTGGTAATTTTAAAGAATTTATAAGAGTTTTTGAAAGAGGAGTTTACTCTATGGAAGCTTCAGAAGTTGCTGGAGAACTTTGGAATAAAGACCTTGTAGGTATCAAAACTAGATTTAGATGTGATGTAAAGGTTGTTGATGATAAAGCAGTTGTAAAAGGCGAACTAACACAAGCTTAGGGTAAAGTCTTATGGATTTAACTGATAAAGATAAAGAAAAACTTGAATTTTTACAAGGACTAAATGAGAATGAGTTTATAAGAGAAATGGTAATAAAATGTAAGCAGTATTTAAATATCGACTTTGATGAAGATAATGAACTTATTATGAATTTAATAGTTATGAGTGTTGAATATTTGTTAAATGCAGGTGTTAAATTTCAACAATATAGCGTTCTTTATAAACAACTTATTTGTCTTTTAGTTTTTAATTTTTATGAAAAAAGAGATAATGAAAAAATGAATATTTTTATCTCTAACATGATAAATCAGTTGAGGTACAGTCAAGATGTTTAAAATACCTATTTCAAGTTTAAAAGATGTAATAAGTTTTATTAAGCCAAATCTATATCCTGAAAAAAATGAGGACGGTCTTCCGCAAAAAGAAGACCAATGTATATTAGAGACACGTTGTTTTGTTAAATATCTTTATGGTAGTGAAGCGTATACTACTACTGAAACAAAGGTAAAACAAAGAGTCGATTTTTATATAAGAAATAGAAGATTTTTAAGAGATGAACTAAATAATAGTTGCAAGATTGAATTTAATGGAAGAATTTTTGATATAATCTATATTAATTTTCTAGATGAGTTTATAGAAATTAGAGGAGAGTTAAATTATGAAATTACAAATTAATGGACTTAATGATTTAATTTCTGATTTACAAAAAAAAACTAATAAAGGAATTTTACCTAAAATGGATAGTCTTAAAAAAAGTGCTGATGATTTAGCTGAAAAAATTAAGGGGGTTGCTCCTGTTTGTGATGAACATACAAAACATGGTAGGGAGTTAATAAAAGCGCATATTAAGATTGATAATAAGTCTTTAAAGGTTATTGATGTAGGTTTAAAAGATTTAGGGGATTTTGAAGATTATAAAGGTTTGTGGTTTAATCAATATGGTTTTCATCCTCGTAGAAGTGCAACATATGTAGAGAAGCATAAAATGTGGTTTGATAAGGCTTGTTTGTTATATCAAGATGATGTTTATAAACAGATTTATAATATTGTTTTAAAGGATTTAGATTTATGATATTTGAAGATATAAAAAATGATTTTGATTTATTTGAAAAAGAAACAGATATCCCTACAACTTATCTTGTTAAAAATACAAATTATAGTATAACAGGCTGTTATACTTATATAACAGAAGAAGTAGAAGAAAACGACGATGTAGTCGATTGTGTTAGAGTTAATTTTTTATTAAATGTATATGTTAGCTCTAAATTATTAAATAGTTATGATGAAATTTATAAAGCTTTAGAAAAGCTTAAGTTTTATAATATAAAGTTTATTGGTACAGTTAGAGAAAATATTGAACCTTTATGTTATAATATGGCTTTTTCTTTTTATAAGCTTTATTACAAAGATTAAGGAGGTAAATAAATGAAAGGTTTAAAAAGCTCTATTAGACGTCCTTATGGGGTAAAAAACGTCCATATAGCATTATTAAAAGAAGAAAATGGAGATGCAACTGTATATGATACTCCAGTTGCTGTTAAGGGGTGTGAAAATTTCCAACACGTTCCTCAATATGCAGAAAGCTCTGGATATTCTGATAATTTACAAGATACTAGCTTAAAACTTATTAAAAGTTTTGAACTTAGTGCAACTTTTGGAGAATATTCAACTAATATAGCAAGTCTTATTGCAGGACACGATATCACTTTAGGAGGTAAAATTGTTAAGTCCGATGATATGCAAAATGAATTTGCTTTAATGTATGAAGTATCAAATAGTGATGGTACAACAACTTATAAAGTTTTTTATAAAACAAAACTTTCAAGCGATGGTGAAACAAATAATACAAAGGGTGAAAATCTTGAATTTTCTAAATTCCCTCTAAAGGGTAAATCTTTACCTTTATCAAATGGTGTTATTTATAGAGAGTTTAATTCATCAGAAGATTTAGCTGATGGTGTTATTGATGAATTTTATAAGTCTGTTTTAGCTCCTAACAAGAAGATTTTAAAAGGTTAAAATAAGGGGAATTTTTCCCCTTATTTTTATATTTATATATTTTGTGGAGGTTTTATATGAGTGATGTTTCAGATATTAAAATAAGCGTTATTTTTAAGAAAAATGCTTATGTTTTAAATTTAAATATGAGAAGTTTTTTAAAGTATGAAGAAATTACAGGACACGGGCTTAGTTTAGATATTTTTAATTTTTATAATGGCAAGATAAAGGAAACTATTGACTTTTTAAAATGTACTTTACGTTATGACAATAGGTTTTATGCTGATAGTGATGAAGAAATGATTTTAAGTAGTAAAGATTTTGAAAAGATTTGTAAAACTGATAGAGATAAGATGCAAATAGTTTTAGCTTTAACTGGGTTTATCCGTTCTATTATTTTGAAAAATTTCTTTGAAGATGAAGAAGATAGTGAAGATAATGAAGATGTAAAAAAAAAGTAGATAATGATATAGATATAGATTTTTTATATTATTTTTTTACAGTTGTTTTAAATAAAAGTGATGTAGAGTTTAAATCTTCTAGCTTTAAAAAGATAGTTAAGCTTATTAAATTACATAGTGAATTTAATAATAAAAGAGATGATAAAGATGATAAAGATGAGGATATAGAAAGCTATTCTCTTGTAGGTTTGGGAGATGATGATATTTAATGAGTAAGAAAAATTTACTTGTAGAAATTGGTGTTAAAGATAAAGGGGCAACAGACCAGTTAAAAGCTTTAACTAAGGAATTAAAAGAACTTGACAAAACTTATAGAATTAATGATGAAACTCTTAAAATGCAAGAGAAAAGTTTTGAAAAGGCACAAAATTCACAAAGGTTTTTTGCTGATAGTTTAAATGTTACTAAAGAAAAGTTATCTGTAATTAACAAATGTTTAAAAGAAAATAAAGAAAGTATTAAGGAAGAAACAAGGGCAAGTGAAGAGGCTAAAAGAAAATTAGCTGAATACAATAAAGAAAATTCTAAGCATATAAAGGCTTTAGAAAATGTTAAAAGGGCAAAGGAAAATTATATTGGTCTTGTTAATAAAGACAATGAAGCTATCGATAGAGAAAATAAAAAAATTATTGAAAATAAAGAACAAATAACAAAGTTATCACAGGAAATAAAAAGGCATGTTGCCGTTAAAAAAGCTTTGTCTGAAAATAAGAAAAAAAATATTGAACTTATTGAAAAGGAAAAAAACAAGTTAAAAGATTTAAGACTTGCTAAATCTAAACTTGTTGAAAAAGACGTAGAATATAAAGGCAATTTACGCAAATTAAATGAGGGGTTAAAAACTCATACTCATGCTGTAAATAGTCTTGAAGATAAATTAAAAGAATATTCAAAGACTGAAAAAGATTTAGTTAATTCTGTAAAAAAACATTCTTCAGCTTTGGATAATTTAAGAAAAAAGCAACATACTTATAAAACACAGTTAAATGAAAGTGTTGCTAATTTAAAAAAATTTAATGAAATGCAATCTAATGTAAATAAAAATTTACAAAAAGATGCTTTAGAAAAACAGGTCAAGTATCTAAGGGACTACAATGAAAGGGCAACTATCACAAGTCAAAAACTTCAAGCAGTAAGCGGAGGTTTTAATGCTGTTGGTAATGCTCTTTTTGCTATTTCTACTCCTATACTTGCTGTAGGCAGTTATGGTATAAAAAGTGCTATCGATTTTGAAAGTGCATTTGCAGGGGTTAGAAAAACTGTAGATGCGACTGAACCACAATTTAAAAAGCTTGAAAATGCAGCCATTTCTATGAGTGAAAGACTACCTAAAAGTGCAAGTGAAATTTCTAAGATTATGGAAATTGCAGGACAACTTGGTATTAAGGTTGATGATATAGAAAAGTTTTCTGAAACAATGATAAGGCTTGGAGATAGTACAAATATTGCAAGTGAAGATGCTGCACTTTTACTTGCCCAATTTGTGAATATTACAGGTCTTGACCATTCACAGATTGATAAATTATCATCTGTTATTGTTGACCTTGGTAACCATACGGCGACTACAGAAGATAAGATTGTCAATTTAATGCATAATTTAGCAGGTGGAGGTAAGATTTTCGGTCTTTTAGATTATCAAATAGCGGGACTTTCTGCTACTATGAGTGCGACAGGAATAGAAGCTGAAAAGGGCGGTACTGCTATGACTAAGTTTATGATTTCAGTTTTGGCAAGTACTGGTAAGTCTTCAGAGTCTTTTTATAAAATGGGCGAGCAACTTGGAATGACCACAGAGGAGATGGATAAGCAATGTGCTAAGGCTAAAAAGAGTTTAGGTAGACTTGCGACTGTAAGTGGGGTAACTTCTGATGAGTTTAAAAAGCTTGTTAAGGAAAATCCGTCAGAAGCTCTTATGAAGCTTATAGAGGGTCTTGGTAAACTTCAAGAAAGTGGTGAAGATGTAGCTCCCGTTTTGGAAGCTATAGGAATTAAAGAAACTAGATTAAGAGATACTATTTTAAGACTTGTTACAGGGCATAAGCATTTAAGGGAAAATATGAATATGTCTAAAAAGGCTTGGGAAGAAAATACGGCTTTGGCAAATGAATCGAATAAAAGATATAAAACTGTCGAAAGTCAGTTAAAGATGTTAAAAAATCAATTTCAAAATGTTGCAAGAGAAATAGGAATAAAGCTTTTACCTACTTTAATTAACCTTATGGGAAAAGCTAAAGATTTAATTAATTGGTTTAAGGGTCTTGATGATAGTACAAAAGAATCGATTATTAGTTATGGTAAGCTTATTGTTACTGCTATGCTTGTTTGTAAAGGTCTTGGCAAGGTTACTTCAGCTATTAGTACTTTGATTGAAGCAGGTAAGAGGGTTAGAGAAATAGCTATTGCAACTAAGCTTTTAGAAATTAAAGGGGCGTCCAGTGAGGCTTCTACTGCTGTTTTGTCTACTGGTAAAGCTTTGGCAAGTGCAGGAGGCAGTTGTTCTGTTTTAACAGGTAGTTTTACGGCGTTTTTACCCGTGGCAGCGGGGGTTGCAGCGGTTGGGGCGACTTTGTACGCTGGATATAAATTAGTCGATGCACAAATGAAAAATAATAAAAAAACAGTTGACCAAAGCGTTGAAACTTATACTATTTGGGAAAAGATAATGGCTAAATTAAATGGTACTAATGTTAAAACTAGAAAGGAACTAGAAGATAGTGGCCTAGTTTATCACGATACAAGTAAATTAACTTCTGATTTTGCTGAAAGTGTAAAAGCGTCTAGAAAAAATTTAGCTGATTTAAATCTTGAACTTGAAAGAACAAATTGGGACGGCGTTTTTAATTTAGAACAACATGAAAAGTTAGATGTACAAATTCAAAAAATGATTGATGAAGCTAAAAAGACTTTAGAAAGTGGAAAAGAAGATATTAAGAAAAAATGGCAAGAGCTTTTTTCAACAGATGGGATAGATGAAAATGAAAAAGAAACACTTAACTTTTTAGATAAAAGAAATGAAAATATACTTATAAAAATACGTGCTTTAGAAAAAGAAATAAAGAAAATAAGACAAAAAGCAAAAGATGAAAAAAGGGACAATAGTAAAGAAGAAGTAGCAGAAATAGAAGAAAAATTAAAGAAGATAGAACAGTTAAAACTAGAATCTTTAACAAAGTCAAATGAGGATAGAATATATTTAGAAAAAAAATTTATGCGAGAGATTGGAAATCTTGATTTACAGGGTGCAAGCGACCGTTTAGTTGAGCAAAAAAAGATAATGGATAATGAAACTAAAGAAAAGCTTATTTGGATGGACACTCAAATACAATCGATGCAAGAAAAGGCTGAAAAGTTAAATGGGGTAGAAAAGGAAGAAGCTTTAAAAAGCATTGAAACTATGAAAAGAACAAGACAAAAAATCATAGACGGAAATAATGAAAAGTATGAAGCACTTCTAAATATAATTAAAGAAAAGTATCCAGAAATGCAAGGTCTTATTGATGAATATACTGGAAAAAAATTAACTAATGAAGAAATAGCATTTAAAAAGTCTTATGATAATTGGAAAAATCATTATGCTAGATGTTATCAAAGAACAAAATCAGGTTGGAATAAAGTTATGGATACTACAACGGGTGCAACAAAGATGGTCTATGAACTTGTAGATGAAACAACTGGCAAAGTTATAGCAAGTTATGATAGAGAAAAAGATACAATTTATGCTAATACTGAAGAAAGTAAACAAAATTTAGCAAAATTAATGCAAACAACAAAATTTACTCATGGTAGTATGATTTCAGATTTTTTAAATCTTACAAAAAATCTTACAAGTACTACTAAATTAAATGGAGCACAACTTGCACAATTACAATTCCACTTTGGTTTTACAAAAAATAGTGCTGGAGAACTTGAAGGACAAATTATAGATTTAAATGGTAAGCCCGTTAAAGTTAAAGTTGATAAAGACGGTACTATTCATAATTTGCAAGAAATAAAAGATAAATTAGATGTTATTGAAGATAAAGATGTTTATATCAATACTTATCATAACGATTATTATAATAGCTATGGTGGTGGTGGTACTGGATGGCATCCAAGTCGTGGTGGTTTTGGAAGGTCAGACTGGATGAGTGGGTCTTACTACTTAAATAGCTATGCAAGTGGTGTTAATTCTTTGCCGTCTTTTGCTGGTGCTGGTTATGTTACTTCTAGGGTTAATGAAATGGGTTTTGAACTTTTTGATTTACCAAAGAGGACAAATGCTTATTTTTTAGGAACTCATAGGGGAGATGAGATCATGAATTTACCAGTTGGAACAAAGATTACAAATCATATTGCTAGTACTAATATGATGTTAAATGCCGTTAAAAATGAGGTTAAAAAGCAACTGGGAACGCTTTTAACTGTTAGTGCTTTAAATAATAAGGATAGTAGAAAAGAAAATAGCTTAAAGCAAGATATTACTTTTAAATTTGAAAAAGTTGTTATAAAAGATGAAAGAGATATCAAAGAACTTGTTAAAGCTATTAAGTATGAGATAGAGAAAGGAGTAGTGTTTTAGTTGTCTATAAAATTTAATAATGGCAATTTTAATTTTTATATCGATTATGATGGAACGATACTTCGTAATGTTTCTTTAGTTAGTGATGTTAATTATAAGTCAAGTTATGATTTAATTAGAATGGATAATAGGGACGGTTTTATTTTAGATAATAGAAATTCAATGGAACAGATTAATAGACAATTTACATTTTATACTAAAGGTGAAAAAATAGAACGTATTGGAAAAATTTTAAAGTTTAATAAAATGGCTAAAATTTATTTTAACAATTCTAATTATTTTTGTCGTGGTTTTTGTGAAAATATAAGCTATAAAAAATTTGCAGGTGATTTTTATGAGGTTGTAGTATCTTTAGTTTTACAACCTTATATTATGGGTCCTAAGGTAGTAAAAACTTTTACAAAAAACGGCACTATTGTTAATGAGGGTGATTTTAGAGCGTATCCAGTAGTTAAAATTTTTCCAAAACAAAGTGATTTTTCTTTATCTATAAATTCAAAGACAATGCGTTTTTCTGTTAAGGATAGTTTAAAGGGAAATTATATTGTCGATTTTGATAAGGTTGAAATTAAAGATTGTGATGGGAATTTAAAAAATAGTATTTTCCACAAAGATAGCGACTTTTTACATTTAGAAGCTGGAGAAAATTCTATTGTTTTAAATAATATTGAAAAAATTGTTTTAACTGCTAATTGGAGGTATATGTTTTATGATATATATAAAAGACGATGATATTTTATTAAAATATGCTATAAATGATAAGTTAGTTGAAGAAAAAAATGGTCGTTTTGATTTAGAGTTTGATTATCCTATGGTTGATGAAAATTATAAGAAGTTTAAAAAGTTTATGCTTTTAAGTGTTAAAACTCCTAAACTTGGCTACCAGGATTTTTATATTGTGGATATTCAAAAAACTAATAAGGGCGTTAAGATTTTTGCAAGACACGTCTTTTTTTTAACTAGTAAGATTTTTGTAAAAAAAATTTCTTATACTAAAAAGACTTGTCAAGATGTTTTTAATTCTTTATCTGGGTTTATAACTGATAAGAATGATTTTAGTTTTTATTCGGATATTACAGATATTCATAGTATTAATATGAGCAATCATTCTTTATATGATGTTTTAACTAATAGTGATTTTTCTATTTTAAAACTGTGGAAAGGTACTTATGTAAGGGATAATTATTCTATTAAGCTTTTAAATAGGCGTGGCACGGATACTGAATATATTGTTGCTAAGAGAAAAAATATATCTGATTTACAGATTAAGGAAAGCAGTGATTATGTAGTTACAAGGCTATATCTAAGTGCTAAAAAGAGAGTAAATGATGGTAGTGGAAAGGAAAAGGAAGAAATTTTAGAAACTTGTATTGACAGTCCTTTGATTAATATATATCCTTATATTTTTTCACAGTTTAGAGAGTATACAGATAGTTTTAGAAGTGTTGAGGCTTTAGAGAAGTATGGCAAGGCTTTATTTAGTGATTTTCATATTGATTTACCTAAAGAAACTTTTACTTTAAAATGTACAAATGAGATTAACTCATATAATTTAGATATTAACGATACAGTTTTGATTTATTATGAAGATTATAATATTAATAAGAGAATTGAGGTTACAAGTTATACGTATTCTCCTATGACGGGCAAATATTTGGATATCACTTTCGGTTATAGGAGTAAGTCTTTAGCTGATACTTTAACTATTGATACAAATAAAAAGATTGAAAAGGAAAGAAAGAGAATTGATAATTTAGCTGATGAAACAAGGCTTGGGCTATCTAATGTTACTTTTCAAGTTGAAAAAAAGCTATCGGATAAGGAAAAGGAAATTACAGAAAATTTACAAGCTAAGATTGGTAGTATTATCAATAATTTAAAAAAGTATACTGATGAGGAAATTAAAAAGATTAATCTTAATATTGATGATGAGAAAATAAAGGCTTTATCTAATCTTGAAAGAGAGAAATTTTTACGTTCTAAAGAGGGGCAAAAAGAACTTATAAAGGCGATTTCAGCTGATGTTGCTTGGCTTAAAACTGTTGTTTTAGATACTCAAATGATTAATTCTATTGTTGCTAAGATTGATATTGCAAGTATTAAGAAGTTAATTGTCGATAGTGCTTTTATTAAGGAAATTATTTCTAAAGATGAGTTTAAAGAACAGTTTGAAGATGGCGGCGTAGATGTTAATAATATTTTTAATAAGCTTAAAAATAATATTTCTTTAGCTATTCAAACAAGATTTAAAGACCAAATGGGTCAGATAAAAGAGGAGTTAAATTCTTTATTAGATATTAAGACAAATGAGATTGTTTCAAGTGTTAGTAGTAAGATTGATGACAAGACAGATGGCATAAAATCAGAGCTTTTGTCGGTAATTAATCAAAATAAAAATGAGATTAATTTGTCGGTTGAAAAAATACAAAAAGGTGAAGATGTTGTTACTTGGAGTGATGATTTAGTTGTAGATAGCAATCGACCTATAAAGCTAGAAAAAGATGCACAATTTACTAATTTTGAGTTAAAGTATGGTCTTTTAAATAATGAAACATACAGAGCTGTTTTCGATGTAAACAGTGCTTATGATATTTCAAAAAGTAAGCTTATTTTAGGTTTTAAAAAAAATAATTTTTTTAATGCACCACCAGAAGTTATAAATGAATATTTAAATTTAAAGGATATTTCACTTGGGCATAATGATTTTAATTTTACATTTAATGATGATGCAATTTATAATCACTTTTTTGATGTTTCTAAGGATGATGGTAACAATATAAAATTTACTTTTACAGATGAGTTTTATAGTGGATTTGAAAATCAAGAGGTTACTTTTGCTTTTAAGACTACTAGGGGTGTTAAGTATTACGATTTTGACCATGGTCTTGACCATACTGTGGATAACTCTAATAATGAGATTGTAGTTTTTAAAACTATAGTAAAGGATAAAAATTTTAATCTTTGGATAAAAGATACTGAAAATAACTGGCTTGATACAAAACATACTGCTTTTAAAAATTTTAAAGAAAGTTTTAAAGCTGGAACTAATTCACTTTGGTTTTATGATAGTTTTAAGAAAGAAAAGTATTTTGAAGATGTTGAAAAAACTTTTTATAGGGATAAGGAAATAGAGGTAACTGAAGAAGAAGAAAGACAAGAAGAAGAAACACAAAAACTACCACTTAATAACATAATTGATAGTGTTGATGTTATACATGAAGACCATTTTGAACATTTTGATACGAACTGTATTCAAATTATGAGTACAATAGTTGATGATATTAACAAAATACCTATAATAAGAATTAAACTAGATGAAAGTGTATTAAAAAGCTTAATTTTTAAAAAAGATGATAGAATAACATTTAAGTTTATAGCTGATTTTGATGAAGATGCTAAAAAAGATTTTGAAAATATATATTCATTTTTTAGTGATTTTAACGATTTTAAAGATTTTGGTTCTCAAGATAATTTATTATATAAAAATGTAGATAATTTTAAAAAAATATGTATTTCAGCAACTAAAGAACCGATTGATGGTAGAATACCAATATGTTTTGAAAAAAATGAAATTGAGTTAAGCGATTTAAGATGTGAAACATCAAATGGAAATTTAAAATTTGCAAAATATATTTGTTTTTTACCAGCTTTTAGAGAACAAGAAGGCAGATTTTTTATTAATGATTTTATGATATCAAATTTTCAAGTTGAGTTAGTAAGTAAAGTAACTAGAACTAAAAAAGTACCTGTTAAGAAAAAGAAAATTATTAAAGAGCCGTATACTAAGATGGTTAAGGAAGAAAGAGAGCGTATTGTTCCTTTAAAGCTTGATATTTCTAACTGCCACTTGTATAGGAAAAATATTCAAAAATCAGTTTTTGTAAAAAAAGATGAACATGAAAAGGACGTTAATAGGATTGATAAGGATATTTCAAATATTAAAATTAAGTCAGATGAGATTGTTTCAACTGTTAGTCGTTTGGAAAATGACACAGAGGAAAAACTTACAAAAATAAGTCAAAAAGCTGATAATATTTCTCTTTCTGTTAATTCTGTTTCTACTTCTGTTAATGAGATTAATAAAGAAATTAATTTAATTAAAGAAGAAGATAGAAAGAGAAAGTCGGGTTCAGACCTTTATTTTTATACTACTGAGAAACTATTAGCTGATAAGGAATATAAGCTTATTTTTAACTTAGAAAGTGCTGAAAGTCCTTCTAGTGTTAGAATTTATAATTGTAAAAGTTCGTATGATTATCATATAAAAAAAGGTACTAACAATCTTGTAGTTGCGTTTTCATCAGAGAGAGAAAATATAAATATTGATTCTGGTGGGGACAAGGTTATAACGGATATAAGGCTTTTTAAAAATGACGGGATTGATACTCAAAGGCTTGTAAGTAAAGAGAATGTAATTTCAGCTATTAATCTTGACAAGTCGGGTGTTAAGATTAAGGGTTCTAAGGTAGAAATTTCTGGTAATGTGGATATTTCGGGCGATGTTATTATCCACAAGATTAATAATACAAGTTCTTATACAACTATATCGGGTGATAAAATTGAATCGGGTACTATTAGGGGGGCAACTCTTGATGCAAGGACAAAACTTAAGATTGGTTCTTATGGGTTTATGCAACCTGTTAGTAATGGTCTTCAAATAGATGCTCCAGAAAGTTATGGTGCTAATTATGGCGTTGGTATTCAGCTTTGTGGTAGGTATGAAAGTTTAAATGACGGAAAATATGTACCTAAGGGTCTTTTTATTTATGAAGATAGTGATTTTAATCGTAGCAATACTGCAAGCAGAAGTAATACGACTTTAGTAACTGTAGGTGGACGTGTTCAATGTTTAAGTAATAGAGACGGTAACGGTAAGCAAATAGAGGGCTTTGCTGTTGTTAGTGAAAATTTGTGGAATGATTATGACAATGGTAACTATAATATTTTTAATGTTTGGTATAATAATGATGGTTCTCAGTCTTTTTGTTTTGGTGGTGCTGGTTTTGAAAAGCAAGTAGATGCTAGGGAATATTCTGATATTAAGTTAAAGCATGGCATTAATGACACTAAGATAAAGGCTTTAGATGTTTTAAAAGATTTGTCTTTTAAGGAGTTTTATTGGAATGAAAATAATTCGTTTGAGCCTATTGGGCTTATTGCACAAGATGTTGAAAAGCTTGATAAAAATTTAGTTGGTAGTTTTGAAAATTCAGAAACTAAAGAGGAAAGCAGGTTTATTAAGAATTATGCTTTAAATATTTACACTGCTAAAGCTATTCAAGAGTTAGAAAATGAGGTTAGTAAGCTTAAAGAGGAAGTTAAAAGGTTAAGGGGGTTATATGAAAAACATTAAGATTTTTAGAAAAGAGGGTGGCTTTTATTTTGAGGCTTTAAAGGATAATGGCTTTTATGTTCGTGGAGATTTTAAAAATGATATTGCCGTTTTTTTAGAAAATGTATCTAAGTTTATTGAAAGTGTTGAAAGTAAAGAGGAAGTTAAGAAAAGAATTATCGACAATCATTTTAAAAAGGCTTTAGATGGTGATGTTAGTTTAGATGATTTAAAAGAGGCTGTTTTGTTTGTTTCTAAATGGTCTGTTAATAAGGATTATAAAAGTGGTGATTTAGTTAGTTATGGTGGCAGGATTTATAAGGCTTTAAAGGATAATAAGTCTAGTTATGAGACTTTACCTGCTATTGATGATGGGTCTTTGTGGCAAAAACTTGATGCGGATAATAAAAAATATGAGCTTTATAATCATGAAAAAAGGTACAAAAAGGGTGAGGGCTGTTCTTTTAATGGCAAGAATTATCAGTTAATTGTTGATAGTTTAGAGGGAGAGAGCCCGTTTGCAAGTCCTGCTTCTTGGAAAGAGGTTTAATGTGGGAAGGAAAAAGGAACCTGTTAATGTTCTTATTGAAAAAGGTAAAAAGCATTTAACTAAAGATGAGATTAAGAAGAGAAAAGATGAGGAGTTAGTCAATTTTAGTGATAATATTGCTATTCCTAAGTCTTTAGATAAAAAATTTCATAAGGAGTTTTTGTATTATGTTGAAGAGCTTAAAAGGCTTGATATCATCAGTAATTTAGATGTTGAGATTTTAGAGAAGTATTTGATTATTAAAGATTTGCATAACAAGTGTATTAAGGCTTTAAGCACTGGGGATAATTTTATGGATAAAGATTTAGTACTTATTCAAGATAAGTATTTTAAACAACTTATTACGTTAAGTCGTGAGCTTGGTTTAACTATTACGAGTAGGTGTAAGCTTGTTGTTCCTAAGAAAGATGAGGAGAATAAAAAGGATAGTGCTTTGAGTATTCTTTTTGGAGGTACGGTTTAATGATTGATTTCAAAAGGCTTGAAGATGAGCTTTACGAACGCGTTTTAAATTATGCTAAAAGTGGTGCTAGTAGAAAAAGACTTTGTTGTGAAAAGCATTCTTTTGCTTGTTTAAGGTTTTTAGATGATTTAAAGAGTGATAAGTATTATTTTGATAAAAATGAGCTTATGAGGTTTTATTTGTGGAGTAAACAGTTTAAGCATCGTGCTGGTGTTCTTGCTGGTCGTTCTTTTGAACTTAATGATTTTTTACTTTGGATTGCTGGTAATATTTTATGTATTAAAAATAGAATTAATGATTTAAGAAAGTATAAGACGGTTTATGTGCAAGTTGGCAGAAAGAATGGTAAATCACAATTTATGGCTTGTTTGGTTACTTATTTTGCTTTTGTTAAGGGTAACCAGGAGATTTATTTGTCTGGTTGGAATAAAGATGGTTCTGATATTGTCTATAAGGAAATTAAGTTTTTACTTAAGTCAAGTGATTTTTTAGTTGATAAGTATAAGACAAGTTACGGACAAATAACAGTTTTAAAGAATGATAGCTTTATTAAGCCGTTAAGTAAAGAAGCTAAGAATAATGATAATGCTAATAATCCGAGTTTAGCTATTGTTGATGAGTATAAAGACCATTTAACTGATGAAATATGGCAAAATTTGAAAACTGGTATGGTTGCACGTCCTGATGGGTTACTTGTTACTATAACTACTGCGGGTTATAATGTTAATTGTCCGTGTAAGGAGCTTTATGACCACGTAAGCAAGATTTTAAATCCTGAAATTGATGTTAAAAATGATAGTTTTTTTGCTGATATCCACGAGCTTGAGGTGGGAGATGATTTTTGTAATAGTGATTGCTGGATAAAGGCTAATCCTACTGTTATGACGTATGATGAGGGTAAAGCGTCGTTAAAGGAAATGTATGAGATAGCTTTGGCAAGTGATGGGGCTATGCGTAAGTTTTTAACTAAGAATATGAATATGTGGGTCGATATGGCTGATGACGGCTATATGGATATGAAGTTTTGGAATGAGTGTGCGTTTGATTTTGATGTTAAGAGGGTTTTTTCGTATGGTGATGTGTTTTGTGGTGTCGATTTGTCTATGAAATGGGACTTATCAAGTGTTGTTTTTGGGACTAAGTTTGAGGATAAGTATTATTTTATTCAGCAATCTTTTATGCCAGAATACAGATTTAACCAACTTTTGGCAAAGGGTGAGGATAATTGGTTCAATTGGAAATCTAAGGGGTTTTTAACGGTTACTAGTGGTAATACTATCAATATTGATGATATTATTTCTTATATTGAGAATTTTAAAAAGTCTATTGGTTGTAATATTGTTGAGATAGATTATGATAGTTGGAATGCTAATCAATTTGCTATTGAGATGGAAAAGAGGGGTTTTTTAACTGTTGAGATTAGACAAGGTTTTAGGACTTTGAGTGAGGGGACTTCAAGATTTAGAGAGGAAGTTTATAATGGCAATGTGGTTCATTTAAATGACGGGTTGTATGGTTTTTGTATGAGTAATGCTATCGTTCGTTCTGATTTAAACAGAAATATTGTTATTGATAAGAAAAAATCTAAAAATAAGATTGACCCTGTTGATGCGACTATAAATGTTTGTAGTCGTATTTTTTCTGTAGAGCCCAGTGTTGATTATAGTAAGGTTATGGATACTTTTTTCGATTTGTTTGGTGATAGTTAATGAAAAAGTTATGTGGTTGTAAGAAAAATTTAATTGATATTACAGAGGAACGCTGTTCTGAATGTGAAAAAATTTTTAAGGAAAATGAAAGTAAAAGAAAATGGGGTAAGGGTTGCAAGAATGAAAGTTTTTATCATTCAAAGGCTTGGAGTAATCTTTCTAAATTGGTACGTGATAGGTTTAACGGGTTAGATTTGTATCAATTGAAAGTTAATGGGGTTATGGTTGAAAGTAAGCAAGTACACCATATTATTCCTATTAATGAAAATCCTGATTTGAAGTTTAGTTTGGAGAATTTAATTCCGTTGTCGATTGAAACACATATGTATATAGAAAAGTTATATAAAACGTCTAAGCGTAAAAAAATTCAAAAGCTTTTGCTTGAGTTAGTTAAGAAAGGCATATAATTATATCAAAAAGAAAAAATAATTGAAATTTGGGGCGTTTTTAGGCTAAATGTTGAAATTTCAATATATAAGGGAGGTGGTATATATTGTGGAGGCAGTTTCTATTGTTTTATCGATAATTTTATCCGCGATTGCTGTCTGCAGGGCAGTTAGTTTACCAGTGCATAGGCTTATTAAATTGCAGGAGAAGCAAACTAATGGCATTAGGTGTATTCTTCGTAAAGAGATTATGGAGATTATAAATGATGTTGATTGTCGTGGTTTTATCTATTCTGATGAAATGGAAGTTTTAAGGAAGTTGTATATCAACTATCATGAATTACATGGTAATGGTGTAGTTGATAAGTGTATTGATTATGTGTTTAGTTTACCAGTAAAAACGCGTAAAATGTGAGGAGGTTTTTAATGAAAAATTTAAATTTAAAGGTAAGATTAAGAAATAAGACTTTTGTTATTTCTATGTTGTCAGTTATTGTGGCTTTTGTTTATCAAGTTTTGGGACTTTTAGGTATTGTCGCTAGTATTAGTCAAGACAAGGTTATTAATATTTTGATGTTTATTATCAATATTTTGGCTGGGTTTGGTGTTTTGGTCGACCCAACTACTGATGGTTTTAAGGATAGCGACAGGGTTTTAAACAAGAAATAGAGTGGTTATTTTTAATCACTCTAAAACTTTTTAAGTTACTTATAAGAAATTTTAATAAAAAAAGTGTTACAAAACTATTGAAAAACATTATAATAAATTATATAATAAATGTAATATTTATTGGAGCGGATTATGGATATAGATTTAAGATGTGATTTAGATATAATAAATTTAATTAAAAATATAACTTTTATAGAAAGTAAACTAAATATCGATGATACCAACAGTTTAAATATTAATTTATGTTCGGGTAATTTTATTAATGTTAGTGTTGTAGCTATATTAGCAAATTGGATAAATTATATTAAACAAAAAGGGTATAATTTAAATATAGATATAAATATAGAAGATGATTGTAAATATACAGATTATATTTCAAGAATGGACTTTTTTAAAATAATAGATTTTCAATATAATGAGGAATTTTGCAGACAAAACGAAGAAGGAAAATTTTTGCCGATAAAAATGTTAGAAGGATATGATTCTGGATTGATTAATAATTTAACATTAATATTTAAAAAGGTATTGAAACTTGAAAGAGATAATGATACTTTGTTTATGCTTGACTATTCATTAAATGAAATTATTGAAAACATTGATAGACATTCTTTCACTTCTACAGACAGTACTGTTGTATCACAAAATTATAGAAGAAAAAATAAGTTAGAAGTAACTATAATAGATAATGGAATAGGGATACCAAAAGCTCTTAGAAAAACGTTAGAATATTCAGCTTGGTCTGATGAAGAATGTTTGTTAAAAAGTACAAAAAAAGAAATTAAAACTAAAGGTATAGAAAATGAAGGTCAAGGAAATGGACTATATATTTTAAAAAAATTTATTAATTCTGTTGATGGAGAATTAAATATATATAGTGGCAATAGTGTTTACGAATATGATGGAAATAAAAATAAAGAGAAAACTTATAAAATTAATGGTTTTTGGGAAGGTACAATTATAAATTTTATAATTAATACTAACAAAATAATTAGTGTTAAAAATATTATGGAAGATGATAATTATGTTCCTTTTTCGCCGGTGTTAGATGAACTTTTTGACTAATTATTATAAAGAAGGAGGGAATTAGTATGAATAGAATAATATTAAGTGAATTTGGAAATACTTTAGGAACTAGAGTTTTAGGAATAGAAGTTAGAAGTGTATTCAATGAATTATTTAATCAAAATGATACAATATTTTTAGATTTTAACAATATTAGAGTTGTTACTAATTCATTCGCTGATGAATTAATTGGTAAAAAAGTAAAAGAAATAGGTTTAGATACTTTTAAAAACAGTGTAAAAATAATAAATGCTAATGAAAATGTAAAATCTGTTATTAAAAAAAGTATAAAAGATAGGATTGTATCATAATGAATTTAATAAAAAAGCCTTATTAGTTAAGGATAATAACACAAAAAGCAATTATCAAAAATGATAGTTGCTTTTTTAATGCAAGAAAGGAGAAAAAAAGAATAAACTATACAAAACAAAAATATAGTAATCTTTAAAGGAGAGTGATTTTATGAATAGAGAAGAAATTATTGATAAGATGATTGAATGGTTTGA
>KQ959604.1 GCA_001552895.1 Tissierellia bacterium KA00581
TGAGTATGACGGGCATGCCGTCAGTCTGTGGTGAAAGTCCACGTAGGGCGTAGTTGCCGACGAACCTCATAGCAACTTGCAAGGTTATCACCGTGAGGTGATGGCGAGAAGAAGCAATAGCAAAATCGTAGCCTGACGTACAGAAACCTAATATAAAGGCTTACATAAAGGATGAGTGGGCTCAAAGTCACGAAGTCCAAAAGGCAAACGTAACTTATGTAAGTAAATTAGGCAGGTAGACGAGGAAAGACTGACGACTTATCCCGTGAGGTCTCACAGAGGGAAAACCTAGTAACAACGAACTGTGAGAAGTCAGCAGAAGCCATAGTAGTGGAGAAGGTTCTGTAATGGAAATGGAGCGAAGGGCTGAATAATTCTAAAAGTCAAAGTGACTTAATCAAACTAAGTATATAAGCCCGACGAGAAATATAGTAGCAAAGACGTAACGGAGTGAACATTTCACAGGAGCTAGGGCTAATATGTACAAAAGAAAATTAGGAAAGTGAGACAATCTATGGGACAACTAATGAATCAAATATTATCCAGAGAGAACATGAAAATGGCATACCAAAAGGTAAAAGCCAATAAGGGTGCCGGAGGCATAGACGGTATAAGTATCGAAGATGTTAACAAATACCTTAAAGAAAACTGGATAGATATCAAAACGAAAATCCTGAAAAGGAAATATAAACCACAACCAGTACTCAGAGTAGAAATACCAAAACCAAACGGTGGAGTACGAAACCTTGGAATTCCAACAGTAGTAGACAGAATCATAGAACAAGCAATTGCCCAAATTCTAACACCAATGTTTGAGCCACAGTTTAGTGAACATAGTTATGGATTTAGACCAGGTAGAAGAGCACAGCAAGCAATATTAGAGCTACTAGAATATCTAAATGATGGATACACATACATAGTAGACATCGACCTAGAAAAGTTCTTTGATAACGTACCACAGGACAAGCTTATGTACCTAGTAGGCAAAACGGTGAAAGACCCAGATGTAATATCTCTTGTAACTAAGTATCTAAGAGCAGGAGTAATGGTAAAAGGGAAATATGAAGAAACCACTATAGGAACTCCGCAAGGAGGTAACTTATCTCCTTTGCTTAGTAACATAATGCTCAATGAATTAGACAAAGAGTTAGAAGCACGAGGCTTGCACTTTGTTAGATATGCAGATGACTGTATAATAACCGTTGCAAGCAGTGCAGCTGCAAATAGAGTTATGCACTCAATTACATCTTGGATAGAAAGAAAACTAAGTCTCAAGGTGAATGCTACTAAATCAAAAGTCACAAAACCAACAAGGCTCAAATACCTAGGATTTGGCTTTGTGAAAATGAATGGAAAATGGGAAGCCAGACCACATAAAGATTCAATAAACAGATTCAAGAGAAAGCTCAAGAAACTAACATATCGTTCGTGGTCAGTGCCTATGGACTACAGGATACTGAGACTAAATCAGGTGATAAGAGGATGGATAAACTATTTTAGGATAGGTAAGATGAAACAAAATATGACTAAAATAGACAAACATCTTCGTAATCGTATGAGGATAGTTATATGGAAGCAATGGAAAACTAGTAAGAAAAGGATGTGGGGACTAAGGAAGCTTGGTGTACCAGAGTGGATGGCGAGACAATCTGTAGGATTTGCAGACCATTATCAGGCGGTAGCAAAAACAGCCGGACTTCGCAAGATAACAAAAGAAATCCTCGCAAAGCGAGGACTCATTAGTTGTTTAGATTATTACATGAATTGAACCGCCGTATGCCGAACGGCACGTACGGTGGTGTGAGAGGGAGGAGAAAGTCCTCCCTACTCGAT
>KQ959605.1 GCA_001552895.1 Tissierellia bacterium KA00581
TAAATTCTACCTTTAAGATTTTTATATTTTTTTAATTTAACGTATGGTTTAAATAATAGTATAATTAAATTCTCTTTTTAATAATTTTTTAAAAAGAGAAAGTTTTATATATTAATCATTTAATATCTTTATGTTAATATCTGAAATTATTTTTAAATAAATAACTGTATATTATGTATAAACATATATAAAGATTCTTGACAAAAAATGAAAAAATGTATATAATAGCACTTAACGAATTATTTATATATTACAAAAAACATAAACAAATTTGCGTTAAAAGACTTGTTTAAACAAAGAATTAGTTAAAGTTATTATATCAAAAATCAATCTTTAAAATTATTTGACGATATAACGGGCATATATATATATAATTGTGTTGTGAAATATTTTAAGGATTTTTTTATTTTAAGGAGGAATATTTTGAAAAATATATTAAAAAGATCAATGGCCTTTTTAATGGCAGGTTTTATGCTTTTTACATCTAAAGGTACAGCTTTTGTAAATGCTGATGGTCAAAGTTTTAAGCAAAGACATTTTGAAGATATAGAAAATGAAACACATAGATATTTAAACGAAAATAATGTTAAGGTAAAAGAGTTTGACAAAGACCCAGAAACTAAAGATGAAGCTAATAACCAAGTTTCAGGCGGTATAAAAGACCCAAAAGATCTTAAAACTTACACAACAAGAATAGATTACAAGATATCTTTTGGAGATGAAAAAATTATCTCCTATCAGCCATATATTGCATCTGTTGGTGAAAATGATAAATATACGGACTTTAAAGATAATAAAGAAAAAACACTACCAACAAAAGATATAAAATTACCAGATTTAGCAGGATTTAAAGCTCCACAGGATAAAGATACGGTTGATTTTAATTTTATAAAAAAACATTCCGGAAAAGATATAAATCATATATACACTTCGGTCGATAAAACTGTAAAAATCGTACATAGATTTCAAAGTTTAAAAAATAGAAATGATTTTGACTCAATTACGCCTATTACAGAATATCAAGGTGGGCCTGTTGGTTCTATGCTTTTTGTACAACCTCTAGATGCCAAAAAGATAGAAGGCTTTGTTCCAGAAAGTAATAGTGTATTTTCAAGAATTCCAGTTGATACAACAAATTTCTCTATGGATTTTTACTATTACAGAAAGCCAATAACTGTAACTTACGACACAGATGACGGAACAGCTATTGAAGCTAAAAGACTTTACTATGGACAAACTATTCCAAAGGTTAAAGACCCAACAAAAAAGGGAGCAAAGTTTAAGGGCTGGAAGATAAATCAAGATTTATACGAAATAACAGATCAGGCAGAAAATGGAAATCAAGTATATACAAAGGGAGAAGTAACAACTACAAGCGAGTTTAAAAATGCTACTCCTTATACAGATATAGTATTTACAGCCCAATGGGAAGAAAATAAAACAGCAGACTATAAAACTTCTATTTGGTCAGAAAAGTCCGATTATGATGAAGGTAAGGTTAAAGAGCTAAAAGATAAGGGCGATCCGTCTTGGATTCGTCTAAAGTACGACTATATAAACACTGTAACTACAAAAGATGCACAAACAGGCTCAACTCCCGATTTAGAAAATACAGACCTTTCAAATACAAAGTTTCCAGATATCGACATTTCAGATTCAAAAGATAAAGAAAATTTTAAAAAATATTATACCTTTAATAAAGAACTTACAGATAGCGAAAATAAACAAAAGAATAAAGATGAACAAAAGAAAGTTTCATCAACAGGAGAAACTGTATATAACGTCTATTACGACAGAAGAGAGTATAAGGTAATTTTTGAAAAAATGCAAAAAGATGATGGTTTTTACCCTGAATTTGAAAAAGACGGCGTTAAATATAATGAAAAAAATATTTACTCTTGTAAGATAAGATTTGGAGAAGCTTTTTTAGATAAATGGCCATATGCAATAAATATAACAAACTTCCCAGAAGGTAAGGATTCTTTAGACTGGGTTTTGCAAAAAGATGAAAATGGTAAAATAGGATATGGAAGTTATAGAGATTTACAACCTTATCGATTTACAAAAGATGAATTTGTAAATCCAGGCTTTCCCACTCTTACAAAGGACTCTAAGGGAAATGCCTTAGATGAATACACACGTGTTTTAGGAATTGACTTTGAAAATTCTGGTAATATTGGACCGCTTCAAGTCGATATAAGCTGTCAAAGCGTAGAAGAAGCTAAAAATGATGAAAAGCCAGAAGATCCAAAAGAAGAATTTTCAGATTTATTTTTGCATTACGTTAAAATGGACACAACAAGCACTTACTATTCATTTAAAAGCCCTCGTTTAAAAGGATTTACTGCTTATGAAAAACAAAAAAAATTAGATGAGAGTATTGATAATTCTGATATGGAAGATGGTTTTGAAGATAGAAATGAAAAAATAGATGAAGAAGCGAATAAAAAAGAGGGCAGGGAAAAGGAAGATTTACTTAAGCTTAAAATAAGATTTAGAAAATATAGAAATAGAGAAACTACAGAAGATGAAGATGAAGATGCAGATGCAAGCGATGATGACGGCAGAGAATATGAGAAAAATAGCTATATAAACTTTGAATATAAAAGAAATAAACAAAAAATCTTTTTAAACAACGACCAGACTGTTATAAAAGAAATAAATGATAGTGCATATCCTGATGAAAATACAAAAATGGAAGTTTTTTATGGTGAGCTTTTAAGTAATCTAGATTTAAAAGATAAAACACCAAAAAGACCAGATAACATTCCAGCTGATTATGTTTTTAAAGGCTGGTGCATAGATAGAGCTTGTCAAAATCTTGTAAAAGATGGTAAAGAAACAATGCCAGATTATGACATAACTTTATATGCAAAGTGGGACAAAAAAGACAAAGAATGCAAGCTAACTTTTGATCTTGACGGTGGTAAATTTAAAAGAGATATGGAAAAGTCGGACATAACAAAAGATGAAAAAAATATAACAAAATTAGAAAAAACTAATGGACAATATGTATATTCTTTTTTAAATGAGTTAGATGTAAACGAACCGCAGGTTAAGCCGGTAAAAGAAGGGTATGAATTTTTAGGCTGGGAACATGTAAGATATAATAAAGACGGCACTGTAGATACAACATATAAAAAGACCTACACCGTTCCTGAGCTTTACGCTTTTTTAAATAAAGCAGTTGAAAGTGCAACTCTAAAGGCTATATTGGCAGAAAATAAAAGAGTTCCTGCGATTATAAGACATAAGTTTTATGATAAGGACGGTAAAGATATAACCGAAGAGAAAAAAGAATTGGGCTATGACGTTGAAACTATAGTCGAACCACAACATTTAGGTTCGTATTACTCTGCAATTGGAAAATATCAAGGAAATCAAAATCTTTTAAGAACGGATAAAGCCTTTTTAGATAAGTTAAAACAAGAAGGAAAAACAAACGACTATTTCCAAAGTAAAAGACTAGAAGAAAATAAAGATAAAAATGTCTTTGAATTTCATTACATGCCTTTTAGACAAAGAAAATACTTTGTAGGCTACTTTAGTGAAAACGAAAACGGAGAGTACAACATCGTAGGAGAGGTTGAAAATATTGTAAATGGAAATAGAGATTTTGATGTAAGAAACTACAGAAAAATCCCAGGATATAAACTTACTTCAAAGCCTCAACAAAATTTACTTTTTGAAGTTGATGATTCGAATGAATTAAAGTCTATAAATGGTAAGGAAGACGGCTTAACAAGAGATAAACCACTTAAATTTATATATGAAGATGTAAGAGTTATAAAACGAAAGTCACAAAAAGCAATAACTCCAGATGGCTATCATAGAGTTGTTTTTAAAACAGATGGAAATGGAACGTTTAAAGACGGAGAAGAAATCATATATGACGTTATAGACAGCCTTGAATTTAAACATGTTCCTGTTCCTCGTATAGTCGATATGAAGGCAAACAAATCATTTAGCTTTGAAAAATGGGACAAAGAATTACTTGATAAAAGAACACCTGTAAAAGAAGATTATACTTTTACAGCACAGTTTATAAGACTTCCAAGTCCTGCAAAGACTATAACAGTTTCAGTAGGTAGCGTTGTTGATGTTAAAGATTTGATAGATGAAAAGACTTTAGAAACTTTTAAAGCTGAAAATGTAAGTTTCTATCTTGAAAAAGCAGTAGATACAACTAAATCTACAAATTCTAACCCGATAAAAGTTGCAATAACTTTAGTTTATCCTGACAAAACGAGACTTACAACTTATGGTTTTGTAAATGTGGTTGAAAATGTAATTGAAGAGATAAATGATACAAAACCAGACGTTCCAGATGACTTTGTAAAGGTCGTAGTTGACTCAACAGATAAGGCAAAAGACGAAAAGAAAAAGATATTTTGGGTAAAAGCTGAAAAAGAAGTTTCAATTTCTTTTGATAAACCTACTGGAAAGACTGTAACAGAAGATAAAAGAGAAGTAAGGTATAGATTTAAAAACTTTGTTCAAACATCTAGAGTAGAAGAAGAAAATGGTGTTAAAAAAACTATACAAGAAGAAAAAATTGTAAATTTAGATAAAATAAAGTTTGAAAAGAAAACAAAAGAAGTAAATATAAAAGCAAACTTTACAGGATTTGTAGATGAAGCAACAGAAGATACACAAATTGTAAATATTACAAAGTATGAATCTTTTAAAGAGGGTAATACATTTAAAAATGACTTTATTCCAACTAAAGATGAAATAAAAAAAGCTTTAAAACTAAAAGATGAAGATAATATAGAATTTGAAGAAGATAAAGAAAAACTTTATGAAAAATTAAAAGAAAAAGACGATACTATCATACAAAGAGAAGAAACTTTTAATGTAGATATAACTTTAAAAGATAAAACAAAGAGAAAAGCAATAGTAAAGGTTAATGTGTTAAAAAATATCTATAAGGCTCTTATAGATGAAACAAGACCGATATACGTTCCAAAAGATTTTGTAAAGGTCGTTGTTGAACCGACAGATTTAGCTAACGAACAAAGAAAAGTGTACTTTGTAAATAAAGATGCTTTTGTACAAATACCGACAATGGCTATAACGCTAAGGGAAAATGAAAATTTAGATGTTAAATTTAAAAATTGGACTTTGGATAATGACAATTTTGACTTTACAAACAGATATAAATTTACAAAAGATACACAAATAAAAGCACAATATGATGCTAAAGCAAAGCCGGAAAAAACTTACGAAAATGCACAAACTAAAATTTTAACAAAAGGAGTAAATGAAAATATAAACGAAAGTGAATATTTAAACTGTATACAAGCTCCAGAAGGCTTAAAGATTTCAAGCATAAAAGTTTTAGAAAATCCAGATACATCATCAAAAGGAGAAAAAATAGCAAAATTAAAAGTTTACTATCAAAATGATTCTGCAAAAGATGATGAATTACCAATAAAGCAAGAAGATGTTGAAGTTTTAGTTAAAGTTTTTGAAAATGTAATTGAAACCGATGAAAAATCAGAAGTTCCAGATAACTTTGTAAAGGTCGTAGTTAACCCAACAGATAAGGCAAAAGACGAAAAGGAAACAACTTATTTTGTAAATCCAAATGTAGTTGTTACTATCCCAACTAAAGAAGTAGCTGGAAAAGTATATTTAAAAAATCAAAAAGGACAAGATTTAAGTTATGTCTTTAAAGCTTGGGATAAGCCTTTAACAAATTGTTTTAAACAAGATACTAAAATAAATGCAACATTTATTCTACCTTTAACAAATGTAGATAAAATTTTAGATGCAAAATCGAGCACTATAACAACTTTTGAAGGTGTTTATCCTACAGATGAACAATACAAAAATGCTCTTTCATTACCAGAAAAAGCGACTTTTGAAATTCTAGATACTACAGAATATCCAAAAGTTGATGTTTCTAAAAAAGATGATTCTAAAGATTTTAGAATGGAAAAAGCTTATGCAAAGGTAACTTTTGAAGATAAAAGCACAAAAGTTGTTAGTATAGATGTAAAAGTCTTAAAGAATATTTATCCTGCTTTATTTAACGGAGAAAAGACAAGTTATACTCCAGATAATTTTGTAAAGGTAGTAGTTGATCCAACAAAATATAGCGAAGATTCTCAAAAGAAGATATACTTTGTAAATCCAAATGTAAATTTAAATATTCCAAAAGAAAATATACAAGCTATAAAAGATTATACATTTTCAAAATGGACTATTGAAGATAAAGATTTTGATTTTGATAAAGAAATGAAGTTTGAAAAAGAAACAACGATAAAAGCAAGGTTTACTACTCCTATTACTCCTTTAACTCCAGCTAAAAAAACAACAGCCGATGTTATATTTAGTAAGTTAGAGCTTGGAGGTAAAAAAGAACTTGTTGGAGCAAAGCTAAAACTTTTAGAAGGAGAAGATGAAAATGGTAAAGTATTACATGAATGGACATCTTCACAAAGACCTTTAACTTTAACTTTGCAAGAGGATAAAGTTTATACTTTAGTTGAAGTTGAGGCTCCTGTACCATATCAAAAAGCTCAAAATATTGTCTTTAGAGTACAAGATGGAGATGTTTGGCAAAAAAGGCCAAATCTTACAATACAAATGATAGATCCTATGAAACAAACAGAGCTTAAGCCGATAGCTAAAAAGAGTATAAAAGTAAAAGAAGTTTGGGTTGGTAAAAAGCCAAAAGATATAAAAACTAAAATATTTTTAACAAAAGATGGCAAAAGAACTGATAAATTTATACAATTAGATGAAACTAAAACTAGTGATAAATTTGACGGTTTAAATGCTATTGAAAATAAAAAAGCTATAAAATATTTTATAGAAAAAGAAGGCGTTGTTGATAACAGAATAACTATTGGTAAAGATGTTTACAACGTAGCAATAACTGGAAGTGAAAAAGAAGGTTATACTATTACAAATACTTACCAAATAAAAGCCATAGATATATCTTTTAGAACGGTTGAAAAAGGTAAAGATGAAAATCTAGTTGGTGGTGTTTTAAAGCTTGTAAAAGGCGAAAAAGAAAGTGATAAGCTAGTAGAACAATGGATATCAACAAAGGAAAATAAGAAGATTTCCCTTGAAGAAGGAATATATACATTGTTTGAAATAAACGCTCCAGACGGATATAAAAAATCAAAAGAAATTACATTTAAAGTAACAAAACAAAAAGTGCTTATAAAAGAAAAAGGCATCTTTAAAGACACTTTAGGAAAAGATAAATTTGTTATAAAAATGCAAGATGAAAAAGAAGTAAATATATGTCCAACGCCAGAGCCACCAAAGCCAAATCCAGAGCCACCACAAAATCCACAAGAACCACAAGAACCACAAAATCCACAAGAACCAGAAAATCCACAAAATCCAAGTGATGATTCACAAGGTTCACAAGGTTCAGGAAGTTCAGAAGATTCAGGAAGTTCGGAAAGTTCAGGACATGAAGAAAATTCATCTAATAAAAAATCTAATAAAAATAGAAAAAAATTACCAAAAACAAATATTTCTTCTATTGGATTTAACTTAAGTGTTGTAAGTGTTCTTTTAGCTTTATTTGCTTTTAAAAAAAGAAAAATTAAATAAAATTTTTAAATTAAAAAGAGAAGTGTAGCTTCTCTTTTTTTTATAAAGCTTTTTAGAGTATTAATTAATATGTTTTTTATTTTTTATTATTGAAATTTATTTAATAAATGGGTATAATATAAAAAAGGTCAAAGTAGGTCAAGAGGTGAATTGTTTGGCAGGTATTAGTGATAGGCTCGAAAGATTTTTAAAAGAGCTTTTAGAAAAGTCAGATAATGGGATTATTGAAATAGGTAGAAATGAACTTGCAAATAAATTTTCTTGTGCACCATCTCAGATTAATTATGTTTTAACTACTAGATTTTCTTCTAAAAATGGTTACTACATCGAAAGTCGTAGAGGTGGCAGTGGATATATAAAGATAACTTCTTTATCAAGTGATGATGGTTTTTTAAATTCTATAATAGATTTTTTAACAGATAATCCTATAAGTTTTAATGAAGCTGTTCGTATTGTAGATAGGATATTTGAGCTTGATTATATTTCAAAGAAAGAGAGAGTTATAATTTTGCATGCTTTAAGTGATAATTCTATTTGCATTTTAGATTTAGTAAAGCGAGATTTTTTAAGATCTAGTATTTTAAAAAATATTTTAAATGCTTTTAGGAGGGAAAATGGATAATTGTAAAACTTTTAGTTTGTATGTTAAAGAAAAAGAAATAAAAGATTTTTCAAAAGAAGATGAACTTTTATATTTTAAATCTTTTAAACATCAAATGTTTAATTCTAAAATTAGATGTAAAAAATGTAAAAATACTCTTGAAAGTATAATTTTTAAAAACAAAGTTGGTTGCCCATCTTGTTATGATATGATTTTGAAAAGAGTTTTAGATGGAAAGTTTTTGCCTTCTATTGTCGATTCAGATATTGCAAAATTCTTTTTGTCTATAACTAAAGATTATAGATATAAAGGTAAACGTCCAGAATATGTAAAGAAGTATTTTGACAATGAAATTAAGATAAATGATTTAAAAAAAGAGCTTAAGTATTGTATTGAAATAGAAGATTATGGTAAATGTGAAGTTTTAAAATATACTATTGATGATATGGAGCTTAAACAAAATGAGTTTAGGAGAAAAATAAATGGCTAGTTTTATGAACAAAATCGCAGAAAAATATATCTGTATGTCAAGTTCGGTTAATGTTTATAGGAATTTAAAAGATTTTAAGTTTAAAAATTCTCTTAGTTTAGAAGATGAAAAAAGTATCTATAATACAGTTTGTTCATCGTTTTATAAACTTCCATATAGTGATCGTTTTAACTTTGAACGTTTAGATTCTAAAGATAAGGTTATAGAAAATTTTAAAAAAGGTGCTATATATCCAGACGATACGGTTTATACAGAAAATTCTTATATTGGCATAAGAGATGATTTTCTTTGCTTTTTTAAGATAAATGCAAAAGAACATATTGAAATAATTGGTACAATTCCCGGGGTCAATTTCTTTAGATCGAGCCATTTTGCATACGAGATTGAGTCCGATTTAGAAGAGGAGCTTAAATTTTCTTTTAACACGAAACTTGGATATTTGTTTGAAGATATCTCTTTGGTAGGTAATGGTCTTAAACTTAGAGCTGTTTTACATCTTCCTGCAATAAATTCTTTTAATCTTATAGATTTTGTTAAAAAGAAGATGAAATTAAAAAATATAAAGTTTTATAATTTAAAAAAATTTGATATTTGTTCGGATTTTTATTTTATGGAATATACAGCTAACAATGAAGAAGAATTTAGTTTGATTCGTCAAATGGATAAGTTCGTATTTGAAATTGTTGATCTTGAAATTGAAAATAGAAGAAAACTTTTTGAAACAAAACTTGATTACTATAAAGAAAAATATGAAAGATATAAGATGATTTTAAATTCTAAAAAGGATATAGATATAAATGTTGTTACAACTTTTATTTCTTTATGTTTTTTACTTCAAAGTTTATCCCTTGCGATAGACTGTGAGTTTAAATTTTTATATGATTGTTTTATGAATGCAAGATCTAGTTGTTTTTTAGATGAAAAAGAAAAAAAACTTTATGAAATATCAAATAGTTTAATGGAGGTGGTTTAATGTACGAAAATGTAATAAGAAGTGTTGATGAGTTTATAAGATATGCTGTAAATGAAGCTTTTTATTTAAGAGATGATAGTATAAAAACAGAGCATATTTTGCTTGGGTTTATGAAAATAAATAGTCGTGAAACAGAAAGTCTTGTAAAAGCAGGAGTTAATTACAATGAGTTAAAAAGCTATATTATCGAAAATAGAGGTTTTGGGGAATTTAATAACGTTGCAAATAAATTGTCAAAAAATGCTAAAAGAGTTGTTGATTCAGCAATGAATATAGCCATGGAAACTGAAAACATTCAAGTTCTTCCTTGCCATTTGCTTATAGCTTTACTTGAAAATAAAGATTGCTTTGCCGTTAAAATCTTAAAAGATATCGGCATTGATATAAATGTAATTTTAGCCGATATAAAAGGAAAAATCGATATGTCGACAAATGAAAGTAATTATGCTACATCTTCAAGTGAAAATCTTAAAAAATATACTACAAATCTAAATGAAAGAGCATCTGTTGGAAAGGTTGACCCTGTTATTGGAAGAGATAAAGAGATAGATAGAATTTTACAAGTTTTACTTAGAAGAACAAAGAATAATCCTGTGTTGATAGGAGAAGCGGGTGTTGGAAAAACTGCTATTGCAGAAGGACTTGCTCTTAGGATAATTGAAGGTAAGGTTCCATCTGTTTTGGAAGAAAAAATTGTTTATAGTCTTGATTTACCTGCAATGCTTGCTGGAAGTAAATATAGAGGCGATTTTGAAAAGAGAATTAAGGAAACTTTAACAGAGATTATAGAAAAGAAAAATGTTATTTTATTTATAGATGAATTTCATAATATAATTGGAACTGGAGCAAGTGAGGGTTCTATTGATGCTGCAAATATCTTAAAACCTTTCTTAGCAAGGGGAGAAATTCAGCTTATAGGAGCTACAACTATTGATGAATATAGAAAACATATTGAAAAAGATAAAGCACTTGAAAGAAGATTACAACCAATAGAAGTTTTAGAACCAACAGTTAGTGAAACTATAAATATTTTAAACGGTCTTAAAGAAAGATATGAAAAACATCATGGAATAATAATAGAACAAGATGCTATAAAAGCGGCAGCTGAGCTTTCTAATAGATATTTAACAGATAGATTTTTGCCAGATAAAGCAATAGATTTAATTGATGAAGCAGGTTCTATGCTTAGGATAAAGTCATATCTAAATCCAGATGATATAAAACTTTTAAAAGAAGAAAATATAAAGCTAAAAAAAGAAATTAAAGAAAGCGTAAAGAACGAAGAATTTTTAAAAGCTAAAGATTGTAAGGAAAAATTAGAAACTAATTTAGAACAAATACAAACTCTAAAAGAGTTAAAGAAAGAAAAACAAAATAATGAAAAATTAGTTTTAAGATATGAAGATATTGCAAAAGTAGTTTCTAATTGGAGTAAGATTCCTGTAAGTAAGATTACATCAAAAGAAAGTGAAAAGTATCTAAATCTTTGTGATAATTTAAAAAAGATAGTAATCGGTCAAGAAACAGCAATAGAAAAAGTTGCAAATGCTATTAAAAGGTCAAGAGCAGGAGTATCAGAGGCAAGTAGGCCAATAGGTAGTTTTATATTTGTAGGAGCTACAGGCGTTGGTAAGACTTATCTTGCAAAGTCTATTGCAAAATTACTTTTTGCATCTGAAGAAAATATGATAAGAATAGATATGAGTGAATATATGGAAAAACATACTGTTTCTAAGTTAATCGGCTCTCCTCCAGGATATATCGGCTTTGGAGAAGGGGGACTTTTAACTGAAGCTGTAAGAAGAAAGCCATATAGCGTTGTTTTATTTGATGAAATAGAAAAAGCTCACCCTGACGTTTTTAATATGTTACTTCAAATTTTAGATGACGGTAGACTTACAGACTCTGAAGGAAAGGTTGTAAACTTTAAAAATACAATTATAATAATGACTTCAAATGTTGGTGCAAATGCTATAGAAAAGAAAAATTCTCTTGGCTTTTCATCTAAAGAAAATGAAGAATTAAAAGAATATGAAAGAATAAAAGAAATAGTAAATTCTGAGCTTAAGATTATGTTTAAACCCGAATTTTTAAACAGAGTTGATGATGTAATTGTATTTAAAAAACTTTCTAAAGAAGATATTTTAAAAATAACTGAACTTTCTGTTGAAAAATTAAAAAATAGACTTTCAAATTTAAATTTAACTATTGACTACAATAAAAAAGTTCTAAAAAAACTTTCAGAAATTGGTTATGACAAGATTTATGGTGCAAGACCTCTTCAAAGAGTTATAAAAACTGAACTTGAAAATAAAATAGCTGATGAAATTTTAAAAAATGAAATTTTAAAAGATGAAAAATTTCATCTTGATGTAAAAAGAGGAAAAATAGTTTTAGAAAAACTAAAAGTTAAATAATAAAAAACATCTTATATTGTAAAATATATAAGATGTTTTTTTGTTACAAAAGCTTAAATTTTAATAAAAATTACTTTTATATAACTATAATTTATGATATAATCATAATGACGATATAAAAAATTAAATTAAATTTTAATTTAACTTAAGGAGAAATTATGATAGGAATTATAAGTGCATTAAATGCAGAATTAATGGAGATTGTAGAAAATTTAGAAACAGAAAAAGTAATTTATAAAAATTTAATTTTTTATAAAGCAAAAATATATAATAAAGATGTTGTTTTGGGTATTTGTGGCGTTGGAAAGGTAAATGCTGCAATGTATACACAAGCTATGATAGATTATTTTAACCCAAAAGTAATTATAAATATAGGTGTTGCAGGTTCTACTTGCAAAGATGTAAAAATAGGTAATTTAGTTATAGGAACACAATATTTCTACCACGATTTTGACTGCACACAAGCAGGTAGTTATACTCTAGGAGAAATGCCGGGTCTTAAAGATGTTAAGTTTATTTCTGATGAAAATCTTGTAAATATTGCTTATGAAAAGGCAAAAAAAGTTCTTAAAGAGGATGAAATTTTTAAAGGAATAATCGCAACGGGAGATGTTTTTGTAGCTAAAAAAGAAACAAAAGATTTTATAAAAGAAAAATTTAATTCTTTTTGTTGCGAAATGGAAAGCTGTGCTATTGTACATGTTTGCCATTTAAACAATGTTAAATATCTCGCTTTAAGATCTATTTCTGATAACGCAAATGAAGATGCTGATTGCGATTTTGAAACTTTTCTTATAAAAGCTTCTAAAGTTGTTAAAAGCATTATTTTAGATATTATAAAGGAAATTTAAAATGATAGAGATAAAAAATTTAAAAAAAACATATGGAAATTTTGTTGCAATAGAAGATTTTAACTTACAGCTAGAAGAAGGAAAAACTTATGGAATTTTAGCAAGGATAAATTCTGGAACTACAACTATTTTTAATATATTATGCAATTATCTACTAAAAGATGAAGGAGAAGTTTTAATAGATAAAAAAACACCTGAAAATGCAAGAGATTTAATCTATATTTGTCCAAAAATGGAGTTTTACATAGGATATACTCTTAGAAAAATTTTAACCTTTATAGCTAAATTTAACAAAGAATTTGATGAAAATTATGCTCTTAAACTTTGTGATGATTTTAAAATAGACCTTGATAAAAAGTTAAATCCAGAAGAAAATGTTAGTACCTACACAATTTTTAAAACCATTGTTACAATTTGTATGAATAAAAAATATACTCTTTTAAACAAACCGGAAGTTGGGGTATCTAGCCTTGAAATAAGAAAATTAAGCGATTTGCTGTTAAAGAAAACAAAAGAAAATAAATCGACAACTATAATTCACAGTAAAAATGTTAATCACTTTTTTACCCATGTCGATAAAATAATTATAATAAAAGACGGTAAAGTTTTTCTTTTTGAAGATAAAAAAGATTTAAAAGAAAGAGTTTATTCTATATCTGGCTCACTAGAGCTTATAAACGATGCAATAAAAGACAAACACGTTATTGCAATAAAAACATTAAAAAATTATTCAAAACTAAAAATTGCATACATAATGGCAAAAACGAAAGATGAAGCCCGTATACATTCAAATAGAGAAATTTCAATTAAAGAAATATATCAAGCAATAACTTCATCTGAAAGGAGAATATACAATGAATAATGGATTAAAATTTTCTTTAAAAGCTCTATTTGAAACATTTTTACTATCGATTTTTGTAAGTTTATTTTTTGAATTTGCAATTTTTAGGACAATTTTAATAAATAGTAAAATTAAAACCTTTAGTTTTTCTATTCTTTCAGTTATATTAACTACCGTGTTTTTAAGTAATATATTTTCAAAAAATAATATAATAAATATTCTATTTATAAATGGATGTAGCAGAAAAAAAATAAGTAATATAAAAATTTTATCTATGCTTATATATAATTTAATATTTTTTCTTATGTATCTGATATTTAAAATTATAACTACAAATAAAATTTCTAAAATTTATGATTTTGAAGAAATAATACAACTTACAATAGTATTTCTAACTATAAATCTAATTTCAGAAATCGCACTTTATATTACATTAATATATAGAAAACTTTCTATAAAAAAAGGAAAAGGTGTTGTAAAAACATTCTATAGATATATATACAGTATAATATTTTTCGTAATAATATATTCAGTTAGGATTTTTAATAAACATTTTTTTGAATTTGGAAAATATATAATCATATCAGTACTTTTACTATTAATATTGTTCATAATAGAAATGATATTTCTATATATAAATAGAAGATATATTTTAAATATAGAAATAAGAGTTTAATAAATTAAAAAATAAATAAGCATCTAAAGATACAAAATAACAAAACTTAAAACGCCTAATCTAAAAATTTTCACCTTAGATTAAGCGTTCTTTTTATATACAGCTAAATTAATTATAAATTATTTAAAAATTATATAAAAAAAGTTAAAAAAGGTATTGACAAGAAGAAAAAGAGCTGATATAATAGAAAAGCACTCGATAAGAGAGCTATCAAGTTGAAAAAATTTGTGAATATAAAAAATAAAATTTTTTAAAAAAAGTATTGACAAATAAAAATCAG
>KQ959606.1 GCA_001552895.1 Tissierellia bacterium KA00581
TTTTGATAATTTTTAAGTTGTAAATTTAATTATAAAAAAAAGAACTATTCTATAAAAGAATAATTCTTTTTTATTTTTTTATTTTTTTATTTTTATATTTTATTTAGTATCGCTCTTAAGATATCAAGTGCTTGTTTTGTTTTAAGAGCAATAGAAACTATTGCATATGTTAAGACTGCAAATATAATCGCTATTATAAAACTTATATTTGATGAAATTCTTGCACTTAATATTAAAAAAATCATCTTTGAACAAACACCCATTGCTATAACGGAAATTAAAACTTTAATTGCATTATTTATTATAGCTTTAGATTTTATTTTGCCAATTTTTCTCTCAAGTTTTATATATAACATAATTGCTCCAAAAACCGATGAAATACTAGATCCTAAAGCAAGTCCGTTAAGGCCCATAAATTTAGATAAAATTATTGATGTTATAACATTTAAAACAACCATTTCTATGGAATTTATAAGTGGAATTTTTGTAAGTTTTAAAGCGTAAAATGTATTTGAAATTACATCTCTTATTCCAAGTGCTAAAAGTCCTAGTGCATAATAAAACATAACTCCAGAAACTAAAATGGCATCAGTTTGGTCAAACTTTCCTCTTCTAAAGACTAAATTTACAATTTCTTTTGAAAAGATTAAAATACCTACACAACATGGTGTAACTAAATAGATAACAGTTGAAAGTGTCTTTGAAAATTGTATCTTAAACTTTGTTTTTGATTCTATTGCAAGTTTGCTAAGTGTTGGATAGATAGATGTTATTATGGAAACTACCATAATTCCCCAAACAAATTCATTCATTTTTACTGCATAAGACAAAACAGAAATTCCCTTTATAGAAATAAATGATGCAAGATCTTTATCTATAAGCTGATTTATTTGATTTACTGCAAGTCCAAAAATAATAGGAAGTGCTACAATTAAAAGCCTTTTAACGTCTTTATCTTTGAAATTTAATATAAATTTATGTTTATACTTTGTCTTTTTTATCGCCGGTATATACGGAATATATTGTAAAATAGTTGCAACGCTAACTCCAATAGGCGCTAAAATAGGGTTTATTTTATAACTTATAAATAAAAATATTATTATAATTATATTGTATAAAAGTCCAGTTGACCCTGGTGTTATAAAATCTCCTTTTATATTTAAATAACCTTTTAAAATAGCATTTAAAAGCTGTGCAAACATCGCAAGAAGTGTTATTTTTGTAAATGTTACAGAAAGTTCAAAAATTTCTCCGCTATATCCCATAGCAAAAATATAAACTATTTCTTTTGCAAATATATATGCTACAATTGTTACTATTACTGATGAAACAAATATTATATTTAAAACATTACTTGTAAAAGAGTCTGCTGCTTTTTTTCCTTTTGAATTTTGAACTGATGTATACATCGGAATAAAATTTGCTGCAAAACCTGATATTACAAAACCTAATATTGTATAAGGTACAATCGATGAAAGCTGAAAAGCTGTTGCAACTTCTCCTGTTCCATAAAAATATGATAATAAAATTTCTCTAAAAAATCCTAAAATTTTAGATAAAATATTCACTATCATAAGCAAAAATGCTACATAACCCATATGTTCTCCTATCTTAAAAAGTCAAAAACTAATGTTTTTGACTTTTATTTTTTATATCTACTTAAAACTTTATCATTTAAACCATACCAAATAAATCTTCTTGTAGTCTTTAATAAATTTTCAAAAAACACTTTTTGAACATATATATAAAGACTTTTAAGATCTTTTTTAGTTAAAAAATTTTCCTTTTGTAAAATAAAATACTTACCTTCTTGAAATTCAATCTTTAATTGCTTAGCCATATGATTATTAAGATCTAAAATTTTATCTTTTATTTCACTTTCAAAAAATTTATCTATCTTAGTTTCTAGTTTATCGTTGATATTATAAAAATTTATTACTTTATTTATAAGCTTATTTCTAAATCTATAATCCCTTGAAGTTAAGTTTTTTCTTATAAGCTTTTGATCTTTAGTTATTTTCATATTTGGATAAGCCATAAAAAAGTAATTTTCTAAATCATTAGCAAAACAATTTGAAAGATTACCATAAATATAAGTATTTACAAGTAGTAAAATTTCAAGCCTATTTATATCATCATAAATTAATTTTTTTAAAGCATTTTTAATATAATCTTTATCTGTTCTTTCTTTGTAAAAAGAATCTAAACTACTTGAAATTTTATTACAAACTGCTTGCCTAAATCTTAAATTAAATCCATGTTGTTCTATACCTAAAGATGAGATAAAAATATCAAATGCTACGCTATCTTTAAGGTATAGAAAATTATATTCTAAATCTTCTCTTACTTTATTGTCAAGCAAAGCATCCATAATTTCACCCCTTTTAATATAAACAACTTCACTTACATAAAAATATCACAATATCCATATCTAAATTTCTTAAACATTCTTTAAAAATATCACAATGTTTTTTGCCGTATGAATCATTAAGCCTTTTTATATCAACTGCCAAAGTATTAAACTCATACTTTTCAAAATTTTCCATTATTTTATAAAAAATTTCTTTTAAAAAATGCCTATCTTCATCATTTTCAATGCTTTTTGGTATGACTGATAAAATAATATAATCTGCCTTTAAATCAAAAGCAGGAACAATTTTTAAATCTCCTGTCGGTATAGAGCTTATCTTTGAAAAAGTATTTAAAATTCTATTTCCGCATTGCTCTACAAGTTCTAAAGTATCTTTATTTGTAAAAGCATTGTCTACAAAATATAAGATACAATCTGATTCAATATCAAAAATACTTTCTCCAACAACTCTAATATCCATAACAGCCTCCAAAAATAATAGTACAATTATTATATATTTTTTTAATCTATTCGTCAATAACATTCGTTACAGAAAGTTGATAAATTTATGTTATATCTTTTTTAAAAAAATACTTTATATGAAAAATATCTTTAAATAATTATCTTTTTCTTATAAATTTAATTATTTTTAAATATGTTCTAAATATAAAATATACAAAAGGATTTAAAATATAATAAAATTGTCCGATTTTTTCATTAACTTCGCTATTAAATCTTCTTTTAAAATCAAAAAGTCCATATTCATGATCATCTTTTTGCATGATACCAGAAATTCCACCAAAATCATAACTTGTACAACCACGATTTTTAGAAAATTCCATCATATTCCATTGCATAAAATAATTAGATAAAAGTTCTCTAAAATCATTAGAACTTGCTCCATATAGATAATATGCTTTTTTTCCGCAATATGTTAAAATCGCACCTGATAGTACAACAGGTTTATTTTCTAAAGTTAAAGGCTCAATTTTAGCAATTAACTTTTTAATTTTTTCTTTTCTATTTTCAATTTCTAAAATTTGTAATTTTAAATTTTCTTCTTTTTCTTTATCTATTTTTAAAAGTTTTTTATTTGCTCTTTCAATTTCTTTTGTAATTTCATCATATTCTTTTTTCAAAATATCAAAGGTTGTTTTAGGATACATTTTTATCAAAACTAAAAATGCATCATTTGTTTTTTTAAGCTCCGATATAAGTTTTTCAAAATATTCTTTGCTTCTTATTGAAAATTCATCTCTTTTTCCGGTTTCAAGCATAAGATTATAAAAACTTGAAAGTTCTTTTTCATCTGTAACTTCAAAAGAAAGTCCATATTTTATAGATTTTTTAATATTTGTCTTAGCTCTAGAATTAAATTTTTTAAAAACTAAATCTAAATTATCACTTATATCTGTAACCATAGCAAAACGAGGTTGTAAATCTACAAATCCAGTTGTAAATCCATTATGTTTAAATCCAATCTTTTTTAAATCTTCATGTAAAGATGGTTTATCTTTTCTTTGAACAATAGGATCCATTGTAAAAAAACAAGCTTTTTCTTTTTTTGCTTTTTCAATTACATACTTTAACATAGCTTTTATAACATTAATATCATCATAATCACAAACAAATCCTCTTGGAATATAACAAATAGTCTTATTCATTTTAGGAATTTTTCTAAATAACAATTGTGCTGATGCAACTATATCATTATTTTCATTTGACATAACTATTCTTTTACTATACCAATAAGGGCTCTTTACATCTGCCCATGAAGAAATTTGGCAAATATCTCCATATTTATGTCCTTTTACAAATTTGTCATATTCTTCTTTAGAAACATCTATTAATTTATACATTATAATTCTCCTAAATTTATCACTTATTTTTAACAAAAAAATTAAATTTCATTATTAATACTAATTTTTTATTACAAAATATTTTTAGCAAACTTAATTATACTAAATAAAAGAATAAAAGTAAAGAAATGTATACGATTATTTACAATATTTCATATAAAAAA
>KQ959607.1 GCA_001552895.1 Tissierellia bacterium KA00581
ATTAATGTGTCCAGTTTTTTGGGTACACATCATTAAACTCACAGCATTTTTAAATTCCTAATTTATTTCTAGCATAACTCTCTAACATAACTGCTTTTTCTTTGTTCATGGCGGGAACGCCTTTTAGTTTGTAATCTTTTCCAATTTCTTTATACTTTGCAACGCCCATTAAATGATATGGTAAGATTTCAACTCTTTGTATTTTTTCTTTATACGGCTTTATAATTTCTACAAATTTATCCATAGATTCTTTATTGTCTGTAAAGCCTGGAACCATTACATGTCTAAACCAAATTTTTCCATTATAGTATTTTTGTATATAACTTAAAAATTTATAAAATCCATCCATTTTTTGATTAACCATTTCTACATAACCTTCATTAGAAAAACTTTTTACATCTAAAAGTATTGTATCGGTGTTTTCTAAAATTTCTTTAAAATATTTTTCATTTCCGTAACCACTTGTATCAAGACATGTATTATATCCATTATTTTTTAAAAGTTTAAAACTTTCTTTTACAAATTCACCTTGCAACAGTGGTTCACCACCAGAAAAAGTAATTCCCCCGTTATTTCTGTAATACGTTTTATATCTTTTTGCTTTTGCTAAAACAAAATCGGGTGTTATTTCTGTTCCACCTATTAACTTTTGAGTATCGGGATTGTGACAAAAAAGGCAACGAATCGGACAACCTTGCAAAAAGAAAATTGTCCTTATCCCCGGGCCATCAACTAGCCCCATAGTTTCAATTGAATGAAGTTTTCCTATTACCATTTTATCACATCCTTTTAAATCATACTACAATAATTTATATAATCTTAAATTTAATATTAAATTAACTGTTAAAAAAAAGCAGGTTAAACCTGCTTTTTTATTTTAATTAACAATGTTCGTGGAATGTTCTGTGAATTACTTCTAATTTTTGTTCATCTGTAAGTCTATTAAATCTTACCGCATATCCTGAAACACGAATTGTTAAGTTTGGATACTTTTCAGGATTTTTATATGCATCCATAAGAGTTTCTCTATCCAAAACATTTACGTTTAGATGGAAAGCTAATTGTTCAAAATAACCATCCATTAAGTTTGTTAAGTTTACTTTTCTTTCATCTTCGCTCTTTCCTAATGAGTTTGGAACGATTGAGAATGTATTTGAAATACCGTCTTGGCAACAACCTGCATAAGGAATTTTCGCAACTGAGTTAAGTGATGCGATAGCTCCACTCTTATCTCTTCCATGCATTGGGTTTGCTCCTGGACCAAATGGTTCGCCTTTCTTTCTTCCGTCAGGAGTTGTTCCTGTCTTTTTACCATAAACTACGTTTGAAGTTATAGTAAGAATTGAAAGTGTATGTTCAGAATTTCTGTAAGTAGGAGTTTTTCTAAGTTCATTCATAAAACCTTCGATAACTTCTACTGCTAATGAGTCAACTCTGTCATCATCATTTCCGTAAGTTGGGAAATCTCCTTCAATTTCAAAATCAATAGCTAATCCATTTTCATCTCTTATAGGTTTTACCTTTGCATATTTAATTGCACTTAAAGAGTCTGCTACAATAGAGATACCTGCAACACCAAATGCCATATATCTATGAACGTATGTGTCATGAAGAGCCATTTGACCAGCTTCATAAGCATACTTATCATGCATATAGTGAATTGTATTCATTGTATTTACATAAAGTTTTGCAACTTTTTCTAAAACTAATTTATAATTTTTATAAACTTTATCAAAATCTAAAACATCATCTTTAATTGGTTCAATTCCGTCTATTACCTTAATTAAAGAACCATCTTTTGCTCTTTTCATTTCATCAACGCCACCGTTAATAGCGTAAAGAAGTGATTTTGCAAGATTTGCTCTTGCTCCAAAAAATTGCATTTGTTTACCAATTACCATTGAAGAAACGCAACAAGCAATCGCATAATCATCACCATGAACAGGTCTCATAGCATCATCATTTTCATATTGTAATGAACCTGTTTGAATACTCATCTTTGAACAATAATTTTTCCAACCTTCTGGTAAATTTAAACTCCAAAGTACAGTCATATTTGGTTCTGGTGAAGAATTAAGATTTGTTAAAGTGTGTAAAATTCTAAATGAAGTCTTTGTAACTAAAGTTCTTCCATCTAGACCCATACCACCTAAAGATTCAGTAACCCAAGTAGGATCTCCTGCAAATAAATCATCATATTCTGGAGTTCTTAAATGTCTTACCATTCTTAACTTCATAACAAATTGATCAATTAATTCTTGAGCTTCGCTTTCAGTTAAAACTCCTTCGTCCATATCTCTTTTGATATATATATCTAAAAATCCACCATTTCTACCAAGACTCATAGCAGCACCGTTATTTTCCTTAACTGCAGCTAAATATCCAAAATACAACCATTGAATAGCTTCTTTTGCATTTGTTGCAGGTTTTGAAATATCAAAGCCATAAGTTTGTGCCATCTTTTTGATTTCATCTAAAGCTCTATATTGTTCAGAAACTTCTTCTCTAAGTCTTATAACTTCTTCTGTTGCTTCTTTTACTTCCATTTCTTTATAATCTTTTAATTTTTCTTCTCTTAATCTATCAATACCATAAAGAGCAACTCTTCTGTAATCACCGATTATTCTACCACGACCATACGCATCAGGAAGTCCTGTTAAAAGTCCAACAGTTCTTGCTTTTCTCATTTGTGAAGTATAAGCATCAAAAGTTCCTTGATTATGAGTTTTTCTAAATTCATTAAAATACTTTTCAATAGTAGGATCCATCTTTAAACCATAAGCGTTTAAAGAGTTAGTAACCATTCTATAACCACCATAAGGATTTACAATTCTTTTCATAGGTTCATCAGTTTGAAAACCTACGATAAGTTCATTGTCCTTATCTAAATATCCTGCAGGAAAACTGTTAATTCCAGAAACTCTAGTAGTATCAACTTTAATTGTTTTGTTTCTAACTTCTTCTAAAATTAAATCTTCTGCTTTTTTCCAAAGTTTTTTTGTTCTTTCAGTTGCATCAGCTAAAAAGCTTTCGTCTCCTTCATAAGGAGTATAGTTTAATTGAATGAAATCTCTAACATCAATATTTTCATTCCAATTACCTTTGTTAAAACCTCTCCAAGCGTCCATTAAATCATCTCCTAAAAAAAATATTCTATGTAAAAAATAACTTTTTATTTTACATACATTATATACCCTTAATTTTATTTTGTAAGTGATTATAATCACAAAAAAACAATATTTAAAACATTTTCAATAAAAAAAATAAAAAAATCAAATAGATTGAAATATACAAGAGCAAAAAATATTATCAAAAACTTTTAATCGTTTTCTTAATTAGATAACTTATGCTCTTTTTTAACAATCTTTTTATTTACTTTTTGATGTAAATTATTTTTTGATATGTAAAATTTAATTTCACGTATTATTTATCAAAACTTAAGTTATCAAAATATAAACAATCATATTATAAAATTTTCTTTTAATTATTTTCTAAACTGTATTATGCTGTAAAAAAATTTTTTTGCAAATTTCTTTAGATAATAAAAAATATAAAAATACAAAAGTTTTTGACTTTATAAAAATAATTTAAATAAAAGATATAATTCTATTAATATTTTTTGTTATGTAAATAAAATTACCTACATATTTTAAGAATATAGTCATATATATATATATATATATTTAGTAAAAAATAATTTAAAAAATGCTTTCTTTTATTTATTTTATCTGATATAATAATCATATAATTAAATTTATTGAGAGGAGAAGAAAATGATAGAATTTAAAAATGTATCAAAAGTTTTTTCAAAAGGTGTAAAAGCTGTTGATAATATCAGTTTTAAGATTGAAGAGGGAGAAATTTTTGGATTTTTAGGTCCAAATGGTGCTGGTAAAAGTACAAGTTTAAAAATGCTTGTAGGTATTTTAGAACAAACTGAAGGAACTATAACTGTAGATGGAATAGATACTTTAAAAAATTCTATGCAAGTAAAAAATATAATAAGTTACGTTCCTGATAATCCAGATATTTATACAAAAATGACTGGTATAAAATATTTAAATTTCATCTGTGATATTTATGATGTAGATGAATCTGTAAGAAAAGAAAGAATTGAAAAGTTTAATGAAAAGTTAGAACTTGGAGATGCTATTTATCAAATTATAGATAGTTATTCTCATGGTATGAAACAAAAACTTGTTTTAATTGGAGCACTTATTACAGATCCAAAAGTTCTAATTTTAGATGAACCTATGGTTGGGCTTGATGTAAAGACTTCTTTTAATTTAAAAAATATTTTAAGACAATTTGCTGATAGTGGAAAAATTGTTATTTTTTCAACTCATGTTATGGAAGTTGCAGAAAAAATTTGTGATAAAGTTGGAATCATCAACAAAGGTAAAATTGCATTTTGTGGAAAACTTGATGATTTGAAAAAAGAAAATGGTTACAATGAAGACCTTGAAAAAATATTCTTGGAGCTTACTAGAAATGAATAAATCAAAAATATGGACTTTAATAAAATATTTTGTTTCAATTGATTTTTTTGCAATTTCTTCAATAAAGCAAAATATATTTAAAAAAGGTAAAAAATCTAATGCTATTCAAGGCATCATTTCAATATTAGTTTATCTATTTTTGTATATTTTTCTTGCTCCAAAAATAGGAAAATTTTTAGCAAATTCTATTAACTCACCAATTGGAGCAGTATATCTTACAAGTATTTTTGCTTCTATTTTTATGATAACACTATTTTTTTCACTTGCAAGTTCTTTTATTTTCATTGAAAAAAATAATGAAAGCGAAATGCTTCTATCTCTTCCAATTTCTGGTAGTGATATAATAAAATCTAGAATATACGCTCTTTGCATTAGCTTTTTCTTAAGCTTTTATATAATATTTATAGTTGCATTTTTTACTGTAGGATATTATCTAAAAAAGAGTATTTTATATTATATTCTTATAATTTTAACCTTTGGTATAATAAACACATTAGCAGTATTAATATCTGGCATAATAATACTTATCTTTGGAAAATTAATAAGAATAAGTAAGCTTTTTAATAGATTTCTAAAACTAATCTATTCACTATTTATGATATGTATCTTTTTAGCATATATGTTATTTACACAAAGTTATAACTCTAAAGTGTTATTTAGTATATCAAGTGTTTTAACTCGTATAGATAATACAATTTCAAAAATATTCTTTATGGTGTCATGGGCTAAAAATATTGTTATATTTAAAGATATTACATCTGTTTTACTTAGCTTTTCAATTGGAATTTTATGCTTAATAGTAGTATATTTAATTTTTAATTTTCTTTCAAAACGTAATTATTTAGAAATATTAAGATGTGCAAATATAGTTTCAAAAGAAAGTAATAAAGTTATAGAAAAAAGAAAAAAACTTGGAGTAAGTCAAGTTAAACAATCAAAATTTACAGTTTTATTTAAAAAAGAATTTTTTGAAATATTAACAACTCCAACATATCTTATGCAAATTGTAATTATAGATATATTACTTTTAATTTTTACAGCTGTAGGTATTTATTTTGGATTAGAGCAAAAAGATACAATAGCATTTTTAATAAACTCATTTATGGCAAATATCGATTTAAAAGATATACTTCTTTACAGTTTTGCTACAGGTGCAATTGTAGGTTTATATGAAGGACTATCATCTCTTACAACAAGTTCCGTTTCAAGAGAAGGTAAAGCATTTTGGGTTATCGCATCAGCTCCTATAAATATCCATACACAAATTCTATCAAGAATATGTGCATGTCAATTTTTGCATTTTGCCATTATGGTTGTAGTACTTTTAGCTTCTCTTACAATATATATATTTAATCCTTTAGTTTATATAGTAGCACTATTAGGATTTTGTCTTACACTATTTATAAGTGGAGCTTTAAACATGATTTTAGGACTTATAAATCCTAATTTTGATTGGAAAACTCCAAGAGAAGCCATAAATAATGGAGCTACAGGTCTTAGTACTTTTGGTTCGATTTTGATAAATTATGGAATGTATGGCCTTATGATTTTTACAGCATATTTTGGAATGAAAAGAAATATGGATATTAGATTTATCATTATAATTGATATAGCTATAGCAATTATTACCGGAATAATTTCATACCTTGTTGATTATAAACTATATAAAAGAGTTTTAAAAAGACTTTAATATAATTAAATAAAAAATACTGGAAATAAACTCCAGTATTTTTTATTTAGTTAAAAGTTATAAATTAATATTTAAATTTAAAAATTTTTAAAATAAACTTTAAAAAATTTTTAAAAAAAGTATTGACAAAATATTTTTTTATTGTTATAATATACAAGCAGTTAGAAATAACGTGTACGTTTGGTGGGTGTGGCCTAGCTGGTAGGGCGTCAGATTGTGGCTCTGAAGGTCATGGGTTCGAGTCCCATCATCCACCCCATATATGCAGGAATGGCGGAACTGGCAGACGCGCTAGACTTAGGATCTAGTGTCATTGACGTGGGGGTTCAAGTCCTCTTTCCTGCACCATATAAAAAGTAGAGTTTTTACTCTACTTTTTTTGTTTTGCCTATTGAAATATTATTTTTTTTATGATATACTATCTAAGCAATATGTATTTGCCGGCGTGTCGGAATTGGCAGACGAGACAGACTCAAAATCTGTTATCCGTAAGGGTGTGTGGGTTCGAGTCCCACTGCCGGCACCATTTTTATTTAAAAAAAGTAAGTCCTAAGACTTACTTTTTTATTTTATCGTTATATTGCTTACAGCACAATCTACTGTTAGTTGTGCTTTTGAATCTATTTTTTTTGGATTAGAAAAATTTCCAAAACCTGTAAATTTATTTCCAAAGAAATTAAATTTAGACATTGTTAAGCTGTAAGTTAATTCTATATCTTCTTTTTCATTTTCAGTTTCTAAATTTACATTTGATGCACTTACATTTAATTTCATTTTTTCAAAATCAACATTTCCATTTATATTAGATGCGTTTACTTCTATATTAGAATTTTTAACGATTAAATCTTCAAACCTAACATTTGAAGCATTAAATGTTACGTTGAAATTAGAATTTTCTAAAAGTATAAATTTTACATTTGAAGCATCAAAGGCTCCACTTAAAGATATACCTTTTGGAATATAAATTACAACGGTATTATTAGATACAAATTTTTTATCTAATATAACGGTTTTTTCACTTTCATAATTTGTTAAAATTTTATTTTTGATTTTTAGTGTATTTTCTTTTCTTTCAACAACTATTTTTGATTTTTTCAAATTTTTTTGATCAATTATTACATAATCTAATTGTGTAGATTCAAAAATAACAGTTATCGCTTCAAATTCACCTTCAACTTTATCTATAGCATAGAATTTTAAATTTTCTTCATTATCCATTTTATTTTCTTGTCCATATCCATTATTTTCTTCACTATATGTTTCATCATCGCTATATCTTATTTTAAAGTATCTATTTATATATCTATCTGGATTTTGTGAAATATTATTTATAAAAAATTTATATAAAATTTTTACAATAAAACAAAATATAAAAAGTATAACACAAAATATAAAAAGTCCTATTACAATTTTAAAAATTAAAAATGGGAAAAACCAAATTGTAAATGGAAGAGTTATTATTGAAATGGTTAAAAATACAACTCCAACAGCTAAAGATAAAATCATTAAAACGCTTAAAAATATTACTATAGGTAAAAGTAGTGGTAAACTTAAAAGTCCTAAAAAAATAAGAGAGATTTTTTTAAATAAGCTATCTTTTATATCAATAAATTTTTTAAATTTTAATTTTTTATCTGATTTTTTTTCATTATCAAATTCAATGCTATCTTTTAAAATTTCCATAGCTATTTTTCTTGGATCTCCAAAACTTTCTGGAACTTCATCTAAATAATCAATATTTGCCTCATCAAACATCTCTTCATAGAACTTTTTTATTTCTATTCGTTCTTGTTCACTTATGTTTTTTAAATTAGACATAAGTTTTTTTATAAAAGTTTTTCTAGTCATATTCTCCTCCAACAATTATATTAACTTGTTTAACATATTCTTTCCATTTTTTTCTGTAAAAATTTAAGTTTTCTTTTCCTAATTCTGTTATTTTATAATATCTTCTATTTCTACCATCAAATGCAATATCATAGCTTTCTAAAAGACCTAATTTTAAAAGTCTTCTTAAAACAGGATAAAGTGTAGATTCTGAAATTTCTATTGAATTTATAAGACGCTGAGTTATTTCATAACCGTATGTATCTTTTTCATTAACAATAGATAGAACACAAAAATCCAAAATTTGTCCTTGTATTGAAAACATAAAATCCTCCTTTTTAATTTTCTAAACATATTATATATCGTATAATATTAAAAGTCAAGTAATAATTAAAAAAGTTAGATATTAAATCTAACTTTTTTTACTTTAATTTTATATTTTTTGTTTTTAAAAATTTTTTTACATTTTCTAAATCTTTTATATCAAATTCTAATCTTATTTCCCTTATGGCTTTAAATGTAATTAAAAAAGTTTTTTTATTTTTTTTAAAATCTACTATTTTTACTTTTTCAAATTTATATAATTTTGAAATTAAATAAAAGGGATATAAAAATCCTTCTTTAGTTATTCCACAAGCTATTAAACTTGTAAAAAATGAGAAATACCATATTAAAAAAATTAAATAATTAATAGTTGTTTTAGTTAAAATATTTAAAATGTAAAATAGAAATATAAATACAACTAAAAGATGTAAAAGGGTAAATTTAGTAAATTTTACTTTTATTTTACAAGTTAGTCTTTTATATAGATTAAATATAGATATAATTGAAGGTATAATAATTAAAAAAATCATTTTTAAAACCTTAAAACTCTTTTTTTAAACTTCTTTTAAAAAGAGAATCTAAAACATCTTTTACATTTTCTTTTTCGTAAATAACACGATAAACTGCCTTAGTTATAGGAAGCTCAACATTATATTTTTTTGACAAAATCATAAGTGCTTTTGTTGTATATACACCTTCTGCAAGTTTATCAAATTTTTCACCTTTACAAAGACTTTCACCAAATCTTCTGTTGTTACTAAATTTTGAAAAAACAGTAGCTTCATAATCTCCTAAATGGCAAAGTCCATAAGCACAAGTTTCATCTTTTCCCATTTTTTTTATAAGCCTTGCAATTTCTCTTGTAGCTCTTGCCATCAAAGCTCCTTTTAAACTTGAAAGATTTAGTCCATCTAGTATTCCAGCTGCAATTCCAACAACATTTTTACTTGCAGCTCCTATTTCATTGCCAATTAAATCTGTTCCAAAATAAAATCTAATTAAATCACTTGAAAAACTATCAGCAAACTTTTTAATCAAATTTTTATCTTCTGAATCTATAACCATGCAATTTGGAATACCTCTTGTAAAGTCTTGCACATGACCGGGTCCTACCCAAATTAAAACTTTTTTATCTTTTCCTAAAACATCTTTTACAATTTGACTTGGAAGCATAGCTGTTGTAAGCTCTATACCTTTCATACAAAGTATTATTGGAATATTTATATCTACTTTTTCTTTTATTTCATTTAAAAGTTCTCTTAAATTTTGAACTCCTACAGAAATTATTAAACAATCAGCATCAAAAATAGATTGTAAATCTGTAGTTAATTTTATAGAATCTGGTAAAGTTAAAAATGTATTTTTTCTATTTTCTAAAAGCTCTTTAAATCTTTTGGAATTTTTTCTTCCATATAAAGTAACATCTTTACCTATCTTATCTAGATACCAAGCTATAAAGCTTCCCCAACGCCCTGAACCAATAATTGATATTTTCATATAACTCTCCTTAAAGTCCAATACTTTTTAAACTATCTATTGAAATTTTATTAAGCTTAAAATCAGAAAGCTTAAAAGAATCAAAATAATTTTTACATGTAATTTCATCAAATACTAAACAAGTTTTTATACCAAGTTTTTTGGCTGTTTCAAGTGGAAGAATATTATCATCAAAAAATAAAATATCACTTGCATTTTCACCGTGTCTTTTTATAGAAATTTCATAAAATCTTTCATCTTCTTTTAAAAATCCACACTCTTTACAAGTTTGAATATAATCAAAATACTTTAAAAGATTCAATCTTTCTAAAGCTCCTTTACAAACTTCCATTTTTGTTGCGGTATTAAGAGAAATTTTATATCCTTTATCCTTTAAATATTCTAAAGATTCTATAACTCCATCTTTAGCCTTAAAATCATTATCATATCCTTCTTTTACAAAAACTAAACATCTTTTGTAAATTTCCATTTGGCTAAGAGGTAAGTTAAAATATTCTTTTATTATTTCACATTTTTTTATAAGTTTTTTTCCATCTAACATTTTAAAAAGTTCTAATGTTTCTTGTAAATTTTCTTGTTTTAAAAATTTTTTATAACTAACTACCCATCCATGTATAGAATCGATAAGTGTACCATCCATATCAAACATTATAGCCTTCAAATTTTTATATCTCCTTGTTTTAATATTTATTAACACTTATATTTTACACTATTTTTAAACTAATTTCCAATTATAAATAAAAAAGTAAAAAAAATTTAAAAAAAATTTAAAAAAATTTAAAAAAATTTAAAAATTTTATTAATAAGTGCTTGACAACTTTATTTAATTGTTGTAAAATATGTAAAAAGATAAGTTAAGAAAAATAAAAAAATAAATTTAAAAAGAACGAGTAAAAAATAAAAAATCTCAAAGAGAGTTAATGTGTGGTGAAAATTAACGGTTTGTTATTTTTGAATATCATCTTTTTTCAAAAGGGTCTGTGAATTTTAGTAATGGGCTTCGCAAAGTGATGCTTTGCGTTATCAAAAAACCGTATTGTAAGATGCGTTTTGAGTGTTTCATTTTTTGAAAAAATAAGGTGGTACCGCGATTATTTCGTCCTTTGTTCTATTTAGAACAAGGGGCTTTTTATTTTATTATAATTATTTTTAATTTTTTTATTAAAAATATTTTTGTTTTTTTATTTTATTTTTTATTTAAAATTATTTAGGAGGTATTTTATGAAAAAAAATTTATCTAAAAAAGAATTTTTAGCCATAAGCGTAATGCTTTTTGGAATGTTTTTTGGGGCAGGAAATTTAATTTTTCCACCATTACTTGGTAATAAAGCTGGAAGCCTTATGCCAGTTGCACTTATTGCTTTTTGTATAACAGCAGTTGTTTTTCCCGTTTTAGGAATAGCAGTTATTTCTAAAACAAATGGTCTTACGAACCTTTCACAAAGATGTGGAAAATATTTTGCACTAATATTTACATGTATGATTCACCTTTCAATAGGACCTGGACTTGGTATACCAAGAGCTGGAAGTTTACCTTTTGAAATGGCAGTTGCACCTTATTTAAAAGAAAATTTATTTGCAGCAAGAATTTTATATACTTTTATGTTCTTCTTGGTTGCATATCTAGTTTGCTTAAAGCCAAGTAAGCTCGTTTCAAGAATGGGAAAATTTTTAACACCTTCACTTCTTGTTTTGATAACTGCGATGTTTTTAGGAGTTGTATTTAAAACTAATTTACACATAGCTGCTCCATCAAGTGAATATGCAAACAATTCAGTTGTTAAAGGATTTTTAGAAGGATACAATACAATGGATACTGTTGCAGCTTTAAACTTCGGACTTGTAGTTACACTTGCTGTAAGATCTTTTAAAATAGAAGAAAAGTATGTAACAGGATATACAATTAAAGCTGGAGCCTTAGCAGGTTTTGTATTGTTTTTAGTTTATGCAATGCTTTCTTACATAGGAATGTCTACATCAGCAGTATACACAAATGCTAAAAACGGTGCTGATATATTAACATCAGTTACAAGTTCTGTTTTTGGATCTTTTGGTATAGTTTTACTTGCAACAATATTTACACTTGCTTGTCTTACAACATGTATAGGTCTTATAACTTGCGTAAGTAAATATTTTGAAACCTTAACTAACAACAAAGTTTCATATAACAAATGGATTTTATTATGGAGTGTACTTTCATTTTTAGTAGCAAACTTTGGTTTAACTACAATACTTAAGATATCTGTTCCAATCTTAATATTAATATATCCTGTATCAATAGTTTTAATATTACTTGGACTTTCACATAAACTATTAAATTTAGATAACTTAACTTACAAATGTGTTTGCTACCCAACTGTAATTATTTCTTTAGTTGAAGCTTTGAATGCTTTACATCTTCAAGTGCCATTTTTAACAGATGTAGTTTCAAGACTACCTTTATTTAAAATAAGTCTAGGATGGGTTATCCCAATGATTGTATGTTTAGTACTTTCACTATTAAGACAAAAACTATGTTTAAAAAGAGCATTAAATTAAAATAAAAAATAAGCTATGAGATAAATTTGATATGTACCCTCTTTACTGGACAAACCAG
>KQ959608.1 GCA_001552895.1 Tissierellia bacterium KA00581
ATTTTAATAAAAATTATTCAAAAGATAAAAAAGATTTTAATAAAGATAAGGGATTTAATAAAGATAGAAAAGATAACTTTAGAAAAGATGATAAATCTTATAACAAAGATAATTACAACAAAGATAAGTCATATAATAGAGATAAAAACTTTTCTAAAGATAGAAAAGACCACAAGAAAAAAGACTTTATTGATGATATAGTTGAAGTTGTAGATCCAGCAATAGAAAAAAGAGATGCTAGAAAAGCACATCTTCAAGGACAAGAAAAAAATAAAAAGAATAAATCACTTAATGAACATAAAATGAGGGAAGATAAAAATCCTAACATTATGTTAAAACAAAATAATACAAAAAAGAAAAATAAAGCTAATCATAAAACAAAAAGTGATAGTGATTTGGAATTAGAAAACAAAATGGAAGGTGTAAAAGAGGTAAAAATTCCAGAAAAAATAACTGTAAAAGATTTTTCTGAAAGCCTTGGGGTAAGCAGTGCACAAGTTATTTCAAAACTTATCTCTCTTGGAATTATGGCAGGGATAAATCAAGAAATTGACTTTGATTGTGCATCTCTTATAGCCGAAGAGTTTGGAAAGACTGTTATTTTACAAACTCCTGAAATAACAGATGAAAATGAAATTTTATCTTTAGATTATGAAGATAAAAAAGAAGATTTAGTTAAAAGACCACCTGTTGTTACTGTAATGGGTCATGTTGACCATGGTAAAACATCTTTACTTGATTATATAAGAAAATCAAAAGTTACAAGTCAAGAAGCAGGAGGAATAACTCAACATATAGGAGCGTATACAGTTAATATAAATAATGAAAAAATTGTATTTTTAGATACTCCTGGACATGAAGCTTTTACAGCTATGCGTTCAAGAGGTGCTAAAGTTACAGATATTTCTATATTAGTTGTTGCAGCAGATGATGGTGTTATGCCTCAAACAATAGAAGCTATTAACCACTCTAAAGATGCAGGTGTTCCTATTATAGTTGCAATAAATAAAATAGATAAAGATGGAGCTAATCCAGAAAGAGTAAAAAAAGAACTTGCAGATAACGGAGTGCTTTGTGAAGATTGGGGCGGAGATGTTATAACTATAGCTGTTTCTGCTAAAACAGGACAAGGAATTGATGAGCTTTTAGAAATGATATTAATGGTTGCTGAAGTTGAAGAACTTAAAGCTAACCCAAACAGAATGGCAGTAGGTACTGTAATAGAAGCACAATTAGATAAAGGTAAAGGTCCAATTGCTACTATTTTAGTACAAAAAGGTACTTTAAAATCTGGAGATATGGTTATTTCTGGAACATCAACTGGTAGAATAAGAGCAATGTTTGATGATAAAGGAAAGAAGATTAAAAAAGCAACACCTTCAACACCTGTTATGATTTTAGGTCTTTCAGAAGTACCAGATGCAGGAAGCTTTATTTATGCAGTTAAAGATGAAAAAACTGCAAGAAGCTATGCTCAAAGAATTATAAACCTTCAAAAAGAAAATATGATTTCATCATCAAATAAAGTTTCATTAGATGATTTATTTAGTAAAATTCAAGAAGGAAATTTAAAAGAACTTAAAATAATTGTAAAAACAGATGTTAAAGGAACAATAGATGCTGTTAAAAATTCATTAGAAAAACTTAGCAACGAAGAAGTAAAAGTAAATATAATTCATGGTGGAGTTGGTGGTATTAACGAATCAGATGTTATGCTTGCCTCTGCAAGTAACGCCATTATAATAGGATTTAACGTAAGACCATCGCAAGTTGCAATAGATATGGCAAAAGACGAAAAGGTAGATATTAGAACATATAGAGTTATTTATGATGCTATAGAAGATATTAAACTTGCAGTTAAAGGAATGCTTGCTCCAACATTTGTTGAAGAAGTAATTGGTAGAGCAGAAGTTAGAGCAACTTTCAAAGTGCCAAATGTAGGAACTGTTGCAGGTGTTTATGTTTTAAATGGAAAAGTTACAAGAAATGCTAAAGTAAGACTTTTAAGAGATGGAATAATTTTGCATGAAGGAGAAATTTCATCACTTAAGAGATTTAAAGATGATGCTAAAGAACTTTTATCCGGATATGAAGGAGGACTTGGCATTTTAGGGTATAATGATTTAAAAGAATCAGATATTATTGAAGTTTATATAGATAAAGAAGTTGAAAAATAGAGGCTTATATGAATAAAAAAAGACTTTTAAGAATAGAATCTGAAATAAATAGGGTTTTATCAAATACAATATATAACGGAATAAAAGATAATAGAATAGACCCCTCAATAACAAATATAACTAAAATTAAACTTACAGATGATTTAGGAATTTGTTATGTGAGTGTAGCTGTTTTTGGAGATGAAAAGATAAAAGAAAAAACTATAAAAGGTTTAGAACACGCAACAGGATTTATGAAAAGAAAAATTTCACAAACTTTAGATTTAAGGCACACTCCAAAACTTATTTTCAAATTAGATGAATCTTTTGAAAAAGGTATGTTATTAAGTGAATTAATAACAAAAGTTTCAAAAGAAGATAGAGAAAAGAGAGAATTTTATGCAAACAATGAAGAAGAAAAATAACTGCCCAATTGAAATATTAGAGCTTTTAAAAAGCTCTAATACAATTGGAGTTATATCTCATAAAAATCCTGATGGAGATAATATCGGAGCTACAATTTCTACAACTTTAGCTATAAGAGAAAATTTAAAAAAGAAAGTTTTTGCAATAAAAGTTGATACAATTCCAAAATATCTAAATTTTTTAGAAGATTTAAATATTATACAAGAAACTAAAAATCAAGATTTAGATTTACTTATATATGTTGATTGTGGCGAAATTAATAGACCAGGAGATGTAGGAGAAATTTTTAATAAAAGTGCAAAAAAAATATTAAATATCGATCATCATAAAACAAATGATTTTTTTGGTGATTATAATTTTGTTTTTCCTGAAAAATCATCTACTTGTGAGATACTTTATGAACTTTTTAAAGAAATTGATTTTAAAATTTCTAAAAATGTTGCAGATGCATTATTAGTTGGAATAAATACAGATACAAATAGATTTTTATACGAATCATCTACATCGACTACTTTAAGAATTGCTGCCGATTTGTATGATTTAGGAGCAAATAAAGATTTTATATATAAAAAACTTTATCAAAGTAACGACCTTAAAGTTGAACTTTTAAAAAATAAATTAATAAATAGAGCAAAATTTTATTTTGACAATAAAGTTGCAATAATTGGTATGTTTAAATCTGACTTTGAAAATACTAATCTTTCTATGGATATGTTTGACGATTTGGTAAATTATTACAGAGATATTGAAGGTTTTGAAGTTTCTATAATTTTTAAAGAAATTGAAGAAAATTTATTTAAAGGTAGTGTTAGAAGTAAAAATTTTGTTGATTGTTCCAAAATTTGTTCTAAATTAAACGGTGGAGGACATACAAGAGCTTCAGGCTGTAAAATAGAAGGAAATTTTGATTTAGTTTGTAAAAAAATTATATCATTACTTGGAAAAGAGTATTTTAATGGTGGAGTTTAATGGAGTTTTAAATGTTTACAAACCTATTGGATATACAAGTAGAGATGTTGTAAATATTGTAAAGAAAATATATAAACTAAAAAAAGTTGGCCATGCGGGTACATTAGATCCAAATGTAACAGGTGTATTACCTATATGTATAGGTTCTTCGACAAAACTTGTTGAATATATTCAAAGTATGGGTAAGTCCTACGTTGGAGAAATGACTTTAGGAATAAATACTGATACTTTAGATATATGGGGAAATGTGATTTCTTCAAAAGAAATAGTTTTTAATAAAAAAGAATTTTTAGAAAAAATTAATATGTATAATGATAAGAAAATATTACAACTACCACCAATGTTTTCTTCATTAAAAAAAGATGGTAAAAGACTTTATGAATATGCAAGAGCTGGAATAGAAGTTGAAAGAGAAAAAAGAGAAGTACACATATATTCTGTCGATATCTTAAATATTTATCAAAATAAAATAAGATTAAAAGTAAAATGTTCAAAAGGAACATATATACGAACATTTTTTAATGATATTGCTAGAGAAATAAATCAATTTTCATATATGAATAGTCTTTGTAGAGATAGTTATGGAATTTTTAATATAGAGAATTCTATAACATTAGAAAAGCTTAAAACATTAGATGAAGAAAAACTTAAATCTATATTAAAAAAGCCACAAGATGTTCTTTTATATGAAAGAATAGATTTTTCTAAAAAACATTTTAAACATATATCAAATGGATTAAGAAAAACTTTTGATATAGATAAAGAAGGTGTATTTAAAATCTATTGTGATAATATATTTATAGGAATAGGAGAGCTTATACCATTTGAAAATAAAAAAATTTTAAAAATAATAAATATGTTTTATAGACAAAAATAGACTTTAATTAAAACTAAAATTTTAAAAAGTGCCTTTGATTATCATCGGCACTTTTTTTATAAAAGTAATAAAAAGTTTTTTTATTATCTAAATAAGTTGTATAAAAATAGTAATATAATAAAATATAAGTAATATTAAAATAAAAAAGCACAAGATAAATTTTGATATGTACCCTCTTTACTGGACAAACCAG
>KQ959609.1 GCA_001552895.1 Tissierellia bacterium KA00581
AACCATTTTGCGTTAAAACGGTATTTAATTGTTTTACGATATCAAATGTTAAATAGTTTAAAAATTGCTTTTAAAAAAATAAAGACTTTTGTTTAGAAAAAGTCTTTAAATATTTTTTCAAGTTCTATGCTAACTCCTTCTTGGTTGTTAGTATATTCTGTTATATATTTTGTATGTTTTTTTAAATTTTCATTAGCGTTTTTCATAAAAAATCCCATTTTTGAATTTCTTATCATCATTAAATCGTTTATTTCATCGCCAAAGGATACTATTTTATCTGTGTTTATATTTTTGTAGTCAAGGTATCTTTTTATAGCTATCCATTTATCTGCTTTTTTTGATTGAAATTCTAAAACAAATCGTCCATCTTTTAATGTGTAAAGAGTTTTTGTTATATCTAAGTCTTTAAATTTTTCATAAAGTTTTAAGATATTTTCTTTGCTATCTAAAAATGCAAGGCATAAAATGTCTGATTTTTGTAAGTTTTCAGTATTTATATATCGTATTAATTGTTCGTTCATCTTTTTGTCGGGAATTTTTTCTTCAAAATGTGTTTTTTTTACGCTTCCTTCTTTTACTAAAAGATGATATCCTGATGTAAAAAAGTCAACGTAAACGTATGGTAAAAGATTTAACTTTTCTGCTGTAAAAAGAATGTTAAAGAAAATTTCTTTGTCTAAATATTCTACGTTAAAAAGTTTTTTTGTGTTTTTCAATCTACTCATAGCTCCGTTGTTAGAACAAATCATTATATCTCTGTCAAGTTCTTTTAAAAAATTTTCAACCATATAAAAGTGTCTTCCTGTTGCGATTATAACTTCTATTTTGTTATCTATTAGAGTTCTTAAAGTGTTTATACTTCTTTTTGAAATTTTCTTTTTGTCATCTAATAGGGTTCCGTCTAAATCTATGCAAACTGTGTTTATATCTATCCCTCCTTTATAAAAAATAAAGTGCCTAGACGGCACTTTGTTTTATTAAAAATTATTCTTCGTCTTCTTCTTCAACTAAAGCGTCAAAAGCGTCAGAAACTTTATTAAATTCTTCATCTGATTCGATTTCTTCAACTTCATAATCGCCATTTTCTTTTTCAATGTATTTGCAAAGTAAAATGCTAGAATCATCTTGACTTTGAAGAGCGATGTATTCTTTTTCTTCTACTTCAAAAACTCCGATAACTTCAAAAGATTCTTCTTTTCCGTTTTCATCTTCAAAAACTATTATTTCTGCTTCTTCATCTTCACAATCACAACCGCATCCACAACTACAGCTTTTATTTTCTTCCATTAATTTTCCTCCTAATGTTAAATTTAATCTTTTTTTAATTTATAGATAAAAATATCTACTATAATGATAACATATTTATTTAAAAAAATATAGTCTTTTTAAGCTTTTTATTAAATATTTTTACTTTTCATAAAGCTTTTTTATTTCTTCTTTTGTAGGTCTGTCAAAAATATATGTTTTTATAACTGCTAATGTTTCTCTTATATATGATTTTAAAATTATATTTTTTGGAACTTTTGCACCTACACAATATCCTAAAACGCCGAATCTATATAAAATTAATTTTGCTCTAAATATATGATAACTTGATGTTATTATCATAACTTCTGTGGGCTTTTTATCCATTTTAAAAAGTGCAAATTTTATGTTTTCAAATGTGTTTTTGCTTTTATCTTCAGTTATTAATCTTTCTTTTTCTATGTTTTCTTTTAAGAGATATTCTTTCATGTAATAGCTTTGGGAAAATTTATCTCCTTTTTCAGTTCCACCGCATAAAATAGCTTTTGAATTTTTATGTTCTTTAAGGTAAGTTGTAGCTGTTTTTAGCCTTTCTTGTAGTGTTTTTGAAAGATTTCCTTTATTTGCTCTTGCTCCTAAAACTAAAACGTATTGTGTTTGTTTAGAAAAATCATTTTTATTTGCAAAGTGGATTAGTCCTTGTATAAAAACTATTATTAAAAGTAAAATAAATATTAAAAATTTAAAAAGCTTTTTTAAAATTTTGTTCAAAAAAGCACCTCCCGTTTGATTTTAATTAATTGTAGCATAATTTTTTTATTTTTACAAAAATAGATAAAAAAAATAATGCTTAAAAATATAAGCATTATTTTTTTAATTTACTTTAAAATGTATGTTTTTTCGTTACAAATTATTGTACCGTCGTCTTTTACAACTGCATTTGTTAAAGATAAGCCATCAGTTTTTAAAACTTTTTCTTCTACTTGTTCTTTTGTTAGGTGTAAAATTTTCATAAGTTTTTTTATGTTTTCATCTGATTTATTTATGCTTTGTTTTGTTTTTCTTTCTTTATCTTCTTTTGTTTTATCTTCTTTTGTTTTATCTTCTTCGTTTTCTTCTGTAGGATTTTCTTTTTCAATTTTTGGAAGTTCTTTTGTATATTTTACTTTTTTATTTTCTTCTTTAAAATCTTTTAGAAGAAATTCATATGTTTCTTTTGCATAGATATATGCTTTATCTCCAATTACTTGAACGTCCATTTTGTAGTAATCTTTTAAAAAGTTAATTATTTTTTCTTGATCTACGGTTATTTTTTCTTCATTTTCTTTTTGCAATTGTTTTATTTTTTCAGGATTTTGTATGATGTATTTAAGGGCTGATACTACTTCTTTTGCTGTATAATTTTTATAATCTCCTGCTTTTGCATTTTGAATAATTTGTTTTATTGTTATAGCGTGATAGTGATCTCCGTTGTGAAGCCAGTAAAATATATTTTCTTTTATTTCGTCAGAACCATAGACAGGTATGTTTGTATTTGTTAAACTACCATAGTTTGTCATTTTTTTAAGATTATCATCTAGTACATCAAATATGCCTTCTTTAAGGTATGCCTTTACACTATCATAGCTAAAGATTTCACCTTCTGTAACTTGTTGTTCAGAGTGGTTATGGTGTTCTACTATATACTCTGCGTTAGGATAGTGCGATTTTGGATTTTCATGCACAACTGCAACTTCAGTATTTCCTCTATAAAGATGCCAGTGATCTCCGTGATCTAAAATCTTTGTAATTCCTTCTGGCCAGTCAAATTCTTTTTTACTTGGGTTTTCACTTTGACTTGTTCCATGACTTCCTTCATATATTCCAAATGTAGCGTTAGGGTAGATTAGTCTTGGGTCTGTGTAAGTTATACCTTCATTTCCCTTTGAATCGTATATATGATAGTGATCTTCATGTTTTAATATTTTAACTATATCGTAACGATCAACTTTTCCTCCTCCTAATACCCCTATTATATTTAAACTGTCTTTAAGTTTTTTAAATCTATCATATGAAGCACTCGGGTCTGTTTGATTATTTATATTTTCAATTTGTTTTTCAATTTCTTTATTTCTATTACTTTCATGTGTTCCTACATATGTTCCTATTGGAATATTAGGATATTTTCTACTTGGGTCTTTATAGCTTATATATTCTTTTCCAGATCTTGTGTAGATATGATAGTGGTCTGCATGTTTTAATATCTTTACAACTTCGTCTTCATCAATTGACTTTGATGTAATATTATTAGCTGAATTACCTTGATCATCGGATGCTACTGCATAAGAATAATCACTTGCATCGTGGCTTCTTCTGTTATCTCCATGCGAGCCAACATATGTTCCTATTGGAATATTAGGAAAGATTGAAGATGGGTTTTCATATGTTAAATATTCCATACCACTACTTGTATAAACATGGTAATGGTCGCCGTGCTTTAATATCTTTACAACATCTAATGATTTTAACATATTAGCTGAAACAACACTTACAAGAGAAAAATCGTCATCGTCTGTAATTGTTTCTGGGTCTCTATATGTTATATGTTCTTTTCCGTCTTTAGTAAAAACATGCCAGTGGTCGCCATGTTTTATGATTTTTACGATATCTTCTTTTTTGATATGGTCATCATCAATTAGTACATCTGTTGTATTATCTTTTTTATATTTTGTTTCTTTGTTTACAAATTCTATTTTTTTACTTTCTTTAGATTCATCATTTTCTAATCTCTTATCTTTTTTGCAACCGGAAAAGATAAGACTTGTACAAACTAAAAGTAAATTCATTTGTAATATTTTTTTCTTTAGATTTTTACTCATTTTTTACTCCTTTATTTAAAAACTACTCAAAAGATTTTATTAAAGCTTCTAAATTTTTTTCCATTAATTTTAAATATCCCATTTTTATTTCTTCATCTGTTAAATTTTCCATTGTATATAAAGTTGAAGTTTTTGTATTAGTATTTTTTGCAAGAGTTTGTGCAACTTTAGGAGTCGCTTTTCCTTCAAAGAAAATTGTAGTTATATTATTTTTCTTTACAAAATCTGCAATTATCTTAAGTTGCTTTGCTGATGGTTCTTCTTCAGGTGAAATTCCAGTTACAGCAATTTGTTTTAAACCATAATCATTAGCAAGATAATTAAAAGCGGCATGGCTTACAACAAAATATTTATCTTTTTTATTGATTTTTGAAATTTCTTTTTCAAACTTTTCATCAAGTGCTTTAAAATCTTTTAGTGCTTCATTTAAATTTTCTTTATAAAAAGGTTCATTTTCTGGGTCAATAGATGAAACTTTTTTATATATCGTATCAAGTTGAACCATAGCATTTTTTATGCTAAGCCAAGTGTGAGGATTTACTCTATCATGTTTGTCAGTTAAACCATCTGAAGAGTCTAAAAGAGTAAGACCTTGTGAAAGATTTAAAAATTTATTTTCATCATTTACTTGCGATTTAATAGAATCGATAAAAGATTCCATATTTGCTCCATTATAAACTATAAGATCTGACTTTAAAATATCTTTCATATCATTTGCTTTAAGTTCAAATGAATGAGGTTCATCAGAGCCTTTAATAATTGTTTTAACTTCCATTTTATCTTTAACAATTCTATTTGTAAGATATGTTACAGGAAAAAATGTAGTATAAACAACTTTTTTGTTTCCCTTTACATCTTTTGTAGCTGTATCTTTATTAGAACCTTTAGAACAAGCTGTAAAAATGATAGATGTAATAACAAAAAATACAACTAAAAAACTTAATCTTTTTTTCATAAAATTTCCCCCTTCATAAATAAGAATTAGTCTTATTACCATTTTATTATATACCATAATTTTTAAAAAATCAATACTTTTTTTTAAAAATAAAAAAAACTTAAAGTTTTTTTCTTTAAGTTTTTTCTTTTAGTTTATTTCTTGAAATTTATTTATTGAAAAAAGATATAGTCCTTTTTTTATTACTTTTTTTTGCGAATTTCTCTCTATTGCTTTTTGATATAGCTCAAGTTGTATTTTATATTTTTTCTTAATTTGTTCAATATTTTCTTCTGTAACATAATCTGTTTTGTAATCTAGTAGTACAAAGCCGTCTTTTGTTTCGTAAAATAAATCTATTATTCCAAGTACCATTATTTTTTCGTTTTCTTTTATTTTTTCATTTTCATATATTTCTGATAGGTTAAGGCTATAGTTTATTGCTTTTTCTTTGTATAGTTTATTGTTTTTATCTGCTTTTAGTATTTCTTTAAAGATATCTGATTGTATAAATTTTACTATTTTTTTTACATTTATAACATTTTTTTCTTCTATCGTTATGATGTTTTTTTCTGTAAGTTTATTTAGGGTATTTATTATTTTTTCTTTTATTTCATTTTCTTTAATGTTTTCTATGTCAAAATCTTTAAAGTTTAAAAGTTGCATTACTAGATGAGTTAGGCTACCTTTTTGTGCAGGGGTAAAATCTTGTATTTTATTTTGCATAAAGTTTGGCATCTTAACGTCAATTTTTACATCTTTAGGGTAATAGTTTGTAGTTAGTTCTTCTTCGTTTTCTATCATTTTTTTTATTTCTGAAACGGAAATTGATGAAGGTTTTGTTGCACTTTGTTTAAATGTATATTCTTTTTGAAATCTTTGTTTAAAAATTTCTTCAAATGCGGTTTTGTTTTCTTCTTGTTTTAGTGTTATGCTTGGTTTATTTTGTGCTATTTTTTCTTTTATTTCTTCTTGTTTTAAAATTTCTTGTTGTTTATTTTTTACAACTAATTGAAATTTTGCATCTTCATTTTGTAATACTTCTGCCATTTTTCCTTCTGCTAAAAACTGTGGTGCCATTTTTTTTAAATCTTTTATGCAAAGTAATATCCATTCCAAAAAGCTTTTTGAATTTAAAATTTCAAAGTTACTTATTTCTTTTTCTTTAAATTCATCTAATATATCTTTGTTTTTTATTCTTGCTGTGATTATTAATTTTTCTTTAGCTCTTGTCATTGCAACGTAAAGAAGCCTCATTTCTTCAGCTATTTGTTCTTTTTTTAGAATGTTTTCTATTTTCCTTTTCATCATGGTGTTAAAGGATATTTTTTTATAAAAATCGTATATAACCATTCCAAAGCCAAGTTTTTGGTGCATAACAATTTTGTCGTTAGATGATTTAAAGTTAAATTTTTTATCTATATTTGATAATATTACAACTGGAAATTCTAATCCTTTGCTTTTATGAATGCTCATAAGTGAAACTACATTTGCATCTTCAAAGATAGTTTTTGAGCTAGATAGATCGCTATTTAGTTTTATTTTTTCTATATAGTTTATAAAATTAAATAGTCCTTTGTATGATTGTTCTTCGTATTCTTTTGCTTTTTCAAAAAGTAATATTAGGTTGTTTTTTCGTATTTGTCCCATTTCCAAAACGGATACATAGTCAAGGTATCCTGTATGTTTAAATATAAACCATAGAAGTTCGTCTGTAGGTATTAATATTGATTTTTTTGAAAAAAGTTTTAAATCATCTATAAATCTTTTTATTTTTTGTTTTGTTTTGATTTCAAGATTTACTTTTTCATCATCTAGTATTTTTAAAAGTAGGTTATAAAAGTTTAAATTTTTATCTATAAGTCTTATTTTTGCAAGTTCTTTAGTTGTAAAGTTATAAATACAAGAACGCATAACAGCAACAAATGGTATATCTTGAAGGGGGTTATCTATGATTTTTAGTAAATTTATAATTGTATCTACTTCAAAGCTTTCAAAATATCCTCCTTTTGTTTCGGCATAAAATGGAATATTATATTCTAAAAAAGTTTGTTCTAAAATTTTTGCATTCATATATGGCGAACGCATCAAAATAACAATATCTTTGTACGTTACGTTTCTATATTCATTTGTTTGTTTATCTAAAATTTTAAAATTTTTATTGTTTATCATATCATAGATGATATTTGCTATTTCTATGGCTTCAATTTTAAAAGCTTTTATATCTAAATCTTCATCTAAAACTTCAGTTAAATTATCATCTTTTTGTTCGTTTACTAAATGTATCTCTACGCTAGATGATATATATGAGTCTTTTTCAAGGATTTCTTTAAAGTCTGCTTTTGGGTTTAGTCTTTCTTTATCTGTATAGTCAAGTTCTGCTGTTTGTTTGTTCATTATTTTTTTAAAGATAAAATTTGTATCTTCTAAGATTTCTTTTCTGCTTCTAAAATTTTCATAGAGCATTATTTTTTTATATAGACTTTTTTTATTTTCACTAAAATCGTCATATAAGTTGTATTTTTGTATAAAAATTTCAGGCTCTGCTTGTCTAAATCTGTAAATGCTTTGCTTTACATCTCCTACCATAAATCTATTAGGTGGATTTTTCCTTGAGATAATGGATAAAATCATTTCTTGTAAGCTGTTAGAGTCTTGATATTCGTCAATAAAAATTTCTTTGTATTTGTTTCTATAATCTATTGCTACATTTGATGGTATTAAATTGTTATTTTCATCTTTTGTAGTTAAAACATCAAGTGCTAAATGTTCTATATCAGAAAAATCAACTACATTTAGCTCTTTTTTTCTTTTTTGGTATTTTTCTGTAAACAAAGCCGTTATATCACATATCTTTTTTATATATGGATAGATAATTTCACTTTCCCTTTTTATATCGTCTATACAAACATCCATTTTAGATATTTCTTTATATATTTCATCTTTAAAAGAGTCGAGTTTTTTCTTTTCTAAATCGTAAAATTCTTTTAAAAACTCCTCCATTTTACTTGGCTTTCTAAAAGATTTCATCTTATAAGATGAAAAGTTATCTTTAGAATTTTTTAACTTTTGTAAATTTTCTAAAGATACATTTTCTAAAAAGAGGTTTATATTATTATTTAAAATTTTAACTTCTTCTAAAAGTTCTCTATAATTTTTAGCATAGTTTTCAAATTCTTTAAATTTTTCTACCTTAGCTACTTCTTTTTCAATAGCATTTAACAAAAAGTCAAATTTTATTTTTGCATCATTAAATATATCAAAAAGGTAATTTTCAATATAAAACATTTCATCTTTATTTTGTGTGTTAAAAAACTCACATTTTTCAAAAAGCCATTTGTTTGGAAAAGGACTTTGATTAGAAAAATTATTAATGTCTAAAATGAGTTTTTTCAAATCTTCATCTGCTCTTTTAGTAGAGTAACAGTCTACGATGTTTAAAAAGCTATCATCTTTTTGATTATATAAATTTAAAAAAAGATCATCTATAACTTCGTTTTTTAAAATGTCATTTTCAACGCTATCAATTACTCTAAATCCACTATCATATTCTAAAAGATGAATATTAGATGTTATTATATTTTTACAAAAAGCATCTATTGTTGTAATGCTAGATTCGTTTAGTAATAGCATTTGTCTTTTCAAATTTTCATCGTCTTTAGCTTCTTGTAATTTTTTTTCTATTTTTTCTTTTATTCTCTCTTTCATTTCACTTGCTGCAGCTCTTGTAAATGTAACAACTAAAAGTTTATTTATATCTATTTTATCATCTAAAATAAGTTTTAGTATTCTTTCTACAAGTACTGCAGTTTTCCCTGAACCTGCAGCTGCAGATACTAAAAGATTACAGTTTCTTTCTTTTATTGCGTTTTGCTGGTCTATAGTAAAATTTATCATTTTTCATAACCTTCTTTTTCGTTTAAATCTTTATTCATTTTTTCTAAAATATCTTCAAGATTATTATTTTTAGCTATTTTTTTGATTATTTTATATTTATTACATTTTTCATCAAACTTACAAATAGATTTATACTCACAATATTTACAAGCTGTGTTTTCATCGTATTTATATGGTTTTAAAGATATATCGCCTGAGTATATACTTTTAAGAATTTTTTTAGTATTTTTCAAAATAAATTTATTTACAATTTCAAATTCATCTTCAGAAAGTCCTTTAGTTCTATTTGAAATTTCTAAACCTTTATTTTTTAGAGTTATTGGTAAAATTAATGATTTTTGCTTATCATTTCCTAAAGTTGTATCTAAATTTTCGATTAAGTCTAAATCTTTTATAACAAAACCTAACGGTTTATTATTATCTATAATTTTTTCATTAAATAGATTTTCATCTAAGTTTGAAAACTCTTTAAATGTGTCAAATTTAACTTTATTAAAAGAAAAATCATCGTATAATAAAGCTGCCGGTTTAAATTTTTCTTTATCTTTTGAAATTAAAGCGTTCATATAGATAAAAAGCTGTGTTCCAATTCCGTTATAAATCATATTTAAGTCTATATCTTTTTTAGATGATTTATAGTCTATTACTTTTAAATAGTTTATATCTTTCTTTTTTAAAATATCGTATCTATCTATTTTTCCGATAAGTTTTACATTTTTATTATCAAGTTTAATATTTATAGGACTTATAGAAGAATTTTCAAAAAAAGCTTCTTCAAAAGCATAAGGAATAAAGTTTCCTTGCTTTAAAGACTGTATCATTACAGAAATACTGGATTTAAGATTTCTATTTAAAATGCTTGAAAAATGTTTATATTGTTTTGATGTTGACAAAATATAGTTTTCATTTAAAATAGAGTTTGTTATATCATTTACTTCATTTGAAATATATGAAAAGTCTATCGTTTTAAAATCTATAGAGTTTTTTACGATATCTTTAAAAAAAGAATCTAAAACTTTATGGCAATAAACTCCATAGTCTATAGGAGTAAAGGTATAAATTTCTCTTTTTTTTAAATTTAATCCATAATTTAAAAAGTATGAAAATGGACAACAAGCAAATTTTTCCAGTTTTGAAACTGAAAAATAATCACTATCATATAGTTTAGATGTATATTCTTTTATATTATCTATTTCATTTTTGTAATTTATAAAAGAAGATAAAAGGCTAATTTTATCTTTATATTCTTTATCCTCTTTTAAAAAGTTTTCTATTTCAAATAAGGTGTTTTTTTCATCACAATTTAAATTTTCATCTAAATTTTTTAAAGATTCTATGTATATTTTATACAATTTTTCTTTTGAAAAAGCTAGATAAACATCTTTAATCTTATAGCTTTCATCTTTTAAAGTTTGCATCTTAAATCCATTAAAAATATTTTTTAATTTTTTTAAAACATTAGATGGTCTTTTATTTTCTAAAAGAAGTGTTGAAAGAGGAAAAGTTATATATAATCTCTCTTTTGCAAAACATAATGCCTTATATATATAAAACTGTTCATCTATAATTTTTGAAAAATTATCAGTTGTAAATTTCATACCATTTTCTATTAAGTTTTCTTTTTCATCTTCTGAAATAAGACTGTTATTAGAGATATTTTTAGGAAATTTATCATCATTAAATCCTATAAGAAAAACTATCTTTTGATTTTCTTTTTGCATTCTATCTACACTTGTAACAAAAACTTCATCTTTACATGGAGGTACTATGCCAAGCTTTAAATTTTTAAATTGAGAAGAAAAAAGATTTAAAAAATTCTTTAAAGAAATTTGTTCATCGCCCATAAATTCAACCATTTCTTCTAAGATAGAAACAAAAGAGCTAAAAATAAGAGAATATTCTTTTGCTTTATAGAGATTGTTAGAAAGTTTAAAGTTTTGTATATAATCATCAATTCTTTTATCAAGTGATATATCTAAGGTAAATTCATATAGATATGTGCAAATTTCTTTTACCGTATTTTTTCCTTTAAGTTTTTCATGTAAACTCTTTATTGGCAATATGAATTTATCTTTAATTTCATTTATTTTCTTAAGTTCTTCATCTATTTCTTTTTCATCTACAACTTTATGAGATATTTTTTTCCATTTTTCATCAAAAAAAGCTTTATAATTTATTCCATTAGCTAAACAATAATTTTCTAAAATGAAAATTTCATCACTTGAAATGCCGGTAAGATTGGTTTTTAAATATTTAAAAACAGAAATATATGAATAATTATTAATTTTCATTTCAAGTATGGATAAAATTAAAATTACTATCGGGTTTGTAGATGCACTTATTTTTTCATCTAAAAAGTAATTAATCTTATAATCTTCAAAAATTCTTTTTATAATATAGTCATAATCTTGTAAATCTCTTGTACATACGGTTATTTCATTGTACCTTAAATTTTTGGTTTTTATAAGTTTTATTATCTCGTTTGCTACAAATTCTACTTCTTGAAAATTATTTTTACAAGCTAGTGCCTTTATGTTTGAAAAATCTTTTTCAAATTTTGAAGGACTAATTTCTAAAATATTTTTTTCTAAATGTAAAAGCGACTTTTCATCATAGTAATCTTCATTTGAAAGAATTTTATTTTCTAAAATTTCAACATTATTTTTTATCGCAAGTGATTTTAATGTTATATATGTGTTATTTACTTTGTTAAAAATATTCATCTTTGAATTTAGATTTTTTAAATCTGTTAAAAGTGAAAAATATATATTTTTTGAATATTTGATAAGTTTTTCAACTATATTTAACTGCGATAAAGTAAAATCCATATAGCCTAAAACAAATACACTACAACCTTTTATTTGGTCAAAATTTTCAATTTTTTCTTTAAATATTTCAAAAACATCTTCTGTATCCATGTATTTATTTTCAATTAAATTTTCATAACAGTCAAAAATTTTTATAAAATCTGAAAATTTTAATCTTAAAGCCTCTTGTTTTATATTATCTCTAATTTCTAAAAGATCATCTTTAGAAAATCCATTTCTTTTAAAATCAGAAATAATATCTATAATTTCATTAATAAATCCGTCTTTATATTCACTTGTTTTAAAAAAAGTTAAGTTTTTTAAACTTTTTTCTATAGCTTTAAAAATAATCATATTTTTAGAACTTTTTATTAACTTTCTTTGTTTTAATCCACCTACATTAGTAAAAACAATCTTACTTAAAGTTGAAAAACTAACAACCATTATCCTAAAATTAGGATCTATATTTTCTTTTTTTTCAAGATATTCACTTAATTTTTTTTCAATTTCATATGTATATTTTTCAGGTACTAATATATAAATCGGCTTTGTATCTTTTTCTTTTGCTTCTTTAAAACAAAGATCAAATAAATAATCTTCTCTTTTAGAACCAAGCCTTCCTGTTACAAATCCTAAAGCCAAAAAAACACCCCCTTTATTTTTGATTTAATTATATCATAATTAAATTAACAATTAAATAAATTATTAAAAAAGAAAATAATCGTATAGTATTATTAACAATATTTTTTATAAAAAATTATTTTTAAAGAACGTGTAAATGC
>KQ959610.1 GCA_001552895.1 Tissierellia bacterium KA00581
ACACGTTCTTTAAAAATAATTTTTTATATGAAATGTTTGTTAATGACCTTATATGTTTTTTTTCTAATTCCTTAAATTTTAGTAAGCAATATTTAAAATTAAATTCTCTTTTTAATAATTTTTTAAAAGAAAATTTAATTTCACGATTATTTAGCTTAAGTAAATTATATTTTAAGTATAATAATTTTAATAAAAAAATAAGGAAGATATAATCTTCCTTATTTTTAGTTTAAACTTTGTGCTGCTGTTATTATAGCAATTTTGTAAACATCTTCTTCATTACAACCACGTGAAAGGTCTGAAACGGGACTATTTAATCCTTGAAGGATAGGTCCTATTGCTTGAAGTCCGCCAAGTCTTTGGGCTATTTTATATCCAATATTTCCTGATTGAAGATCTGGGAATATAAATACATTTGCATATCCTGCAACGTTTGAATCTTTTGCTTTTTGTTTGCCTACTGAAGGTACAAATGCTGCATCAAATTGCAATTCTCCGTCAAGTTGTAAATCCGGTGCTAATTTTTTAGCTATATTTGCTGCGTTTGCAACTTTTGTAGAAAGTTCATGTTTTGCAGAACCTTTAGTAGAAAAGCTAAGAAGTGCAACTTTAGGGTCAATTCCAAAAAGTTTTGCAGTTTTTGCAGTTTCTATTGCCACTTCTGCAAGTTCGTTTTCATTTAAAGTTATGTTTATGGCAACATCAGCAAAAACATATCTTTTATCTTTTCCAAGCATAATCATTGCTCCGCTTGTTCTTGAAACGCCCGGTTTTGTTTTTATAATTTGCAAAGCGGGTCTTACGGTATCCCCTGTTGAATGAACTGCTCCACTTACCATGCCATTAGCTTTTTTTGTTTTAACAAGCATTGTTCCATAGTAATTTACATCTTTTAAAAGTCTTAAAGCATCTTCTTTTGTGTTTTTTCCTTTTCTTACTTCTAGAAATTTTTCTACCATTTCATCAAAATCATCTGCTGTATTAGGGTCTATAATCTTTATCCCATCAAGACTTTTATTTATTTTTTGTGCAGTTTTTTCTACATCACTAACTTTTCCAAGAACTATTGGTGTTATAAGATTTTCTTCTTTAAGTCTTACAACTGCCTTTAATATTCTTTCTTCTTCACCTTCTGGAAAAACTATTTTGATGTTTTTTCCTTTTATCTTTTGAGTTAATTCTTCAAAAATATCCATAAAATCCCCCTTATAATAAAATTTTCATTTTTCCTTCTCCAACAGTAAACTCTATTTTCCCACAAGTTTTCATGTATTCACCATCGTAATTTATCTCTAAGTTATCTGTAATGATTGTAACACTTTTTGCTTTTTTATACAATGTTATATCTTCCTTTATATGACTTGCATCTATTATGGTTTTTACTTTTTTTATTATATTGAATTTAGATTTATACTTTATCATACAAACATCGAAAAGTCCATCGTCAATTTCTGCTTTTGGCAAAATGTTTATATTTCCTCCGTATTTACCTCCTATTCCAATTGCTATTAAAAAGAAGTCATCTGTATATTCTTTATTATCTACAATAATTTTATATCTTTTTCTTTTGTATTTTATAAGTGCCAAAACGATAGCAAGTTTATAAGATAGAGAATTTTTTATATATTTTTTTATCTTTAAAGCAAGTCTATTAACTTCTGCATCAAAGCCGACAGATAGGACGTTAAAAAAAGTTTTATCTAAAAATAGTCCATAATCTACTTCTCTATAGTTTCCTATGTTAATTTTGTCCATACAATCATTAAAATTTGTCGACTTTTTTAGACTGTTACAGTAGTCGTTTCCGGTTCCTGCAGGGATTATGCCAAGTTTTAAATTGTTTTTTCTTGCAATATCTCCAACTTCGTTTATCGTTCCGTCTCCTCCTACTGCTATAAGCTCATTAAAGCCGTCTTTTATAGCATTTTTTGATATTTCAATAGCTTCTTTAGGGTAGGTTGTCGTTTTTATTTCATAGTCAAAATTTATGTTTTTTTCTTTTAGGTATTTTTCTATTTGTTTTTTGTAGTCAAATTTATTAAATCCAGATGCTTTAGGATTTAATATAAACATTAATTTTCTCAACTTTCAACCGCCTTCTTTAAAGCGTCTATTTCTTTGTTAGATAATTCAATAGATGACTTTCCGTTTTTTATTTCTTTTACATAAGTTATACAACTTTCTCTTCCATAAATAGTTGTAAATAACACGCCATTATTAAAACTATCTAGTAGTGCTAGGGAGTATGAAAGTTTATTTTTTAAATCAAAAAACGCATCATACTTTACAAATCCTACCTTTTGTATAGAAAGTTCGGTTTTTAACTTTGCTCTTTCTATATCTTTTTTTAATTCTTCTAATACTTCATTAATCTTAACTATATCTGATGAATGTGCTTTTAAAAGCTCTTCTAGATTTAAATCTACCCTTCCTCTAAGGAGCATATCATATCTTCTTTTTTGAAAAGTTAATTTTTTATTTATTTGTAAAAATTGATACAATAAAGCTATTAAAATAATACAGATAATTATCAAAAATATTCCTGCGTATAAATTTAAAAATGTTAATATACCGTTCACTATTTTTTATTCCTTTCAATTATTTTTTCTAAAGCTTTTATACATTTATCTACTTGTTCTATGGTATTAAAATATCCAAAGCTAAATCTAACAGCTCCAAGTCTTTGTGTGCCGATTGTTTTGTGAGCAAGTGGTGCGCAGTGAAAACCTGCTCTTGTGTATATATCAAAGTCTTCACTTAATATAAAAGAAACTTTCGAGCTGTCCATGCCTTTAACATTTAAACTTACAACTGCTCCTTGTCTTTCATCTAAAGGACCATATAAAATTATATCTTTATTGTCTTTTAAATTTTCTATAAAATAATTTTTTAATTCATTTTCATGTTCTCTTATATTTTTAATTCCAACTTCGTTTATAAAATCAACTCCTGCTCCTAAAGCAACTATACCAACTCCGTTTGACGTTCCACTCTCTAAGCTGTCAGGGTATATGCTTGGCTGATTTATATCTTGAGAAAAACTCCCTGTTCCTCCTTGCTTTAAAGGATTTACTTTGATTTTATCTTTTATATATAATCCGCCCGTTCCCATAGGTCCAAATAAAGCTTTATGCCCTGGAAAAGCTAAAAGGTCGATATTCATTTTTTGTACATCTATATCTAAAACTCCAATTGATTGTGCTGCATCAACAAGATATAAAATATTTTTTTCTTTACAAAAAGCTCCAATTTTTTCTACATCTACGATAGTTCCAAAAACATTTGACATTTGTGTTGTAACAATAAGAGATGTATTTTCTCTAACCTCATCAAAAATTTTATTTACATCAATTACTCCGTATTTATCTGCATAAACGATTGAAAGGTCAATTATTCCCAATTTTTTAAGTTCATTTAATGGTCTTAAAACAGAATTATGTTCCATTGATGTTGTTATTACATGGTCATTCTTTTTTACAACTCCTTTTATGGCAAGGTTTAGGCTGTCTGTTGCGTTAAATGTATATATAATGTTTAGTGGGTTTGTTGCGTTTATAAATTTACAAAGTTTTTCTCGTGTTTCATATATCTCTCTATCCATTTTCATAGCAAGTTTATGTCCACTACGTCCTGGATTTGCCGCATAATGCAAAGAACAATCTACAAGTTTATCTATAACAGATTTAGGCTTTGGAAATGTTGTTGCTCCATTATCTACATATATCATATTAATCCTCCATTTCATATATATTCATCATACTATCAACAAGTCGTTGTAAGTCATCATCATTTATATAGTTTATTTCTATTTTTCCACCTTTCTTTTTAGAAACAATTTTAACTTTTGCATCTAAAACATTAGTTAGTTTTTCACAAACATCATTTATAAATATATCTACATTTCTATGTTTATTAGACTTTGCCTTTTTTTCAATTTCTCGTATATTTACCTCTTTGTTAAGAAGCTTATCTAAATATTTTTTTCTTTCTTTTTCACTTTCTAAAGATAATAATGTTCTAGCTTGACTTGAGCTTAAATCACCATTTACCAAATGCTCTTTAATATAATCTGAAAGAGTTAAAAGCCTTAGATTATTAGCTATATAAGATCTACTTTTACCTATTATTTCTGAAAGTTCTTTTTGAGTAAGTGTGTATTCTTGCATCAAAACTTTAAGAGATGTAGCTTGTTCAATAGGATTTAAATCTTCTCTTTGAATATTTTCAATTAAAGCAATTTCTTTTGCCTTTCTGTCTGTAACATTTTTAACAACAACTGGTACTTTTTTAAGCCCTGCAAGTTTTGACGCTCTATATCTTCTTTCTCCAGCTATTATTTCGTAATTTTCATTTACTTTTCTAACTACAATAGGCTGAATAACTCCGTCTACTTTAATAGATTCACTAAGCTCTTTTAAACTTTCATCATCAAAATTTTTCCTTGGTTGATCTTTTCTTGGAGAAAGTTTTTCTATTTCTACTTCTATAAGAGATTCATCTGTTAAAAAGTCCTCCTCTTTAAGTAAAGAACCAAGTCCTCTTCCTAATCCTTTTTTCTTCATTATTTTCTCCTATTTTTTATTATTTCTTTTGCTAAAGATATATACGCCTTTGCACCTTTAGAATTTTTATCATAATATATTATACTTTCACCAAAACTTGGTGCTTCAGCAAGTCTTATGTTTCTTGGGATTACCGTTTTGAAAACATCTTGTTTAAAGTAATTAGTAGCCTCGTTTTTTACATCTTCTGAAAGATTGTTTCTACTATCATACATTGTAAGCAATACCCCTTCAATCTCTATTTCTCTATTTAGTCCTTTTCGTATTATCCCAATAGTGTTCATAAGTTGACTTACCCCCTCAAGAGCGTAGTATTCACACTGAATAGGAATTAAAACACTATTTGAAGCAACCAGAGAATTTATACTTAAGATACTAAGAGATGGCGGACAATCAATAATAACATAATCATAATTTTTAGAAATATCTTTAAGATTGTTTTTTAAAATATTTTCTTTATTTTCTTCCTTTAATAGTTCTATTTCAAGTCCGCATAAATCTTCATTTGACGCAATCAAATCTACATTTTTAGAATTAGTTGATACAATACAATCATTTATGTTTTTTTCATTTATTAAAACATCATAAATACTATTTTCATAGTTTTCTACTCCAAGACCTGAAGTTGAATTTCCTTGAGGATCCATATCTACAACTAATATTTTCTTTTTCAAAAAACCTAAAGCAGAAGATAAATTAACAACTGTGGTTGTTTTTCCTACTCCGCCTTTTTGATTAAAGACACTTACGATTTTAGTTTCTTTATTTTTTTTAAAAACATCTAAAATTTTCATTTTATCTCCTTATCTTTATTCGTCTTAATATAATTATAGCATAAACTTAATGTTTTTTTTCAAAAAATAAAAAATGTTTCACGTGAAACATAAAAATATTTTTCTAAAAAGTAATTGTTTCACGTGAAACATTTTTATACATACAAGCTACTAAAGGTAAAAATAATTACTTTTTCATGTGCTATTTTTTCTTTATTTTTAATTTGTAACTATTTTGATAAAATTTTGTAATCTTTTTGTTACTTTTTATTGACTTTTTTTAACGTTTGTTGTAAAATCTAGATATTAAAGGAGGTAATTATGAAATTTAAAAAAGTTTTAACATCTTCACTTTTATGTGCTGTTTTTTGTTTATCTTTTGAAATGCAAAAAACATCTAAAGTGCAGGCGAAAGAAAAACTACAAATTCATACTACTAGTATAGAAAAATTAAATAATGAACTGTTACATTCTAATACAAGTAAAAAAGAAGTAACTGTTACTTATTTAAATTCTACATTCGATGAGTCTGAGTTTTCTTTGGTTACTGAAGAAGACACTAAATTACCTGAAGGAATGAGTCTTAATGTATTTTATACAACTAAAGACATTGAGCTTAAAGAATCAACAGAAAGTGATGCCAAAACTATAACTGTGATTCCAAAGGGAAGCAAGGTTGAAATGGAACTTTTAGGTAATAATTTTTCAAATGTAAAATTTGACGATAAAAACGGAGTTGTAGATTCTGGTGCTTTATCTAAAGATGAAGTTTCAAAAGATGAAAAAGAAAAAGATAAAGAAGAAGAAAATAGCCTAAAAGAAAAAGATAAAAAAGAAAATAATACAGAAGCTAAAGAAGAACCTAAAGAAGAACCTAAAGAAGAAGCTAAAGAAGAACAACAAAAAGTTACTTTGTATGCAACAGATGTGTTAAATGTAAGAGAAAATCCTTCAGCATCTTCTATGCGTCTAGGTCAGTTAAATAAAGGTGATGAAGTTTATGGTCTTAATCTTGGAGAATGGTTTGAATTTGATTTTAATGGAAATAAAGCTTATGTTTCAAAAGCATTTTTATCAAGTGAAAAACCTGTTGTAGAAGAACCTAAAGAGGAACCTCAACAACAAGAGCAAGAGCAACAACAAGAACAAGAAACTCCTTCTTATCCTACAAACTCTAGTGCTGTTGAAACTGTTGTAAATGCAGCTTTAGCTCAAGTTGGTAAGCCTTATGTTTGGGCAAGTTCAAATCCTAGCGTTGGTTTTGACTGTTCTGGTTTAACATCTTATGCTTTTAGACAAGCCGGAATAAATATAAATAGAATCGCAGCTGATCAATATTCAAACGGAACTCCTGTTTCAAAGGATAATTTAGTTCGTGGTGATTTAGTATTTTTCTCATATGGCGGTGGAATAGGTCATGTTGGGTTATATATAGGAAATGGACAGTTTGTTCATGCTGCTAATTACTCAACTGGAGTAATAGTAAGTAATTTAAACGGATATTACTCAAATGTTTATGCTGGTGCCGTTAGAGTTATAAAATAGATTTATATTTTAATATAAAAGATGGAATATTTTATTCCATCTTTTTTTGTTTAGATATTGACATAATCTAACTTTTGTGTTATCCTTTAACGTGCAAATTTAATGGTTATAGATTAATCTTTATGTAAAGTATAAATCAATAACATTTTAATAAAAGGAGGAAACTATGAAACAAACTTTATCTATATTAGCCGGCAAATTAACTTTTGCAATTGGAAGACATTTTTCAAATTGTTCTTCTCTTCCGGGAAAAATTGCTTTAGATATAAACAAAGATGTTTTAAAAAATATAAAAAAAGAAAATAACAAAATAATTTTTATAACTGGTACAAATGGTAAAACTTCAACAACTTTTTATAGTTATAATGCTATTAAATCTTATGAAAAAAATGTTGTAACTAACCTTTCTGGTGCAAATATGTTGCAAGGTGTTTTAACTGAAATTTTAAAAAACACTTCATCTAACACTTTTAAAGATAAGATATGCGTTTTTGAAGTTGATGAACTTACTGTTCCTCTTCTTATAAAAAACGGGCTTTTGCCAGATTATATCGTTATAACAAATCTTTTTGATGATCAAGTTGATCGTTATGGTTCTAAAGAAATCTTAGCAAAAACTTTAAGAGAGTCTATAGAACAAACAAATGCAACAGTTATTTTAAATTATGAAAACAGAACTTTAAGAATAATTTCAGATGATTTAAAAAATAAATGTGTTTTCTTCGGTGTTGAAGGAAAAAGTAAAGATATTATTTTAAAAGATGGTTTGGAATATAAATATATAAATTACGCAGATGTTGGACTTTTTAGAAATGTAGGCGATAGTGAATTTAAAGATTTAAGAAATTATATCTTAAAATATGAAGAAAATAAAGATATATGTGAAATTATAGAAAATGGAAAATCTATAAATTGCAATATTTCAAATAAGGAAAAGTTTGATATTATATATAATAAATACAATTATCTTGCATCTTTTACTCTTTTTAAAACATTAGTAAATGACGGCGTTGTAAATTATAAAGACAATAAAGATATTTTATCTTTCATGATGAGTTTAGAAGTTGGTAATGGTAGAATGGAAAAATTTACATTTTTAAATGAAGACACTAAATTAAATCTTGTAAAAAATCCAGTTGGTCTTGAACTTTCTTTAAAAGAATACGCAAAGGAAAATACTACTTTTGATTTACTTTTAGCTCTTGGAAATACTCCAGCTGACGGAACAGATCTTAGCTGGATAAAGACTGTTGATTTTAAAAGTTTTATGGAAAATTCTAAAGTAGATAAATTCTTTATCACAGGAAAAGCTGTAAATATTTTAAAATCTCTTTTAGAAGACTATGTAAAAGAAAATAATTTAAATATATACTTTATCGAAAAATCAGCTATAAAAGAATCTTTAACTAAAAAGACATTATTTCTTGCAGGCTTTTCAGAACTTAAAGAAATAAGAGATTTTATAAAAGGTTAATTTAAGTAAAAATATTTTTATATTTTGTATTTAGTAAATTTAGAAAAAAACTTTATGTAATAAAAAATCATGCTTTAAAAACGCATGATTTTTTTATTTTTATTATACTATCCATATAATAATATGGTTTTTATAAAAAAACTTATTTAAACGCATTTAAATGCTTTTTTTAAAGTAATACATATAAACAGTTGAATTGTTTTTATAAAAATATTTAAAGATAAATTTATAACGTTTTAACGCAAATGGTTAGTAAGAAAAAAATAAAAGAATTGATGAAAAAAAGAAATGATATGAAAAAATAATAGTTAAAAAAATAATAAGAAAAAAATAAAAATTTAGTCAAATAAAAATTAAAAAAAATTATTATTTTAAAAAATTTTTTAAGTTATAAAAGTTAAAAAGTTTTTAAAGCCTTAATTTTTAAAATTAGTTTTAAAAAAATACCAGAGCAAATTTAATACAAACTCTGGCATTAGTAGTTAAGATAAAAGTAAGTTTTATTTAGATTTATCTTTTGAAGGAAATTTTACAAAGTTATATACAAAGAGCACAATGAAAGCTGTAGGAATATATCCTCTTAAAGTTTCCATATAGGATGCTATAACAAGAAGTAATTGATAAAATACATCTTTTGTTATAGAAACGTTTTTTAAAAAAACTTTTCCATAATTTACATTTCCATAAAAGATATCTTTTAAATATTTAATTTCAAATTTTCCATAACCAATATAATAAAAAATTTCAAAAATTATTAAAAAAATTATGAAAATTAAAAAAATAATTAAAATATCAAGTAAATATTTTATAAAAAAATTAACATCTCTTTTGTTAAAAGATATTTTTAAAATTTTATCTTCAAAAAATACAATTATAGAAATTAGAAAACTTATTAAAAAAACAAAAATAATTTCCATATAGTCATAATTAAAGTTTTTTAAATCTTTTAAGTTTAAAAATCCCAAAATGCACATTAATAAAAATAAAAAAATATATCCTACATATTTACATCTATTTTTAAACGTCAATTACTAGCCCCTTTCTTCAATAAAATATCCATCATCAAATCAATTAGCATTTACAATATTATTTCCAAATAATAAAGAAAATAATAAACAAAATGATAAAATACGTTTTCTCATAAACGAACCTTCTATAAAGTTTATTTTTAGTATTATACCATAATAAATTTTTTGTTTCAATAGTTTAAATAAAAAAATTAATAGCTGTCTATAAAGTGATAAGTAGATTATATTCTTTAAAATAGTTAAAGAAAGAATAAGAATATTAGAAGATTTAAAGTAAGAGATAAGTAGTATAAAAACTATTATGTTAAAAGTTATAGAAAAATGTAAAAAAGATACATCTATAATATGTATCTTTTTTCTTATTTATCTTTACTTAACGTAAAGCCTATTGTTCCAAGTATTACAGCGATAATTCCTGCGTAATGAAAATAGTATAGTTTTTCGTTTAAAATTACAACTGCTGAAAGGATACTTACAACTGTTGAAAGATTTTGAAATAGACTTACTGTTGTCGATTGTAGATGTGATAGGGCATATGTTGTTAAAAGTATTGTGATAAATGATGACGCCACAGATAAAAATAGTATTGATACTATAAAATCTATATTTTTAAAAGCTACAAAGTAGTTTTGTAAGTTTTTATCTTTTAAATGTTCTAGTAGTGAAAATACATTAAAGAACAAAAATCCACAAACTATTACTACAAATGCTATTTGAAATGGTTTATAATTTTTTGAAATTTTTCTTAAAAATACATTATAAACCGAAAAAGAAGTTGCTGATATTAATGTTAATATTACTGCAAGTAAACTACTTGAAAAGCTAATGCCTTTCATTAGATTTATAAAAATTACTCCCAAAACTGAAAGAATCATAAAAAATATTTGCTTTTTGTTATTTTCTTCTTTTATAAAAATTTTTGCAACCAAAAATGTTATGATAGGGGATAGTGCATAAATAATCCCTGATTCTGATGCGGAGATTTTTGTAAGTCCAATCGTTTGAAAAAGAAAGAAAAATATTGGAAAACCAAGGCTATACGGTGCGATTGTAAAAAAATCTTTTAAAGATAGATTAAGCTTATTTTTTGAAAAAAGTATAAAAAGTAAAGCACAAAGTAATGTTATTGAAAATCTGTGTGCCAAAAGATTAAAAGAATCTGCACTTTTAAGAGCCGTTTTAACACTTACAAAAGATAAACCTATGATTATAGATTGCATAGTTATTGCAAGATATGCTTTTTTTGTTTGATTCATAAATTTTTTCCTTTCTTTTAATGTTGGTTAGTTTGATTATAAAAAATCAATTAAATTTGTATCACTCAATCAAAAAGATAACAGTAGTTGATTATATAAATCTAAAGTGGTTTTTTCTTTATTTGTCCCATGTTTCGTGGGTATTTTTTGTTTGTGTTTTCAAGTTTTTTTATTATCAAAATATTTCTCTCTAGGCTTTCATTATTTATTTTTATTTCAAATTTTAATATTTTTTCTACTTTACAAGATAATTTTTTTAGTGCATTTTTTGAAATTTCTATCTCTTGTTGTAGTTGTGGACCTTTCATTGCTATAAAAAAATTATCTTTTTTTAAAAAAGGAATGCTAAGCTCTAAAAGAGTAGGAAGGCTTGCGACAGCTCTTGAAACGACAAGATCAAATTTTTCTCTATAGTCTTCTTTTAGTGCAAATTCTTCAGCTCTTGCATGAAGTGCATTAATCTTTTTAAAATTCAAATCATCAATTACTAAATTCAAAAATTTTATTCTCTTATTTAAACTGTCAAGCATTGTAATATCAAGATTTTCATTATATATTTTAAGTGGAATGGAGGGAAAGCCCGCTCCTGTTCCGATATCTAAAACTTTTTTACAATCTTCAAAAAGAGATGTTTTTGTAAGTAAAAGACAATCTAAAAAATGCTTTACATTCATTTCATTTTCATCTAAAATTCTTGTTAAATTTATTTTTTCATTCCATGTAAGAATTAATTTTCTATAAATTTCAAATTTTTCAAAACTTTCATCTTTAAGTTTTATATTTTCTTTTTCAATTAAAGTCTTTAAATTATCCATTCTTTCTCCTTTTAGTTTCAAGATGTATAAGTAAAACATTTATATCCGCCGGACTTATTCCTGAAATTCTACTTGCTTGACCAACAGTTTCCGGTCTAAATTTTAAAAGCTTTTGAACAGCTTCATTACTAAGACCAAAAACTTCTTTTATATTTACACCATCTAATCTTTTCTTTTCAAGTTTTTTAAAGCTTTCTATCTGCCTTGATTGCTTGTCTATATAACCTTCATATTTTATCATCGTTTGAATTTCCATTATTATTTCTTTTTCTAAAACGGGTCTTTCTTCATCTAAAGACTGTAACATTTCATAGGAAAGCTCTGGTCTTTTTATAAGATCATAAAGACTTACAGCTGTTTTTAACGGATTAGTTTGTAATTTTTCCAAAACATCATTTACTTGTTCTTTTGGGGTTAAAATTGTACATTTAAGTCTTTTTATTTCTTCTTCTATTAAGTATCTTTTTAGTTTACATTTTTCAAAACGCTCTTTAGTTGCAAGTCCTATATTAAAACTTTTTTCTGTAAGCCTTAAATCTGCATTATCTTGCCTTAAAGATAATCTATATTCTGTTCTTGAAGTCATCATTCTATATGGTTCATCTGTACCTTTGGTAATTAAATCATCTATTAAAACTCCAATATACGCATCACTTCTTGTTAAAACAAATGGATCTTTTCCTAAAATATTCATACTAGCGTTTATTCCCGCAATTATTCCTTGACTTGCAGCTTCTTCATAACCGGAGCTACCATTTATTTGACCGGCAAAAAATAAATTTTTAATATCTTTATGTTCAAGCGTTGCTTTTAAGATAGTTGGATCTATACAATCATATTCAATTCCATAAGCAGGTCTCATAAATTTAACATTTTCAAGACCTAATATTGTTTTATACATCTTTTTTTGTACCTCTAAAGGAAGAGTTGAGCTTACACCTTGCACATACATTTCTTTTGTATCAAGTCCTTCTGGTTCAATGAAAACTTGATGAGTATCTTTTTGATTAAATCTTACAATCTTATCTTCAATTGATGGACAATATCTTGGACCAACACCTTTTACAATTCCAGCATACATAGGACTTCTATGTAAATTTTCTTGTATAATTTTTTTAGTTTCTAAACTTGTATAAGTTAAAAAACAATTTGCTTTATGATTTCCAATATCTTTTCCTACATTCATAAAAGAAAAAGGAATAATTTCTTCATCACCCTTTTGAACTTCCATTTTTGAATAGTCAATACTATCACTATGAACTCTAGCAGGAGTTCCCGTTTTAAAACGCCTTAAAGGAATATTAAGTTTCTTAAGACTATCACTTAAAAAGCTTGAGCATTTCCAGTTATTAGGCCCACTTTCATAACAATTTTCTCCGATTAAAATCATACTTTTAAGATATGTTCCCGTACAAACAACAACAGCTTTTGTAGGAAAAACTTCATCATTAGTAGTTAAAACTGCATTAACTTTTCCATTTTCAACTAAAATTTCTTTAACTTCTGCTTGTATCAACTGTAAATTTTTTTGCCCTTCTAAAACTTTTTTCATTTCACTATGATATTTCTTTTTATCCGCTTGAACTCTAAGGCTATGTACAGCAGGACCTTTTGATGTATTTAACATTCTTGATTGAATAAAAGTTTTATCTATATTTATCGCCATTTCACCGCCTAGAGCATCAATTTCTCTAACTAAATGACCTTTACCAGTTCCACCAATATTTGGATTACATGGCATATCTGCAACAGAATCCATACTTATAGTAAGAACTGCAGTTTTAAGACCAAGTCTACTACTTGCAAGAGCAGCTTCACAACCAGCATGACCTGCTCCTATAACCACACAATCAAATTTTTCATCTATAAAATTCATTTTTTCTCCTTAAATAAATATATTATTACATTCTAGTATATCTTTATAATATATAGCTATTTTATTATATCACAAAAAAGTTTATTTAAAAATACATTATAATTTAAAATAATTTTATAACTATTTTTTTAAATTCACTATTATTTACTAAAACTTAAGCTATAAGAGAAAAAAATATTGTATACGATTTTTTACAATATTTTTTATTCAATATTTTATATATATTTAGCTTTTTATTACTATAAAATATTTAAACCGTACGTTAAATTAAAAAATATGAAAATCTT
>KQ959611.1 GCA_001552895.1 Tissierellia bacterium KA00581
TAATGTGTCCAGTTTTTTGGGTACACATCATTTAAAAACTATAGCTTTTTTTAACTTGTTATCTTTTTTCTTCTTATCAATATTGAAAGAGATAGAAAAAATACTATAAACAACATTTGCATAAATGCAAAAAATAAAAATGAGCTTAATGTTGTTTCTTCTAAAAAATCATTTATATATACTTGTGGTAAAAATCTTGATATACTTACAACTATTTTTGGTAAGTAATTTTTATCTATAAATACTCCAGATATAAAACCTAATAGCAGTGTAAATATGCTAGATAAATTTTGTAAAAACTTTTTATCATTTGTTATACTTGTTAAAAAAGTTGATAAACTACAAGCTGTATATGAAAAAAGTATAAGTGATAAACTTAATAATAAAAACTTTGTTTGATTTAAGTTTTTAAAGAAAATTTTTAAAAATATTATAAATACAAGGCTTATAAAAGTTGATATTATAATTTTAGAAAAATTTTGTTGTAAAATAAATTTTGTATCACTTAAAGCAGATATTTTTATTCTTTTTAAAGTACTTTCTTTAAAAGAGCTTTGTAAGGCAATAAGTGTATTTAATGTTATTAATAATATCATATAACTTGCAAACAGAAATGGTGCTTTATATGAATTTTTAATATCTTTATTTTTATCTACAAATTTTATATTTGTTTCATTTTTTAAAATCTCATTTATTTTCTCATCGGATTTATTTTCTTGTAAAATTGTACGTTTATATGCAAAATATTTATTTATTTCTAATTTAAGATATACAAAGTTTATATTTTTTTCATCTGAAATTACATTTATGGGTGCTTTTTTATTTTTTAAATTTTCATCTAAATCTTTTTTTATTTCTATAAAGGCTGAAATTTTATTTTCAAAAACTTGTTTTTTTGCTTCATTTAAGCTTAAATTTTTTAAAATTACAGTATTATTTTCTTTAAGTTTTTCTATAAACTTTTTTGATGATTTACTATTATCTAAATCATTAACTACTAATTTTAAATTTATTTTTGAAATATTATTAAATTGTTGATTTTTTGAAAAAATAAAAAACAATACAATATATATAATTAATGGAATTACAAATTTATTTATTTTTTTTATAAATAATTTTAAATATTGTTTAAACATATTCCCTCCTTAATTTAATAACTGAAAGTAAAAAAAGTACAGTCGTAATAGATAAAGAACATAAACAAGCTTTCAAAAGATAGTCTTTACATCCAATCATATTTACTGAAACAAAAGCATTTTGTAAATATATAGCAGGATTTATTTTACATATAATAGGAAATGTATCTAATATAAAATTAGTAGTAGTATGTCCTAACATTCCACTGGTATAACATAGCAACATAATAATTGATAAAATTATGCTCATTTGTATATTTTCTGTTGATTTTATAAATGTAGAGACGAACATTCCAATAGAAAAGCCAAATAACATGGTTAAAAATATCAAAATTATAGATGATGTAAAATCTGTGATTATATCTATATTAAAAACTATTTTTACAAATAAAATAAGTAAAGCTATATTTAACACAGCTATGCAAAGAGATGAAAATAGTTTTATAAAAACATATCTAATTTTTTTTATTGGAGATATCAAAATTCTTTTAGCAAAGTTACTTTGCCCTATTGAAATTTCATTTATAACAGACGTACTATAAAAGGCTGTGTATAAAGAGGTCATAATTATTATAGAATAAATAACTCCATGTACTAAATCAAAATTTTGTTCTTTTACATCTATAAATTTTAAATCTAAATTTTCGCTTAATTTTTTAAAATCTAAGTTTGAATTTGAAATTTGTTTAAAAGTATCAAAAACATTTTTAACTATGCTTACATCTTCATCATATTTAAAAATTTCAATTGTTAAATCATCATCAATAAATGCCTTATACTTTTTATTTTCTAAATCTTTTTTTATATCGTAAGATGGCTTTTTAATATTTAGAATTGGGACATTTTCTTTTACAAAAGAAATATATGGATTTGAATCTTTCATAGCTATATCAACTTTTTTAAAATCAGTTTTAAAATTAGAAAATATTAATATAAAAAAACTTGAAATAATTATTGGAAAAATTGTATTCCAAAAAAACGTCATTTTATCTCTAAACAGTGATAAAAAACTATATTTAAAATAAGTAAAAAAATTCAAAATTACATCTCCTTTCCTGTAAGTTCTAAATAAACATCTTGTAGTGATGGTCTTTTTGAAAATATACTATCGTATGCTACATTATATTTATCAAGAAGATGAACTAGATTTTTTAAATTTCCTACATTTGTATTGTAATTTAAAATTAAACTTCCATCTTTTTCTTCTACAAATATTATATTTTCTTCTTCTTTTAAAAAATCAATAAATGACTGTTTAAATATACCTGAAACAAAAATCTTCTCTTTTATAGATACATTTTCTATAAGTTCTTTCATATCTCCTGTTACAATATTTTTACCATTATCCATAATAGAGATATTTTTACATAAATATTCAGCTTCTTCAAGATAATGTGTAGTGTATAAAATAGATGTTCCTTGCTCATTTAAAAGCTTTATTTTTTCTAAAATAAAGTTTCTACTTTGTGTATCTATTGCAACAGTTGGCTCATCTAAAATTAAAAGTTTTGGCTTGTTTACTATACCACAAGCAATGTTAAGTCTTCTTAAAAGGCCTCCTGAAAGTTTTTTTGGTATAAATTTTTCAAACTTTTTAAGATCTACAAAATCAATTGCATAATTTACAAGATTTTTTCTTTCATTTTTGTTACTTACATAAAGTGAACAAAAAAAATCTATATTTTCTCTAACAGTAAGCTCATCAAAAACTGCAATCTCTTGTGGAACAAATCCTATTTTTCTTTTTATATCATATTTATTTTTTATACTATTTTCTCCAAAAACTAAAATATTTCCACTATCATAATGTATTAATTCTAAAATACAAGATATCAAAGTTGTTTTCCCACAACCATTTGGCCCTATAAGTCCTAATATATCATTTTCTTTTAATTCTAAATTAAAATTATCTAAAACAACTTTTTCTTCAAATTTTTTTATCAAATTTTTAACTTTAATAACCATAAAATCACCTCAATAATATTTTATAAATTTTTAAAAAAATATTTAAGTGAATTTTGTAATATTCTTATATTACAAATGTAATAAATTAAAACTATCATTACAAGATAAATCAAGTAAGTATATGTTCAATAGAAATTTTTTTCTATTTATGGTATAATTTTTTGGTAACATAATTTATTATTTTATTTGGAGGTTATAATGTTTGGTTACTCAAAAAAGGAATTAAGCTGGATTTTATATGATTGTGGTAACTCGGCGTATTCTGTTGCTATTACTACTGCACTTTTTCCAGTTTATTTTCAAATGATAGGCGGCTCTGGTATGAACTTAGGTTATTATAACTCTTTTGCTAGTATTATAATTGCTGTTATAAGCCCTGTTCTTGGAACTATTGCAGATTTTAGAGGAATGAAAAAGAAACTTTTTAATCTTTTTTCTCTTATTGCAATATTTTCAACTTTTTTATTATCTATTTCTCATTCGATAAGTTTAACTGCTTTAATGGCATTTTTTATAATTAGTAATGTTACCTTTGCAGCTAGTAATATTTTTTATGATTCTTTTTTGGTTGATGTTTGCGTAGATGAAAGAATGGATAAAGTAAGCACATCTGGATTTGCTTATGGTTATATTGCAAGTGTTATTCCTTTTGTTTTTTCTTTAGTTATAATTTTACTTTTTGGAATGAAAAATACTTTAGGTTATCAAATTGGATTTATAATAACTTCTATATGGTGGTTTTTATTTACTGTACCAATGTATAAAAATGTTGATCAAATATATGGAGTTGCTCCTTCTAAAAGACCGTTTAGAGAAAGTTTTTTAACTATTTTTACAACTTTAAAAGATATAAAAAAGCATAAAATTGTAGCTGTATTTTTATTTTCATATTTTCTTTACATAGATGGAGTTGATACGATAATAAAGATGGTAGTTCCTTATGCTCAATCTGTTTTAGATGCGAAAAAATTTGATACAATAATGCTTCTTGCAATTTTGGTTTATGTTCAAATTGTAGCATTTCCTTTTGCGATTATTTATGGAAAACTTGCAGGAAAGTTTGGTACTAAAAGAATGATTTCTATTGGAATTTTTACATATATGATTTGTGTAATTTTTGCATATTTTATGTCATCTCTTTTTCATGTTTTTATTCTATCAACATTTATAGCATCTGCTCAAGGTGGTATACAAGCATTAAGTAGAAGTTATTTTGCAAAAATTATTCCAAAAGAAAATTCCAACGAATTTTTTGGATTTTATAATATTTTTGGAAAATTTGCAGCGATAATTGGGCCTTTAATTATGAGTGTTATAACAACTATTACTAATAATCCAAGATATTCAATCCTTGGAATAATTCCACTTTTTGTTATAGGATATTTAGTAATGTTAAAATTACCTGAAGGGAAGTAAAAGATAAATGTATTTTAAAGATCCTAATAAAACTTTTTGTATAAAAAAAGAAATAAAAAATAAAAAATTTGAAATTGATTTTGAAAAGTTAAAGAAAAAAGAGCTTGAAATCTTAAAAAATTTTATAGATGCTTGTAATAAAATGAATCTTACTTATTTTATTACTTATGGAACATTAATTGGAGCGATTAGACATAAAGGATTTATCCCTTGGGATGATGATATTGATGTTTGTATGCCAAGAAGTGATTATGAAACTTTTATTAAAAATGGTTCTAATTTTTTAGATGAAAAATATTTTATTCAAACTATACAAACAGATCCTTTATATGCTCTTAACTTTGCAAAACTTAGAGATAGTAATACAACTTTAGTTGAAAAACACGTAATAGATATAGATATAAATCATGGAGTTTTTATAGATATTTTCCCTCTTGATGGATATGAAAAGGGAAAAAATAAAATGATAGATTTACGAGTTAAAAATTACCCTGTTTTTGCACAAGAAGATAAAAATAAAATCTTTAATGCTATAAGTGATTTTAACCAAAAATTTATTTACAAAATAGGAGAAACAATTCCTAATAAATTAAAAACTGACCTTTCTAAACTTGCTGTTCCAAAAGATACACCAAGATATGAAGATTGTAAATTCGTCTCTTGTATTGTAGATTCTTTTTCTATTATTCCAATAGAAAAAGAAGTTTTCTCAAATGGTACAACTGTTGATTTTGAAAATTTAAAGGTTAACGCACCTAAAGATTATGATAAATATTTAAAAAAAATATATGGTGATTATATGAAACTTCCACCAAAAGAACAAAGAGAAAATCATCATAATTTTCATATTTGTGATACAGAAAGAAGTTTTAGATATTATGAAGAAATTTTAAAAAAATAGAGCTTAATTTACATTAAGCTCTATTTTCTTTGTCTTTTTTAAAATCTTCCATTTCTTTTTTTACAAATTCTTTTGTTTTCATCTTTAAATCTTCATAAAACTCTATAAGCTCAAAGGCTTCTTTGGTAAGTGTAGAACCGCCTCCGCCTTTTCCACCTATTTTTCCCAAAATAAGCTTATAGCCTAAATCTTTTTCTGCTTTTTGAATGATTTTATATGCTTTTGAATATGCCATTCTCATTTCTTTACACGCTTTATTTATAGATTTAAGCTCATCTATTAAAATCAATAATCTATAAAGTCCGCTACCAAATGAATAGTCTTCGTTAAAAAGTGTAAGTTTTATGCTACAATTTTTTGGTAAATCCATAATTTTCTCCTAATCTTCATAAATAAAATAATATCCTACTGCAACAACCGCTCCTCCTAATATATTTCCTATTGTTACTGGAATTAAATCATAAAAAATAGATATAAATGTAATATCATTTTTCATAAAAGATAAGAAAAGATAAAACATATTTGCAACGGAGTGTTCAAATCCGCAAATAATAAAAAGTATAATACAAATCATACATGAAAAGAATTTCGAAATTCCATCTTTACAAGCAAATGCCATCCAAACACCAAGGCAAACAAAAATATTACATCCAATACCTCTAAAAATAAGTTCTAAAAATGGTGCTGTTGTTTTTGCAATACAAATATTATGTAAAAATTTTTGCATATCAGAATTTAAAAGTCCTGAAAAATAAATTAACACTGCTGTTAATATACAGCCTAAAAAATTAAATATGTACACTAAAGTCCAATTTCTAAATACTTTTTTTAAAGAAATTTCCCTTTTTAAAAGAGCTTGTAACATCAAAATATTACCTGTAAAAAGCTCAGCTCCTGAAACTACAACTGCAAATAGTCCAAAAGAAAAACAAATTGCTGAAATAAATTTTGCATAAGTTTTATTTAAACTTTGCATTCCGGTATTTACAACTACAAATGAAAAAGCTGCAAAGGAAATAAATAATCCTGCAAAAATAGCAAGAAGAGATATTTTTTTAAAATTTAAATTTGCCTTTGATTTTCCAATACCATAAAATTCATTTAATAATTCTTTTTTTGAAATCGTCATGATAACCTCCAAATTTTATAATAAATATTTTAAAGTTGATTTTTAAAACTAAAAACCAACTTTAAAAGTAATTATTTTTTCTTAAAATATGACTTAATAAAATCAAATATTGCTAATACTAAATGAAATTTATCATTTACTATATCTATATTTTCTTTAATATCTAAAGTAGTATCTACTACATTTTCGCAAACAAAATTTACAGAAGATGAAACATCTTTTGAAATATCATTTGTATTTTTTAAAATTTCATTAACATTTTCTGTGCTTTTTACAACATTTTCTTTAGAATTTTCTAAAATATAATCTGCATTTTTAACTACATTTGAATAATTTTCTAAAATTTCTGTAATATTTTCAAAACTTTTTTTCGTATTTTCTTTATTTTCTTTTAAAGTATCATCTAAATTTTTAAAAATAGATAAAAGTTTTTTTAATACTAAAATAAGAAAACAAAAAGCAACAATTAAAACTATATATAAGATAACTCTTAAAGTTAAGTCCAAATCAAAAGTAACCATATACTACCTACTTTTCTTTGTCTTCTTTTAAATCTTTAGAAAATTCTTTTTTTTCTTCTATATTTTTTTCTATATTTTCTAAAGTTTCTGGAGATATTTCTGTCATATTTCTATTAGAAAAATCTTCATATTTTTCATTTACTATATCTTTAATTTCATTTGCCTTTTCTTTTAAATTTTTTGCAACTTCATTTACATTTTCAACTACAAAGTCTTTACTTTCTACAGCTTTGTTTTTTATATCTTTTCTTGTTTCTTTTCCTGATTTTGGAGCAAAAAGAATTCCTAGAGAAGCTCCTAGAGAAGCTCCTGTAATAATTTTAGCAAAAGTTTTTACTCTTTCTTTTCTCATTTTATTTCTAATTTCTTTTTCTCTTTCTAAACGTTTCTTTTCAATATAATCTACTAAACTCATAAAATCCTCCTTTAATAAAATCTAAAAAAGCTTCCCTACCAGTTTATAAACCTTCTGTTGTGAAGGTGGGCAAACTGTCTTAAACTTCAAAGTATCCTGACAAAGAGGCTGCTATCCATTTACGAACTCCGTAATCCCTTATTAATGATGTAGGTATAATTAAGCAGGGAAGCCTTTAGATACTATTATTATAACTTATTTTATTTTTTTATGCAAATTTTTAAAATTTATTAATTATTATCCTTATTGTAGTAAAAAATACAAGCTTTAGTTCTATTTTCTATATTTAGCTTTTCAAAAATAATAGAAACATAATTTCTTACAGTACCTTCTGATAAAAATAATTCTTTTGCTATTTCTTTATTAGATAAGCCCATTGCTATTTTTTCTAAAATTTCATTTTCTTTTTTAGTTAGATTTTCAAAAGATTTTTTATTTTTATTATCCGTACTAATAAGATTTAATGAAGCATCTATAACTTTATTTCCAAATGAAACACTGTGTATAGAAGGAATTAAAGATTCTATATTATCTTTTAAAATAATTCCTAAACAGCCCTTTTTTAATCCTCTTTCAATATCTTTTGTATCATTAAAAGTTGTAAGAAGTAAAATTTTACAATTTTTATCATTTTTTAAAATTTCTATTGCAATATCTACCCCATTTTCTTCTTTCATTCTAATATCTAAAATTATAACATCAACATTTTTATATGCTTTAGTTTCTAATATATCTTTTCCACAAGTAAATGAATATTTAACTTCTATATTATTTTTTTCTAAAATAGTTTTTAATGCATCTAAAACTAATACATCATCATCAGCTATTAAAACTTTCATATTTTTCTCCTTTGTTAAAAACTACATTTATTTTAAATCCACTTTCTGTAAGTATGTTGATATTAGCTTGATATTTTTTACAAATTTCTTTAATGGTTAAAAGCCCAATTCCGTTTTGACTTAATTTTATATTTGTTCCGTTATCAAAAATTTGTAAAATATAATTTTTATCGCTTTCCAAAAATTTTATAGACAAAAACTTTCCATTTGAATGTTTTTTAAAATTTAAAATTCCTTCTTTGATAATACTAAGTATATCAATTTTAAACTCTGTTGATAAATTCTTTGCATCATAGATAAATTCTGTTTTAGCATCTAAAGAAGATAGGTATTTTTTTATTGAATTTTCAATATCAAACGATGAATTATACATGTTATGAATTATTTCTCTAACTTCTTTCATACCATTTTTTAAATTTTCATTTATTTTATTTAAATTTGATTTAATTTTATCATCATTTACTAAAAGTGTTAATGAATGTATTTGTAAAATAGATGAAGATATAGTATGTCCTATGGAAGTGTGAAGATTTTTTGAAATGTTTTTTCTTTCATTTAGTACACTTTCATATACTTTTTTCTCTTCTAATAAATATAATTTTTCTATATCTTTTTTAAGCTCATATTGTAATATATGATTTTTCAATTTTTCATTTTCATAAATTTGAATTTTTATTTTTAAATTTTTTTCAATATAAGCTAAAAAACTAATAACTATACTTAAAGCAAAAAAATTTATTTCAAACGGAAATAAAAATATTAAAAATGAAGGAAAAACCTTAATATCTCTATTATAAATGGAATATAGACATGGTAGTATAAAATATCTAAAATCTTTAAATACTAAAGAAATTATAAAAATTAAAATGGAAATAAAAATATTTATAATTTTTTTATTAAAAATTTCTATAAACATTACAAAAATCAAAGCTATTAAAGTAAAAACAACAATATGTATAATATCAAAATCTTTTTTTAGCAAAAATAAAAAACTCAATAAAAAATATTTTAAAAAAATCATATAATCACCTAAAAATATTATAACATATTTGAGTTAAGTTTGCGAAGTTACTGAATAGCTTGATTTCAATATTTACTTAACTTAACTTTTGCTTGAAAAGTGTAAAAAAATAGCCATATAAGTAACAAAAAAGTAACAAAAAAAAATCTTAATTTTTTTCAATTTTTTTGTGAAAAAGTGTTGACATAATACTTATATTATGTTATAATGTATACAGAAAGGGGTGAACAACAGATGAGTAAGAAAAAGGAAAAATCCAAGGCTGAAAAAGTTAAAGATTTTGACAAAAAAAGTGATAATATTATAAAATTAGCATTAGTAACTGCATTGATTAATCTACTAATTGCTATTCTAGAAATTATCACTAAATTAATAGATTGGGTTTGGGCTAAAAAATAGCCCTACCCTCTCACTCATCTATATTATATATGAATAATAAAAATAAATCAACTAATAATTTATTGATTATGTTGATAATAATAAATTTATTATCAATAATATTAAACTTAATCAATTTGTTATGGAGGTAATTATGGAAGATAAAAATAAAACTAAAAGAAAAGGCTATTCTGACCCTGATTTACAATTAAAAGCGAATAAAAGGTGGATTGAAAAAAATAAAGAACATAAAAATTATTTAAGCAGACGTTCAAACGCTAGAGGATTTATAAGAACATTAGCTAAAAAAGAAGATTTAGAAGAACTGCAAGAATTAATAAAAGAAAATTTAATAAAATTTGAAAAATAAAAAAACGGGAGCAAACTGCTCCCCTTTTTAATCAAAAGCTTTTACATCGACCCATTTTGCAATCTCTTCCAAATAATAATAGTCGCCAAGCTTTGCTGTAATGTGGAAAGACTTGCCAATTAAATCGCAAGTACCCATCACAGTTTTAAAACCTTTCATGCCCCAAGGTAGCGTATCAACAGAGAACGAGCCTGCCTTTATAGTCAAATACTTATCAACCTCGCAAACTTCCTTAAATGCCCTATAATCAACAAAACCGCCTAAATATTCACTATACCAATAGCCACCCCAATTTCTTGAAATAGTCACACAATAGCCAATATATTCATTAGTCGAGCCAATATTTTTCTTATCACTGCAAAACCATGGCAAACTGTCTATAGAATAATTATCAACAATAACATATCTTTTAGCAAACTGTTCTTTAACATCATCACAAATCTTAACATCATCTTTAAGCCTATAACCATCCCAGCCATAACTGTCCCAATCAAGAACATAATCAGCCCTATCAATAGAAACACCATTACTAGCATAATTACAATGAATGATATTA
>KQ959612.1 GCA_001552895.1 Tissierellia bacterium KA00581
CTTAAAAACTAAAATTACTTTGCCTTTACACGTTGTTTAAAAATAATTTTTTATATGAAATATTGTTAATAAAACTATAAAAATGTTGACAAAAAAATTTTAAATGATATAATAAGTGTAAAGATATCTTTACACTTAAGTTTAATTAAACAAGAAAGGATTAATAGCCATAAAAAATAGAATTGCAGATATTAGAATTTCCAGAAAAATTTCACAGGTTAAATTTGCTTCTGATTTAAATGTAACCAGACAAACTATACATGCTATCGAAACAAATAAATATAATCCAAGTTTAGAACTTGCTCTTAAGATAGTTAAGTATTTTAACTTACCTATAGATGAAATTTTTATATTGGAGGAAGATGATGAAAAATAAATTTAATACACTTTCTATTTCTATAGCAAGTGTAATAGGGATAGTAATATATCAATTTTTAAAATATATAAAATACGAAAAAATTGATATATCGATGTTAGTAGGATATTTATTAGGAAATGTTTTATTTTTAATATTTTTCTATATTAAATTCAAAAAAAACAAATCTGATAAATTACCAGATTATGATGAAAGACACAAAGAAATAATAAATAATTTTGTAAAAAATATGTTTTATATAATGGTTTTTATACAAACAATTGCTGTTTTAATATTAGATATATTAGATATAGAATATATTTCAACTAGACTATTGTTAATATATATCATTTTTATTTGGATATTTTTAGTATTTTCATCAATAATATTTATGAAAAAAAATTTTAAGGAGTAATATTATGAAAAAGTCAATAATAGTTAAAAAATAAAAAATTAAAAAACCTTCCAAATTTTTGGAAGGTTTTTTTAATCTAATTTTGAATATTCTATTGCAATTTTACTTGCAAGTTTTGCGTTATTAAATACTAATTCTATATTAGCTTCTAAGCTCTTTCCAGAAGTTAATTTTTGAATTTTATCAAGTAAAAATGGTGTTATATCTTTTCCTTTTATTCCTTTTTCATCTGCTTCTTTTAAAGCTTCTAAAATTGTTTTATCAATTATTTTTCTATCCATTGAAAATTCTTCTGGTATTGGATTTGTAATTACAACTCCACCATCAAGCCCTAAATCCCATTTAGTTTTTAAAACTTTTGCTACTTCTTGTTCTGAATTTATTTTATTAACTTTAAAATCACTTTCTCTTGTATAAAATGCCGGTAATATGTTAGTTTTGTAACCATAAACAGCAACTCCCTTTGTTTCTAAATATTCCAAAGTAAGTCCCATATCTAAAATTGATTTACAACCAGCACAAATAACTGCAACATTTGTTTTGCCAAGTTCTTCAAGATCTGCTGAAATATCCATTGTTTTTTCAGCTCCTCTGTGAACACCGCCTATGCCTCCTGTTGCAAAAATTTTAATATTTGCCATTTGTGCACAAATCATTGTTGCAGCGACAGTTGTTGCTCCATTTAATTTATTTGCAACAACATATGCTAAATCTCTTCTTGAAGTTTTTGTTACACTAAGTCCAGCTTTTCCAATTATTTCTATTTCTTCTTTAGTTAAACCGATTTTAATTTCTCCGTTTATAATAGCTATTGTAGCTGGAATAGCTCCATTTTCTCTAACAACTTTTTCAACTTCAAGTGCAGTTTCTACATTCTTAGGATAAGGCATTCCATGAGAAATTATTGTCGATTCTAAAGCGACAACTGGTTTTTTTTCTTTTATTGCTTCTTTTACTTCTTGACTAATTTTTACATATTTTTCTAAGTTCATATTCCCCTCCAAAATTTAAAATATTTTCTTCGTTTATCTCTTTGCTTACAGTATCATTTGATTGTGCTGTTATAAATCCAGCTGTAACTCCAAGTTTTGCCATATCTATTATATCTTTACCTGTAAGCTCGCCATATACTATAGCACTTAAAGTTGCATCTCCACAACCTGATGTATTTACTATATCAGGTTTATCTTTTATTTTCATAAATCCTTTTTTGTCTTTACTTGCAAATAAAAGACCTTTTTCTCCAAGTGAAACAAAAAGTTTTTCTACTCCTTGTTCTAAAAAATACTTTATAATATTTTTTAAATCTTTTTCTTTTTTTACCTCTAAACCAGAAAGTTCTTGTGCTTCATAAATATTAGGTTTTATTAGGTATATATATTTTAAAAGTTTTTTTACCTTTAAAGTTTTTTTTCTAGAAACACAATCAATAATTATTTTAGAATTTGTACAATTTTTACAAATATATTCTAAAACATCTTCTGATAAATTAGTATCCATAATAATGTATTTGTATGCTTTTATTATATCTATCATTTTACTAATAAATTCTATGTTTATTTCTTTAATAACTTCCATTGAAGAAATAGCTGTAAATAAATCATTATTTTCATCAAGAATAGATATATATGTTGACATTGTTTTATTAGTTAAAAATTTACTACTTGAAATGTCAATATTTAAATCTCTAAGATAATTTTTAATTTCTCTCGAATAAGCATCATCTCCAAAAACGGTTATAAATTTGTTCTTTATTCCAAGACGTATTAAATTTTCAGAAATATTTTTTGCAACTCCTCCAAATGAATGTTGAAGCGTCCCTGGGTTTGAATCTTTCATATTAATTTTTTCAAAACTTTTTGCTATAAAATCAATATTACAACCCCCTATAACACAAATATTTTTTTCAATACTTGGATTTAAAACATATGCTCTACCAAATAAATATCCTTTTTTTATCAAATTGGAAATATGTACGGCAACTGATGAGCGTTTTATATTAAGTTTTTTAGAAATCTCATTTTGCGACATATATGGATTTTCTTTTATAATATTAAGTATTTCTTTTTCTCTATTAGTCATATATTCTCCTTACAGCTATATTACAACTTTAGCTATTATATTTTAACAACAGTTTAGCAAAAAGTCAATATAAATTATATAAAAACTATTTTTTATTTTTATATTTAAAAATAAGATTAATCAACTCCATCGTAAAAATGTGCTAAATAATTATCTTTAGAATTAATTTTTTTATTTTTTTCTAAAAAGTTTATTGTTTGAAAAATTTTTTCAAAAACAATTTTACTATCTTCAAATGTAAAATCTAATCTTACACGATTTATTCCAATAGCTAAAATATCTTTTATTTTATCTCTAAGATCAAGAGTTTTATAATTTCTTATTTCCGTTCTAGAAAAAACATCTTGAAAAAGTCTAAAATCTCTATTTTTTTCATCTCTTAGTATATACTCTTTTACTTTAGATTTTACATATTTTTTATCTTTATTATAATTTTTTTCTAAAACATCAATTGGACAATACTGTGTAATCATTGACCTTTGGTTTCCATAAATAATCATATCAATACATATTTTTTCTTTTATATCTTTAGAAAGTGCATCTATCATTTTTTTTATTTCTCTTTCATTTATTTCTTGAGAAATTGTTACATTGTTTGACTGAAAATTATTTATAAAAAAATTTATAGATTTGGAATTATATATATTAAAATATGTATCTATATTAAATTTTTCTGTTTTAAAATTTTCTTTAAAAAAACTTTTTTCTCCCCAAGTTGAGATTTGTACTTTTGAAAAAATTTTTTTATCAAAATTTTCTAAATATTTTTTTAAAACATTATATTCTTCATTTTTTAAAACTCCAGGTGCTGAATAAATAAGCTTAATACCAATTTTTTCTAATTTGTAAAAATAATCCTCTAACATAAAAAAATCTTCTGTATATATTTCTTTTACATAGTTAAATAATGTATTCTTATTTTCTAAAATAGTATTTAACTGCGAATTTTTATGTACTTTTAAAGTTATTTTTCCAAAATCTTCTTTTGAATAATTTTTTATAAAAATTTCTTTAGTTGAAAAATTAATTTTTCTATCTTTAAACTTATCTAATATACTTTTTTTATATAACTCTACAGCATCTCTTCGTAAATTATTTAAAACAGAAACAGGAACAAAAGCATATTCATCGATTTCTACTTTTTCAAAATTAAAATCAAAAGGAGTATTTTTTGTTTTTGAAAGTTTTTGTATTATATTTTCAAAATCAGTTTTAGTCTTTGCTTTTTCTACAACGAAAGATGAAAAAATACAAATATCTCCTATAACAAACTTAATTTTTTCAAAAAGTTTTATATAAAGTTTGCAAGATAAAGGTATTCTTTTGTTTTCAACTCCTTCTTTAGTTGTTTCTAGTGCTTTTTCCATCAAATCTTTATCAAAAGTTTTATAGACAGAAGTTGATTTTTTTACATTTTTTAAAAAATCTATCTCTATTATTTCATCTTTAAAGCCTTTTTTTAAAATTTTATCATCTTTTATAATTCTTCCTATATTTCCTTGACCTAAATTTATTCCATCTCCTTTAGAAAGAGTTTCTATAAGCTTTATTTTAAGTCTATTTTTTTTACAATCAAATCCTAAAACTTCTCCAACTTTTAGCCCAATATTGTGTGGCTTTTCATTATTTATAATATCTAAACCACTTTTGTTCATTAAATATCCTTGTGTAAATTTTCTATTAAAAATTGCTTTTAAATCTCTTTTAAGACTATCTTTATCTATTTTTACATTATTTTCAAACGAATCGATACTATCTCTATAAGATTTTGTTACTGTAGCAACATATTCTTGTTTTTTCATCCTTCCTTCAATTTTTAAAGATTTAACACCTGTTTGTAAAATTTTTTCAATATTTTCTATACTACATAAATCTTTAGGACTTAAAAGATAATTTCCATTTATATTTTCTATTACTTCATTTTTATTTATATCAATAAGCTTATATTTTTGTCTGCAAGGCTGTGCACAGCGTCCTCTATTTCCAGATCTATTTCCAATTAAAGAACTCATAAGACACTGACCTGAATAACATAAGCAAAGTGCTCCATGTACAAAAACTTCAATATCAATATCTACATTTTCACAAATTTTTTTTATTTCTTCTATACTTAATTCTCTAGCTACAACAACTCTATCAAAGCCCAATTTTTGCATTTCTAAAACATCTCTAAGACTATGACAAGATATTTGTGTAGAAGCGTGAAGCTCCATATTCGGATATCTTTTTCTTAGAATACTGGCCATTCCTATATCAGAAAGAATTATACCGTCTACAAAATGTTCATATAAAAAGTCTGTATATTTTATAAAATCATTTATTTCTTCTTCTTTGATAGAAGTATTTACGGTAACAAAAATTTTTACATTTCTAATATGTGCATATTCAACTGCTAATATCAATTGTTCGTTATTAAAATTGCAACAAGATGCTCTTGCACTAAAAAAATTTCCACCAAGATAAACTGCATCAGCTCCATTTTGAACACCAGCTCTTAAAGCTTCCACAGAACCTGCAGGAGATAAAAGTTCAAACATAAAAAAATCCTTTCGTAAAAATAAAATACAAAAGCTACCAAAGGTAGCTTTTAGAAACTTATCTTTATTATACCACAAAATTAACAATATAATAAAGATAAAAAATATTTTAATAACTAAACTAAATTTTAAAAATTTATACTAAAAAGAAAAATCGTCTAAAGTTTTTCCATATCTTAATTCTTTTCTTAAATTTTGTATTATACCATCCATTTTTTCTAATTTTTTTAAAAGTTCTTTTTCTTTTTCACTAGTTTTGTAAATTGCAACTATCGCTCCATTATTTATAACAATTCTTTTATCGGCTATCAAAGCTAATATTGGATCATGAGTTGCCATAAAAACAATTTTATTTTCATTAACTAAAAGTTCTAATGCTTTTTTTCTATCTATTCCAGCATTTTCAATTTCGTCAATTAAAACTATAGGTGATTTACTTAAAATAGCTGTATCAGCTATCATCAACGCTCTTGATTGTCCACCACTTAATGATGTTATTGGCGTTTTAAGATCAAACTTTTCTCCTGCCAAATTATTTGCTTGTGATATTATTTTTTCTATTATTTCTTCTTCATTTTCAACCATTCTGCTTTTTGCATGAAGCTCAATAAATTCATAAACGGATAAATCCATAACAAAGTTCATATTTTGAGAAAGTTGTGAAACAAGTTTATTATTAGCACTAAGTCTATACTTTTTATCTGCATCTTTTCCATTTATCAAAATTTTTCTATTTGTTGGAGTATCTCTATCACAAACCCATTCTATATCTGCAAGAAGTCTTGACTTACCACTTCCTGTAGGACCGACTATTGAAATTATTTCTGATTTTTTTATTTCTAAATAGTCATAATTTTCTTTTTTGCCAAATTTATCATTTCCAGCTAAAAGAGTTATTGAATTTACTTTTTCATCATTAAGACCTAAAAATTCTTTCATTTGTTCAATATAAACTTTTAAAGAATTTATAAGTGCATTTTTATCAATTGCAAGTTCTTCAATTTCTTCTTCTGTAAATAAATTTAAGTATTGTAAAAAAGTTAAATCTAAACTTTTAGAAATATCAAAATTATTTTCATCAAAAAAAGCTGTAACAAAAGGATACTTTTCTATAAGTTCTTTTATTTTTAAATTTTCCATCTTATTTCTCCAATTTCATCTTTTTAACATTTCCCATTTGATATTTTTGACCTATTTTCTTTTCTCCAAGGCAATAAGAACAAAGAGCTGTTGGCATTGCAAATTTAAGTTCCATACCTGTAACTGTTGTAATAGATTTTTCTTTATCATAAAGAAGTGTACTTAATTCAAATGCTCCTTGACCTGTAAGACCATTTATATTCATAACAATTGCAAAAGGATTTACAGAAGCAACCCTTGATGAAAAAACTTCTCTTTCTGCTTGAGAGACAATATCTCCTTTTGTTATAACGACATAATCTGCACTTTTAAGCATAGGTCCTATTTTTTTAGGAGTATTTATTCCAGATAAATTATCTATAACACAAACTGCTTTTATATCTTTAATATATGGAGAACATCTATTACAAAGACCTGCCGATTCTGTTATTAAAATATCCAAATCATTATCTATTCCCCATTTAACAACCTCTTCAATATTTGAAACAAAAAAGTGATCTGGACATAACGCTCCAGAAAGTCCTTTTCTAACTAAAATATTATTTTTTTTATAAATCAAATCATCATCTGTATAAAGACAATCAAATTTTACAACGCCTGCTTTTATATTTCTTTTTTTTAAATTTTCAATTACCTTAACTATAACAGAAGTCTTACCAGATGAAGGAGGTCCTGAAACAACTATTAAATTCATATTTTTCTCCTATTTTAAAATTTCTTCATTAAAAAGTTTTTCTAAACTTTTAAAAAGTTTACCTATATCATTATTGTAAATAAAATCAAAGCCACAAAATAAAAACTTACTATCTTTATCTAAATTATTAGAAACGCCGGAAATTGTAGTTGGAAACTTTCCATTTGAAGATAAAATTTCTCCAACTTCTACACTTGTAAAAAAGTCTATAATTTTTTTAACTCCCTTTTTATTTTTCTTTGCAATCAAAAATATAGGACTTACAATTGCTCCATCTTTTGGCCAAACAACCTTTAAAGCAGATGTTCTTGAAACCATTTGAGTAAAGAAAAGAGGTGTAATATTTATAATCGGATTATATTTGTCATCTCCTTTTTTCTTTACCATTTCTGAAGGGTGCAAACTCTTTTTATACACCTTAGCTAAAGCTTTAATTCCATCAATTCCCCACTTAGAATATATATTTATAACAACTGCATTAAACATATCTAAATCATTAAGAGGAAGAGCAACACTGTCAGTATACTTACCACTAAATAAAAGTTCTTCCCATGATAAAGGTGCTTTTTTACCAGAGAGATTATTATAATTTACCAAAAATACACAAGGAACAACTGCAACTATATTGTATATGTTTTTAGAGTCTTTAAATAATTTTTTTTCATCTTCAAAATCCTTATTTATATTTTCCATATTAATATAATATTCATTTTTTTCAGTAAATTTTTCAATACATTCTCTATTAAAAAATAAATCAAACCCAGCAGATAAAAACACATCTGAAACATTGTTAATATCATTTGAAAATTCATCTTCAAGCCATGAAACCCCAAGACTTGCAGATCTTAAATCATAACCTATTTTTAAACCATTTTTATTTTCATCTTCAACAAATTTATCAAAAGAGTCAATTAGCGGAAGCCTTAATGGACAAGGAACTATTCCTTTAATAACAATATCTTTATTTTCTTTATCATCTTGAAAAGATTCTTCACTTAAAGTTTTATCAGCTTTTATTTGACCATCATTTAAAAACAATTTAAGTTTTTCTTCAAAAGATTCTTTATTTATGCCTTTAACCTTTATAGCCATATTTAAAGAAACAATTTTTCCCATAGTTAAAAGCATTTTTTTATCTCTTAACTGATCAAATCCATTATTTATAAAAAATTGTAAAAGTTTATCATTTCCATTAAGTATATTATACAATTTATCATCAAAATTTATATTCATAATACCTCCTGTTGTATTTTAGTATTTTTATATTTTTATTACATTCATTTAACTATTCTAATTATATAATAGTATTTTAAATTTTTCTGTTGCAAATGCAAAAAAAAATAAAAAATACTAAAATTAAAAGCCCTAAAGAGAAATTTCTCTTTAGGACTTTTTTATTTATTAAATTTACTTTTTTAATAACGCAACTATATTTTCTAAGCCAAATAGAGTAATTGTTTTTATTTCTATAATTGATGTATTTTTTATATTTTTTGAAACATAAATATCTACTTTATTAGATTTATATACAATATAATTTGAAAAATCAACTGGTTTACCAATCAAAACTGAAGGTTTTAAAAAAGATTTTACATCTCAACTTACTTGTGCTTTTAAGTCAATAGTTAAAAAATTTTTATCATCATTTAAAAATTTTTTAACATTTTCATCTACAACTACTTTAATTTTTATCACCTCTAAAATTAAACGATAATTCCATTTAAACTTAAATTTTCCATAAATAAAAAACTATATGTACTAACAGTAATAGTATCATTTACAGCTTTTATATTTTTCATGATATATACATCAAAATCATCTACTTTTTTTAAATCAAAATTTTCAGTATTATAAGGTTTACCAACTGAAGCCAGTGGTTTAAATACTGTTCCACTTCAAGAACTACATCCTCTAACTTCTATAGTAAATACACTTTGTTTATTATCTTTTAAATATTTTTTTGCCTTTTCATCTATTATAATTTTCATATAAGATTCAACTCCTTTTGTAGCTTTTATATACCCAAGAAAATATATCAATTAAAAATTTCATCTATAATTTTTTTATAATTTTCATCTAAAGGTGCTAAAAATTCTTTATCATTAAGGTAAGATAGACTACCTTGTATATTTTTAAATCTAATACTTCTAGCATGAAGAAATTGACCTTTTAAATCAAACTTTTCTTTAAAAAATTTATTAATATCATTTTTCCCGTATTTTTCATCTCCTATTATCGGTAAATTTTTAGAGCTTAAATGTACTCTTATTTGATGAGTTCTACCTGTTAATAATTTTATTTTAAGAAGAGAAAAGCCATTTTTTGTATTCTCAACAAAAACTTCTGTAATAGAATCTTTTCCATTTTCTGAAATAGAGCTTATATTTTTTTCTTTATTTTTTTCTAATTTTTCTTTTATTACAAAATCTTTTTTTATAGTTCCTTTAACAATAGTTACATAAAATTTTTCAATACAATTTTCTCTTATTCTATTAAGTTCCCTAAGTGAAAAAGCATTTTTAGCTCCAATTACAACACCTGATGTATTTCTATCAAGTCTATTTACTATCGCTGGAACAAAAGTTTTTTCAATTCGTGGAATAAATTCTTTTTTTTCAATTAAATATCCAATTAAAAAATCAACTAGATTATTTCCATAATCATCTTTAGATGCAGCATGTGAAAGAAGCCCTTTGGGTTTGTTTAAAATAATTATATTTTCATCTTCATAAATAATATCTAACTTTTTTATAAATTTATATTTTTTTTCTTTAGAAGAAATTAACTCTTTAAGATTTTCTTCATAAATAAAAATATTTATAATATCACCTTTTTTTAAAATATAATTTGAAGTAACTTTTTTTCTATTTACTTTTATTTTTTTTGTTCTTAAAAATTTTTGAATAAGAGAACTATTTGCCTTATCTAAATATTTTTTTAAAAATCTATCTATACGTTGTTCTTCATCATTAAGGTTAATTTCAATATTTCTCATAAACACCACCTTCCTTTTAAAAATTTTATCATAAAAACAAAAGGATAACAAGAAAATTTTGTTACCCTTTTATTATAAAATTTAAATTTCAAAATATTTTTTTATTTTTTCAGCAATCTTTTCATATTCATTAGGTTTAAATTGGCTAACTTCTATATCTTTATTAACATCTGTAACTAATGCAATTAGCTTTTCTTTTTTAGAAATTATTTTTGTTGAATATCCAGTTCTAAAAACTTCTATTCTATCTAAATTTTCCCATTTATATCCTTCAACCAAGGTAAAATCACATCCTTGTATTGATTTTAAAACTTCATCTAATGTTTTTTCTTCTTTAACATTTTCTATAGTTATAACTCTTTTTGGACTAACCATTTTAACAAGGCTTGCTCCATTTTGAGTAAAAATATAACTATCCTTTCCTTCTTTGTCAAAATCAAACTCTTTATGATGATGTTTTACTACTGCGACCTTAAGTCCTTGTTTTGAAAAAATTTTAAGTAAATTTTTTATTAGCGTTGTTTTACCAACATTTGAACATTCTCCAACTATTGAAATAGCCTTATACTTCATATAAAAATTCTACCTCTACTTCTTGAGATTTAGTTAAAGTTTGATTAGGCTCAACTATTACTATAGAATTTTTTTGTGCCATGGAGGAAAGAACACCTGAATTTTGTTTCTTTTCAATTTCTGTAAAATACTTTCCATTTTCATAAAAAGTATTTGCTCTTAAAATTCTATTTACTTTAGCTGTTTTTTCAAATCCATTTTTAAGTATCGATTTAACTTTTAACATATTTGAATTTTTATTTTGCATCTTTAAAATTATAGCTCTTACATAAAGATAAAAATTCATAAAACTAGCTGCTGGATTTCCTGAAAGAGCAAAAACTAATTTATCTTTTAACATTCCACAAAAAACATGTCCACCGGGTTTTGCACTAACTCTTGTAAAAATAGTCTTTACTCCAATTTTATCAAGTGCAGTTAAAACAAAATCACTATCTCCAACAGAAATACCACCAGATGAAATAACTATATCAGATTTTTCTAATGCTTTTTTATACATATTAACTAAAGAATCTAAATCATCTTTAACAATTCCATAATTAACTGTATCTGCTCCATAAACTTTAGCTAAATTTTCAGATACATAACTATTACTATTTCTAATTTTTCCATCTTCTAATTTGTCATTTATATCTAGAAGTTCGCTTCCAGTTGCAAAAATACCAACTTGTGGTTTTTTATAAACTTTTATTTCACTTACTCCAAGACTTGCTAAAATTCCAATTTCACTTGGTGTTATAAGAGTATCTTTCTTTAATACGATATCTCCTTTTTCTACATCTTCGCCCTTTTTTATTACATTTACATTTTTACCTATAGCAGAGAAAATCTTAACAGAAAAGTCATCAAATTCTGTATCTTCATACCTTACGATACAATTTGCTCCTTTTGGTATCTTAGCTCCTGTCATTATTCTTACAGCTTCATTTTTAGAAATTTCACAATTTAAAACATCTCCAGCCATAATAACCGCTATAACTTTTAATACAACTGGTTTATCTTTTGTTGCACTTTCTACATCTTCTTTTCTAAAAGCATATCCATCAAGTGGAGATTTATCAAAATCTGGAATATTTACTGTAGAAATTATATCTTGTGCTAGAACCCTATTAAGAGATTCATTAAATGATATAGTTTCTATTTCTTTTTTAACTTCAATTTTTTCAATTAAATTTCTTGCTTGTTCTAAAGTTATTGGTTTAAAATTATTTACTATCATAGCTTTCTCCTAAATTTTCATATTCATATTTTTGCCTTTGTTCTCTTTGCTTTTTTCTTTTTTCTTTTCTTTCTCTAAGAATTTTTTTTCTATTAAAAGAATATATATCATTAATATTTATAAGAGAATTAAGAATAAATATGATAATAGAAATTACACTAACTCCTTTATTTCCTTTTATAATTGCCGATATTATAGCAAGTAGTATAACAATAGCAACTCTAAAATTAATTTTTCTAGATAATAAAATTGGTTCTAAAACAAGTCTTACAGTTAAAATTGTAAGATAAAGAACTGCTAAATTAGATGCTATAACCGTTTCTTGTTTAATTAAATTAAAAATAATTAAATATGATAAATAAAGTCCATTTCCAATTATTGGAACAAATTCAAGTAGTCCTATTATAAGACTTACCTTAAATTTTCCTTGATAATTAATTAAATACATTGCAATTAAAGAAGAAATAAAAGCTAAAATAACAAGTACTGCTTGAACAGATAAATATTCTTTAAAAGTCTTTTTAGATTTCTTTAAAATTGCCAATATATAACTTTTATACATTTTCATAAGGCACTTTTCCTCCTAATATTAAATTAAAATATTTTAAAATTAATTCATTTTTTCTAAAAGATTATACATAGCCCTCTTATAATTATCAACTCCTGGTTGATCAAACGGATTAACTCCTAACATATATGCCGAAATCGCACATGACATTTCAAAAAAGTAAATTAACTTACCGATATTATAAGCACTAATTTGTGGTATTTTTACTCTAACACTTGAAACATTTCCTTCAATATGTGCAATTCTTGTAGCTTGAACAGCTATTTTATTTATATCATTTATACTTTTTTCGCTTAAATAGTTAAGTTTATCAAAATCGTCTTTTAAAAATGGAACTTTTAAATCTACATTGCTTTTTGCTATATCTATAAAAGTTTCAAAAATTATTTTATTTCCATCTTGAATCATTTGCCCAAAAGAATGTAAATCTCTTGTAAATACAGCACTTTCAACATATAACCCTTTAGCATCTTTACCTTCACTTTCAGAAAATAATTGTTTAAACCATTCTTGAAAAAATTTAAGTTTTGGCTCATTTACAATTAAATATTCTATTTGCTTTTTGTTTCTAAATAAAATATTTCTAAAAGTTGCATATCTAACGCAAGGATTTGATATATCTCTTTTAGTAAATTTATCTAAAACATCATCTACCCCTTTAAGCATCTGATCTGTATCAATACCTGCACACATTATTGGAAAAAGACCAACTGCTGTTAAAACAGAAAATCTTCCGCCAATATTTTTTGGAACAGAAAAGCTTTCATATCCACACTCATTTACTAATTTTCTTAAAATACCATCTTTAAGATCTGTTGTTATTATTATTCTTTCTTTACTTTCTTCTTTATATTTCTTTTCACATAATACTTTTAAAACTCTAAATGCTAATGCAGTTTCAAAAGTACTTCCCGACTTTGAAATAACATTTATGTAAAAATCTTTTTCATTTATGTATTCACAAAGAGAAGCTAAATATTCAGAGCTTAAATCATTACCGCAAAATAAAATTTCAAAATCATCTTTTTTAAAATATGGTTTTAAACTTTCTATAACAGCCTTAGCTCCTAAAAAGCTTCCACCAACACCAATAACAACAAGAAGATTTGACTTTCTTACCTTTTTTGACAAATCTTTCATTCTTTCATATTCTTTTTTATCATAAGTTTGTGAAATATCTACCCATCCTAACATTTCACTACCCTTACCATTTTTTAATAAAATTTTATCTAAAGCATTTAAAGCCTCATTTTCATATTTTTCTAAATTTAAATCTTCTGAAAAATCTATCTCAAAATCTTTACAATTCATTATTCAATCCTCATACTTAAAAGTGCTATATCATCTTCTTGAACACCATATCTAAAATTTTTGCATTCATCTATTATTCTATCTAAAAGCTCTAGATTAGATAAAGTATTTTTATATTTATCAATAACATTTAAAAGTCTTTCTTGTGCAAAATTTTCTCTATTTTTATTTTTTGTTTCAGTAATACCATCAGTATAAAAAAGTATTGAATCTCCTTTACAAAGTTTAAGCTTACCAACAGAATATCCTCTTTGCCTAAAATTCCATGAAAGCCAAGAAATAGGAAGTCCACTTAGCTTAAGACCTACATTTTTATATTTATTAAACAAAATTGGAATACAGTTATGTCCTGCATTAGAATATTCAAATTCCTTAGTTTTTTTATTATAAATACCTAAAAATATAGTAAAATACATATCTAAATTAAGTTTTGAAAATTCTTTTGCAAGTTCTTTTAAAATTTCTCTTGGATGCTCAATTTTTTTACCACGAGTTAAAGCCCTAACAGAAAATTTTATAAACATAGTAATCATACTAGAAGATATGCCATGTCCCATAACATCAGCCATATATACACAAACTCTATCATCAAAAAGTTCAATAACATCAAAAAAATCTCCAGATAACTCTTCAGATGAAATATATTTATATTCAATATCTATCCCTGAAATATGATTTAACTTTTCAAGAAAAGTTTTTTGTATATCCGATGCAGTTTCCATATCCTCTTTAGTTTTTTTATTATAACTTAAAATCTTTTCTTGTAACTTATTTTGTTCTGTAACATCTCGAAAAACTTCAACACAGCCCCAATACTTTCCCTTTTCATCAAAAATAGGACTACTTTTTACAAAAAAATCTCTATCATCTATACTTAAAACTTCACTTACAACTTTAAGCGTATGCCCTATTGGAGAAACGCACTTAAGAGAAGAATATTTTTTGTTTTTTCCATCATTTTCGCATACAAAATCATCAGTAAATTTACAAAACTTACCAACATCATCTCCCAAATACTTTTTCATACTTGAATTTATATAAACAATAAAGCCATTTTTGTCAAAGACTCTAACCATATCATCCATAAATTCAACTAATTCAAATTTCCATTTTGAAAACTCATCAACACACATATATATAAAACTCCTCTATTTAGGCTTTGGGCCATAAAATTGATAAAATTGTGTTTCTATACCACCGTTAAATAATTTTCTTCTTCTATCAGCTTTTTTGCCGTAAAATTTTTCAAAATCTTTCATACTAGTAATAAGATAAATACTCCATGTATCTAAATCTCTAAACTTTTTACCAAAATCTCTATACAAATTTTCAACTTCTACTCTTTCTCCCAAACGCTCACCATAAGGTGGATTTGTTACAACAACACCATAATTATTTTCTAAATCAACATCTCTTACATCTTTTATAAAAAAAGAAATTTCATCCTCAACCCCTAAAATATCAGCATTATCTCTTGCAACTAAAATAGATTTTCTATCTATATCAGATCCTAAAATTTTTAAATCTTTATCATAATCAATAAGAAATCTTGCCTTTTTCTTTTCATCTTCTAAAACATCACTTTTTAGTAAATTCCAATTTTCAAAAGCAAAATGTCTCATAATTCCAGGAGCAATATTTCTTGCTATCATATAAGCCTCAAGACAAAAAGTTCCACTACCACAAAAAGGATCATAAAAAACTCTCGTATTATCCCAAAAAGACAAACTTATCATAGCAGCAGCTAATGTTTCTTTTATAGGAGCATTTAAAGCTCTTTTACGATATCCCCTTTTATGAAGAGCTTCTCCTGAGGTATCAACAGTAACTGTAGCAATATTTTTTAAAATAGAAACTTCTATACTATATACACTTGAAGAAATTTCTTCAAACCAATCAATTTTAAAAACATCACAAAGTCTATCAACAATAGCACGTTTAGTTATCTTTTGTATATCAGATAAACTATAAATTTTAGACTTAACACTATTTGCATTTACAGGAAATTTATCATTTTTTAAAATAAAATCTTCCCATCTTATACTTTTTATTCCTTGATATAAATCTTCAAAACTTAAAACCTCAAACTCTGAAAGTTTTAATAAAACACGCTCTGCACATCTAAGCCACAAATTAACCTTAGCAATGTCAGATACTTGTGCTAAAAATTCAACCTTACCATCTGAAACCTTTAAATTATCAAATCCAAGTTTTAAAATTTCCCTCTTAACAATCGCTTCAAGACCAAAGGTACAAGTTGCAATCAAAGTAACTTCTTTCATAAATACCACCTAATTATTTATTAACTACTATTATATCAAATTTAAAAATAAAAAACAAAATTTTTTAATAAAAAATTAATCAAAGTAATATTTATAAATTTTTATTTTTCATTAGCAATTTTTACCAAATACTCACCATAATCAGTTTTTAAAAGAGGCTTAGCTAATGTTAACAAATCTTTCTTGCTTATATATCCCATTCTAAAAGCTATTTCTTCTATACAAGATATATATAATCCAACTCTTTTTTGGACAGTATGAACAAAGTTACTTGCATCAATTAAACCTTCATGTGTTCCAGTATCAAGCCAAGACATTCCTCTTCCTAAAATATTTACTTTTAGTTTTTTCATTTTTAAGTATTGTTCATTAACTGATGTTATTTCTAATTCTCCTCTTTTAGATGGTTTAATTTTTTTTGCTATTTCTATTACATTATTATCATAAAAATATAATCCTGGTATTGCATAATTAGATTTTGGATTTATTGGTTTTTCTTCTAATCCTATAACCTTATAATTTTCATCATATTCAACGACTCCAAAATCCGTTGGATTTTTAACATAGTATCCAAAAATTTCTGCACCTTCAGTTAAAGAAGCAGATTTTTGTAAAACAGATGAAAATCCTCTTCCATAAAATATATTATCCCCAAGAATAAGACAAACTTCATCTTTGCCAATAAAATCTTCACCTATTATAAATGATTCTGCTATTCCATTTGGTTGTTTTTGAATTTTATAACTTATAGATAAACCATAACTTGAACCATCTTCTAAAAGTTGTTGATAAAAAGGCAAATCTCTTTGTGTAGAAATTATTAAAATTTCTCTTATTCCTGCTAACATAAGCGTGGATAATGGATAATATATCATAGGTTTGTCATAAATTGGCAATATTTGTTTTGAAATTGACTTAGTTATAGGATATAATCTTGTTCCTGATCCTCCTGCTAAAATTATTCCTTTCATAAATTATTCCTCCTAAAATAAATTACTAAAAATTTAATAAATTTTTTATATTATTATAGATATATTCCATATCTTTAAAATCATATCGCTGATCTATAGGTATTGGTAAAATATCTCTTGCAAATTTAAATTCTAATGTATCTTCCTTACATTCTTTTAAAACATTAGGCCAAAGAGTTGGAATAAAAATTTTTCTTTTTATTAACTCTTTTTTTAATTCTTCACAAGAAAGTACATATTTAGAATCATCAATCATAAATGGATATGAAAAAGCTCCCTCTACAACATTAATATTCAATTCATTTATACAAGATAATTTATCATGCATATACTTAAAATTATTAGATCTAATATTTTTTATATTTTTTAAATTCAATGAATATAATATATTTTCTGTTAATTTAGACATATATTTTATTTTTTCTTTTTCAAATCTTTCATTATTTTTAACAAAATCTTCATAAAATTCTGTAGAAGAATTTTCAAATCTTCCAAGCAAAAAATTCATTTTATCATAAGATTTTTCTATCTGTATATCTTCATCTAAAATACTATCAGTATATAAAATTGCTCCATCTGCCACTCCAAAAAATTTTCTACAACTATAAATAGTATCTGAATTTTTTAAAGGCATATTAAAAAATGCTTGTACATTATCAACTATAACTTTGTTTTTGTATTTTTTGATTAAAACTTCAATATCAGATAAATTTAATTGTCCATAAAAATTAACCAGATAAAAGTATTCATCCTCTTGTAATTTTATATCTAATGGAAAAAAATTTTTATCAATATTATAAAATCTAATTTTTACATCATACTCTTTACAAATTTTTTCTACACAATCACAATTAAAATATGGCAATAATATTTTTTTTATATTTTTAGATTTAATTAAATATGCAAGTGAACAACGTCCACTATTTAATTTTATCATATTTAATTTTTTAGATTTCTTATGAAAAGAAAAACTTTTAAAATGTTCAAATTCTAAATATCCACCGATTTCTTTCATATATCCTCCTTAAACATTTTAACTTTTCTTTAATAAAATATTTACTATTTTATTTTTATTTTTATATATGAAAATTAATATAGAAAAAGTATAAATAAAAATAATCATATATCTTAAAATTGTATAACTATATAAAAAATTAAATATAACAGAAATAACTATAAACGAAATTAATATCATAATTATATATTTTATATCATAAACAAATGCCATATTCATAAATCTTACCAAATAATAGTGTAAAACAAATAAGGCTCCATATCCTATCAATGTCGTATATGCAGCTATTATATATCCATACTCTGGCATAATAGGTATAAATATAAAATTAAGAATTATATTTAAAATAGTTGCAATTATAGTTGCTAGCGCAACACTCATCGTCTTTTTTTTATAAAATTCTATATTCACATACATTGTATAAATAAATTCAAAAACACAACTAGTTATAAGAGGTGGAAGGCAATAAATAGCTAACATATATTGTTTTCCTCCTAAAATATATATAAGCTCTGGAACAAACATCAACACAGCTATACTTATCAAAAAAAATATTGCTATATATATTTTTGAAACTTTCTTAATGTCAACATATTTTTTATAATGTAGTGCTTCAAGTAACCAAGGAGCCCAAGCTTTATTCATAGAATCATACAAAATTGTAACTATGTTATAACAACTATAGGCAATACTATAAATAGCCGTATATTCAGCTCCGCTAATTTTGGTTATTATAACTTTATCAGATGCACTTAAAAGATAAATTGACAACACATGTGGAACAAGCGGTAAACAAATAAAAGTTGCATATTTCCAATATTTTAATTTTATTTTTTTTCCAATATAAGCTAAATAAATATAAATAATAATGCCTATGATAATTTGTGGAATATATGTTCCGACAAATCTTGCAAACAACTTATCATTCATAAATAAAACTAAAATTAATGAAGAAAAAGTTGAAAAAATTATAGAAATACCTGTTAATACAACAAAAAATTTATATTTAAAAAAAGCTCTTTGTTTAGTTATTAGCATTAAATATGCTGGTGTTAGCAATAAATATATAAACATAATATTTATATATTTCATTTCCATTTGAAATAAATGTATAAAAAAATCTTGAAAAATAAAAACAAAAACATATAATATTATTGTAACAAATGTACTCATTGACAAAATTGACCAAATATAGCTATCTATATCATCTTCATGTTCTAATTTTGAACGTATTATTGAAGAATGTAAATCTAATGCAGTAAGTACAGTTAATATATTAATCCAAGAGGACATATTACTAAAACTTCCAACTTCTGATTTTGTAAGTAATCTTGTAAAAATAGGAGTAGTAATAAAAGCCATACCTCTAAATATAAAATTGCATATAGTGTACCACATACCTGCTTTAGCTACTATATTTGCCTTTTTTTCTTTATTTTCTATCAAAATAATTCTCCTGTTCTAAAGATAAAATTCTATATTTTCGTTTATTTTTTAAATCAAATAAACAACTAATAACTATAGCAATACTTCCCCAAAAAACATTACTATTCCAATATGTTAAAGATAAAAGTAATCCTAATGAGCAAGATAAAAAAACCAAAAAAATTCCTCTATATTCTTTTGTATTTTTTCCGTAAAACATAATTAAAATATTTATTAAAAACATACTAAGTATAATTAATCCAAAAAAAACACCAAAATCTACTAAAATTTCCAAAATAACATTATGAGGATATCCAGCAAAAATTACATTAGTAATAACATGGCGACTTCCCATCGCTCCATATCCAAACGGATTTTCTTTTATCATTTCAATAGTTTTTTGCCATATTATAGACCTTCCACTATCACTAAATATAGTTCCAAGTAAGAGTTTATCTATAAATCTTGATGAAAAGCCAAAAGTCTTTATTTGTTTAGAAATAAAAAATAAAATATCATTTTTGAAATAATACAAAATAAATCCAGATATAAAAAATAAAATAGATTTATTCTTATGCTTTATAAATTCAGCTCTATTTGATAATTCCAAAAACCAATATATAACAATAAAAGTTATTACAAATATAAAAGGACCTCTAGAGCCTCCGATAAATAACATAATAATATACATTAAAGTAAAAATTAAATCTAATTTTTTATTATATTTAAAAAATGAGTATAAGAATATTACTAAAAAAAATAATACTTGATAGCCAAAAGAAACACTATAACTCATTATTGCCTTTCCATTATCACCAACAACCCCATACCAAAATCCTCTTTTGGTATATAAATAAATTTCAGCTAAAAAATAAAAAATCATTAAATAACCAGAAAATTTTAAATTTTTTAATATTTTACATGGATTATTTATTAGCCTAATAAATAGGTAGGCATATATTCCATGTGTAGGGAAAAAAACTGTATCAAAAACTCCATATTCTCTTTTTAAATAATAAGGTGTATATTCCGGATGAATTAACCAAGTAATTGCAAAAAATAGTATTAAAAAAATATATAAAATTACAAAATCCACTTTTAAATATTTTTTTGAATTCAAAAAAAATAAAACAAATACTGGAATATAAATCATTAAAAGTGTTAAAAGTACAGTTATAGTATGTGGTATCTTTAAAAAAGAAAAAAAGGATATAAAAAAAGGATTAGCAAAATATACAATAAATGAAAAATTTATTAGGTTTTCATAACTTATATAAAAAAATTTTTTATTTATCATTATTTCCTCCTTTTTAAATGTCCTTAAATTACTAAATTCATTCTTTTTAAAAGATTATCTACTTCAGATTTTATTCCTTTTTGCATAACAATTTGTGGTCCTATAAGTTGTCCTATTGCATTAACTTCAATTACAACCCAACCATTATCTGTATATGACATATCCCAAGATAAAAATCCCATTCCATTTACATCTTTAGCTATACTTTTACAAATATTAAGCATATCTTGCCATTTTGGAATTTTGCTACCTTTAAATTGAATTTTACTATCTGGATGAATTTTATATATGTTTCCATATTCATCAAACCCATCAGTATTTAATACACCAGTTTTTTCATCAACTCCAATTAAAATTCCTCCAGCTCCACCGTTATCAACAAAAGACCCATTTCTTCCTGTTCTCATAAAGCAATATGGAACTTCTACAGTTCCATCTTTCATTAACATAGTCATACATCTTATAGTATTAACACTTGAAGCATTAAATTTCGCCATTTCTTTAGATTGAATAACAAGTTCTTCTAATAAAAATCTATCAGTATTTTTTTTCGTATTAAAATATTCTTTAATATTTTTAATATTTTCTGTATTAACTAACTCAATATTATTTCCTTGTGATGAATTAGTTTTCTTTTTTATAAAAATTTTATGTTTATCAATAAATTTTTTAAAATCTTTCCATTTTGTATATTTATCAAATATTAAAACATCTCTTTTAAAATATTTTGAAAATTGCCTATAACTATCACTCTTTTCGATTATATATTGAATTTTAGTAATATCATTAACTGAATATCCAAATTTAAAAGTAGCTATATCCGAAATGAAAGTTTGTTTTTCTATACAACTTTTGTCTTTCAATTTAAATCCTACATATTCTGAAGGAAGAAAGCCATAAGCTAATCTATTAAAAATTATATCTATTTTTAAAGATTTTTTATCTTCTATATTTTTATAATCATAAACATTTTTAAGCATAGTTTCCATCTCATCGATTATATCTTTTACTGAAGCATTTTTAATGTATTTTTCTACAATACTTTTTTTGAAATTTTCATCTTCTTGACACTTTTTTATAATATCTTGAGATAAAAGTTTGTTATCTAATCTTTTTATTTTTAATCTTTGAAGTGCTTTTCTAATTCCAAAAGCTTTAGGATAATACTTACGAATTATATTGCATAATTTAGCCTTGTTCATATTTTTCTCCTTTAAAAGTTTTAAAAAATAATTTTATCTTATTGAACTTGAATTATTCCAAAGATTTAACTTAATTCCTATATTATTTTTTATTGCTTTTTTATAACATTCATATCCCCATGCAACATCTTCTACTGGCATTCCTCCTACTGCATAAATTAAAATTTGCTCTTCATTTTCACGACCGATTTTTTCTTTACATACTATAGCTCCAAGATCTATAATATCTTCTTTTGAAACTTTATTTTCACAAACAGCATCATAAAATCCCATTCCAAGAAGTGTAGAAACTGTTTTTTGAGTTGGAAGTTCTCTACCATATCCCCAACCAGCATACATATTATAATTATCAGCAACTAATCTTACTTTAGGTTTATTAGAAAGAAAATCTGTATCTACTAAAAGAGCTGATGCACTTATTATAAGTGCTCCTTTTTTTATCCAATTTTCACTTATATATGGGTTATCTTCAAATTTTTTTGCATTAGTAGTTCCAAAATATATAATATCGGAATCTTTACAAGCCTCTTCAATAGAATTACAAACAATAAATTCCTTTATATTAGGATATTTTTCTTTAACATAATTTATAAATGAATTTATTTTTTCTTTTCCTCTTCCCTTTATTTTAATTGTAGAAATAGTTGGTTGAACCTCAATAAAAGCATATACAGAATAAATACTCATGGTTCCAGGACCAATAACACTTAAAACTTTTGGATTTTTTTTACTTAAATATTTTGCACCAAGTCCTGCTACAGCCCCTGTTCTCATAGAACTTAAAATATTTGCAGACATATACGCAATAGGTGCTCCTGTAACAACATCTAATAAAGACATCATCAAAATTGAACGAGGCAAATTTAATTTTCCATTATTTGGATTAGATCCATAAGATTTAATTCCAAACATATGAAATTTACCTCCTAAATAAGCAGGCATAGACATAAATCTATAATCAGGTTCACTAAGTGGCATGTCAGCTATGATAGACTCTTTTGGAAATGAAACTCTTATTCCGTGTTCATTAGCATCATCGCCACCCATTCTATAATCTCCCTTATAAAGTAATCTAAAAGTTTCGTCCATAGCACAAATACACTCTTTCATATCACGAACTCCAGATTTTATCATATCTTCTTCATTTAAATATAGAAAATCAATTCTACCACTATCCATTATAATTTACTCCTTAATCTTTATTTTTATAGGATTTATTATTTCCATAAGCATATCATTATTATTTTCATCTAATACTACAAGCTTTTCTTTTATTAAATTTATTATTTCATCTAATTTTTCTTTACTTTCACTAGCACATAGAATATACGCTAAAACTTCTTCTGTTGTACCTTTAGTGTTTATTTCATCTCCTACTTCATAAAATAAATTAAATTTTAAAATTTCATTATTTTTCTTAATTTCATCAATTCCGCCTATATATGAAATTTTTCCATTTTTTAATGAAATTGTAACAATCATACCAAAACCATTAAAATATGGATTACTATTTTTAAGAAGATCAATATCCATTTTTCCTGTTAGTGAATACTTAATAAGCTGATGCATCTGATTATATTTACAAAAATGTTCAACTATAGCATAAGTATATCCACCATTTAATCTATATCCCATTTCATGAATGTAAAATTTTCCATTATCATAAAATCCTTGAAAAAAAATAAATCCATTTTTCATATCATTATCTAAAATAAAATTTTTAACATTAGCATCCATATGTTCTATCCACTTACCTAAATGTACAGAAGGATATAACATTCCAAGCCCTGATGGTGCTATATTTGGATCTGTAACTTTTACATATCTATCTCCCATCGCAGTTAAATAAGCAACCGAATTATATACCATATAATAAACACTAAATTCATTATCAGCTTGCATAAGTTTTTCTATCAAAACTTTACCTCTTTTAGAATAAGTGAATGATTTTTCGATATAATATTTTAAATCTTCCTTTTTAAAACATTTATAAACTCCTTTTGACCCACTATAATCAGCAGGTTTTACAACAACAGGCATTTGTATATTCTCAATCTTTTCTAAATAATTTTCTTTATCTACACAAATCCAAGGTACTATAGGAAGATTAGATTTTATAGCTGCTTTTTTAAATAATTCTTTATCTATAGAAACATTAATATTTTTTTCATTTCCACAAAAATAATTATTTGTTCTTTGACAAATTTTTTGAAGCTGTACTAATAACATATCATTATAGCCTGTAAAAATACCATCAATTTTTTCATCTTTACATAATTTTTCTAATGCATCCATATTTGTAACACTAACTAAGAAACTTTTATCTGCAATTTTTTTTGCTGGAGAATCTTTATAATAATCTACAACATAAGTTTTTATTTTTAGACTTTTAGCCTCTTTTATAATTTCTTCTTGATATCTAGTTGCACCTAATATTAACAACTTTTTATCTTTTAAATTACTATAATTCATACTATATTTCTCCATTGTTTCTTATATTTTCTATTGCTTTTTCTACATAATGTTTTGGAACTTTCAAAGAATTTATACTACTTCCATCTTTATTGTATCCAACAAAACATCCTCTATTAGCACATCCTCTCATTTTACTAGTTTTTTTGTTAAAAACCATAAAAAAAAGTGCTAAACACATCTTTAAATCAAGAATAAAACTTACATTTTCAACATAGTAAATATCATTTTCAAATTGAGCTGCCCAAGTATTTCCATACTCACTGTGATATATTCTTGGACATTCTAATCCTGGCTTAACATATGTTCTTTTCTTATGCCTTTCACTATAACGATCATTGTATTGAACAGCCAAAGGTCTTGGACCGATTAAAGACATATCTCCTTTAAAAATACTCCAAAAATTAAGTAATTCATCAAAAGAAGTTTTTCTTACAAATTTTCCTATTTTTGTTACTCTTTGTTCAGCTGGTAAAAGCAATCCAAATTGATTTTTTTCATTAGTCATATTACGAAACTTGATTAAATCAAATAATTTTCCATCTTTTCCAATCCTTTTTTGCTTAAAAATTATAGGAAATCCCACATCAAAATATGTTATTATCATCAAAATAAAATTTATAGGTAAAGTAATTATAAGAATAATACCAGAAATTATTATATCAAATATACGTTTTATATATTTTACATAAAAAGTCTGTCTATATCTTACTGGTTTATCATTTTTATTTACAATATCAAGTGTATCATCAGAAATAACTTTAGCAACATTATCAAACAATAATTGATATGATATTTTTTTTATATCTATTAAATTAATATATTCTTCTTTTTCTTTCATAAAAACTCCTAAATCACTTTACTAAAACTTTTATAAGTTCTTGTGATTTTTCAATAATTGTTTCTAATTTTTCTTTTGTTTTGCAATTTACTATTACCGTACCAATTGTTTCATTTGCACCAGTAAAAGATTTTACAATATCTCCTTTCGATATCCACAAATCAACTTCTACAATATACTTTTCTATACTTTTATCAATAATTAATTTATCAAAAATACCATTATTATTGCTATGTAAGATTAATTCTGCCCAAAATCCATCATATTGTGGTCTAGTTAATTTGTCAATTTTCATTCCTAAAGAAGCTTTAATTGAAGCTGTTATAAGATCTTGTTTTGTTGCTAATTTAAGAATTTCAGATAATCTATTTCCTCCAGCTCTAGGTGTACATTCCATAATATATGCTTTTTTATTTTTACCAATACAAGTTTCAATATTATAAATAGAAGATTTCATATTCAAAAGTTTTATCAATCTTTGAATTTCAGATTCTAATTCTTTTTGTTTTTCAATGCACATACTACAAGGCCAAACATAAGCACTAGGAGTATATGGATTATCTGCATTTTTATCAAATAATTGATCACTAAATGAACAAAAAGTTAATTTTCCATCAACAGAAAAGCTATCTGTATCACTTGAAAATCCAATTTTTTCTATAAATTCTTCAACTATAACCTCTTTTGAAATAGAATATTTTAATGCGTACTCAAAGGCGTATTTAAAATTTTCTAAATCATCTACCCTTTTAACTCCCTTACTTCCAGCTGAATCAACAGGTTTTACAATTATAGGAAATTCAAATTTTTCTATATCTTTAACAGCAATAGTATAATTTTTATATGTTTTTGATTTTGGAACATTAAAGTTATTCTTTTCTAAAAATTTTCTAAATTTTCCCTTATTTTGTAATATTTCAATTGATTTATAAGGGTTTGTATAAAGTCCAAGTTTAGTTGCAACATAACTTGCAACAACTACTCCTGGATCTGTTGCAAAAGACATTATCCCATCAATTTTAAGTTCTTTAGCTAAACTCAAAACAGCTTCTTTATCTACAATACTAACATTGTGATACTCATTTGAATATTTATGTGCAATATTATTAGGTAAATAATCACAAGTTATTACATAAATACCTAAATTTTGTGCTATTTTTATTGCCGGAATCAAATAGCTAGATCCTCCTAAAAGTAATAATTTTTTCATAAAAACTCCCAAAACAAATATATTATCCAAAAATTTTCAATTTATATGCTTTATTCATAAGATTATTTACAATCCAAGCAAAAATTATTGATAATATTAAAGTAATTATAAATCTAGTCCCTGAATAGTAAATTAAAGTTTCTTTTAATGATTTACTCACTAGTCCAACTGTTATAGGTAATCCTTCATAGACAAATGCATGAGTCATATATAATTCAAATGAAATATCTCCTAGAAATTGGAACGGTTTTTTCTTTAAAATTCTAGATATAATTGCTTTATCATTTCTAAAAGCTATCATTAAAAAACCAAAAGGTATTATCCATATCCAACAACTAAATATATTTAATCTATTAAAACTATTAAATGAATATATAATAAAAAATAAAAATAGCGAAAAAATTTCAACAATATTAATTTTAAAATAACTAACTATTTTTTGAATTTTAGGCATATATTCACACAATAAAATTCCTGCTAAACATTCTCCAAATATTCTAAAGTACGGATTAACATAACATAAATATAATGATTTTATATTTGTTATCTGCAAAATAATACATATTAAAAGTTCAACTATATAGGCTAAAATACAAATTATAAAAGATTTTTTTAACCATATTTTACGAATATTAATATTTTCACTATTTATTTTTTTTAAAAAAATATATCCAAATATATAAAATAAAAATAATACAGATATATACCAAGAAGGAGCATGAAATGAATAAAATGTAATTTCATAAGGTACAAATGCTTTAAGTAAAAATATATTCATAACTATATTAAAAAACCACATAGAGCTTCCTGTAACAACATTTTTATTAATTTGAGGATTTTTAGAAAATACAATACTTATTACTAAAGCTAATATAAAAACTACACAAGTTAAAGGATAAATTCTTCTAAGTTTTGAAAAAATGTACTCTTTAAAATTTTTATTTTTCCAAGTATATGCAAGAAGAAAACCAGAAATTAAAAAAAATAAAGTTGTAAATACTGAACCAAATTGCATAATATATTTCCACACATTGTAACAAAAATTGCTTTTTGATTTTGACAAGTAAGACATATGTGAAAAAAGAATAAATAAAGACCCTATACCTTTAAAAGCATTATAAGAATATATTTTTTTATTGTTACTTGTTTTAATCATTTAATATTCCATCACAAACTCTATCTACATCATCTATTGTCATATCTGCATACATAGGTAAAGTAAGTACTGTATTTGAAATACGACTTGAAACAGGTAAATCAACTGATCCATATTGCTTTTTATAACATTCAAACTTATTTGTTATAGGAAAAAAGTATTTTCTTGCATAAATATTGTCTTTTTCTAATTTCTCTTTAACTTCATCTCTGTTCAATTTATATCCATCAAAAATTACTGGAAGATAAGCATAATTCCATTTCAAATATTTATCTGGTTTAGCAATTTTTATTCCATTTATTCCATCTAATCTTTTACAATAATGTTCATAAATAAGTTTACGTTTTTCAATTTCTTTATCTATATGTCTAAGATTACAAATTCCCATAGCTGCTTCAAATTCATTCATACGTGCATTTGTTCCTATATAAAATGCTTGTTCATGTCCTCTAAATCCAAAATTTACAATTTCTCTTATTGGAAGAAATTTTTCGTTATCTTTAGTTTTGTATGAAATTATTCCACCTTCAATTGTATGAAATACTTTTGTTGCATGTGTACTAAACATAGAAATATCTCCAAAATTTCCAACGCCTACTCCTTTATAAGTAACTCCAAAAGCATGAGCTGCATCATATATTACATATAAATTATATTTTTTAGCAATTTTTTCAATTTTTTCCACATCACAGACAAATCCATAAACATGAGTTGCAACAATTGCTACAGTTTTATCAGTTATTTTTTTTTCAATTAAATCAGGATTGATAGTATAATCATCTTCTTTAATATCTACAAAAACAGGTTCTAAACCATTTCTAACTATCGCATTTGTTGTTGAAATATGTGTATATGCAGTAGTTATAACTTCTCCTTTTAACTTAAGACCGTCAATAGCAACTTCCAAAGCTAAATGTCCATTTGCAAAACAATATACTTGTTCTACTTGCAAATATTTTTTTAGTTCTTCTTCAAATTCTATAGACTTATTTCCTCTGTTTGATAGCCATCTACTTTCCCATAATGATTTTATTTCTTTACAATATTCTTCAAATGTTGGCATTGAAGATTTTGTTACATTAATTCGTTTATCTTCCATAAATTCTCCTAAAACAATAACTATAAATTTAGAAATTAAATTTCACTAAATTTTTTCCATTTTTTATCTTTCTCGCTCAGTAATATATTCGTCCCATCTAATAATTTATATCTTTCTTCTTTGGAAATATTATCAAATGTTTTTACAACTTTTGGCCATTTAATTCCAATACTTTCATCATTCCAAAGTATTCCATCTTCATCTCCGGGATGATAAAAATCCGTACACTTATAACAAAAAACTGCAGTATCAGACAAAACTAAAAGTCCATGTGCAAATCCTTCAGGAACAAAAAATTGTTTCTTGTTTTCTTCTGAAAGTTCAACTCCGAACCATTTTCCATAAGTTTTACTATTTTTTCTTAAATCAACTGCAACATCAAAAACTTTCCCAACTAATACTCTTGCAAGTTTCGCTTGTGGATATTTTCTTTGAAAATGCAATCCTCTAAGTACACCTTTTATAGACATACTTTGATTTTCTTGAACAAATTTACAATCTATACCATATTCTTTTAAATCTTTTTGATTATAAACTTCCATAAAATTTCCACGTTCATCGCCTATAACCTTAGGTTCAATAATATAAAGACCATCTATTTCACATTTTGTAATTTTAATATCTCCCATTATCTATCCTCATACATTTTTTTATAATAATTTTGATATTCTCCAGATATAATATCTTTCCACCACTTTTCATTTTCTAAATACCAATTAATAGTCTTTAAAATTCCATCTTTAAACATAGTTTCTGGACGCCAGCCTAATTCGTTATAAATTTTAGTAGGGTCTATAGCATATCTCATATCATGACCTTTTCTGTCTTTAACATATTTAATTAAATTTTCTGGTTTATTTAACTGTTTACATATAAGTTTTACAATATCAATATTTTTCATTTCATTATGACCACCGATATTATAAACTTCTCCAACTTTTCCTTTATGAATAATCAAATCTATCGCTTTACAATGATCTTCAACATAAAGCCAATCTCTAACATTAAGTCCGCTTCCATAAACAGGTAAATCTTTATTAGCTAAAGCATTTGCAATAATAAGTGGAATAAGTTTTTCTGGAAATTGATATGGACCATAATTATTACTACATCTACTTATACTAACAGGTAATTCATATGTTCTATAATATGATAAAACTAATAAATCTGCTGCAGCTTTCGATGAACTATATGGAGAACTTGTATTAATAGCAGTTTCTTCTGTAAACAACAAATCAGGTCTATCCAAAGGTAAATCTCCATAAACTTCATCTGTTGAAACTTGATGAAATCTTTTAATTCCATATTTTCTACAAGCGTCCATCAAAACTGATGTTCCTAAAATATTTGTAGTTAAAAATTCTTCTGGACTTTCGATTGAACGATCAACATGACTTTCTGCAGCAAAATTTACAACTATATCTGGTTTATGTTCTTGAAAAATTTTATAAATTTCTTCTCTATTACAAATATCTTCTTTTATAAAAATAAAATTAGGATTATTTTCAACAATTTTTAGTGTTTTTAAATTTCCTGCATAAGTAAGTTTATCAATACAAATAACTTTGTAATCTTTATATTTATTCATAATATAAAAAATAAAATTAGAACCTATAAATCCAGCTCCACCTGTTACAACAATTTTCATAAAAAATCTCCTTTATTTTTTAAAATCCACGTAATGTCCATAAGATTCGTAATTTACAACACTCATATCAACATCATTTAAAATAACTCCTAAAAAGTTGTTATTTACTCTTTTAAGTCTAGATAAATTATCTATTAAAACTTTTCTTTTTACATAATTTGATTTTACAATCATCATACTTGCATCACAATATTTTGAAATAACAAAAGAATCTAAGCTATTAGAAATTGGTGATGATAAAAAAAATATATAATCAAAATATTCTTTTAATATAATTACTAAATCTTTAAACTTTTTTGTTTCCAACAATTTAATAATATCTTTAGTATTAGAGCCTGCGTACATAAAACTTAATCCATTAATTTTACTAGAAAATAATATATCCTTAACATTTATATTTGAAGTTAAATAATCTATAAATCCTATATTTTCTTGTGAATTTTTAATTAGTTTATATAATTTGTTTTTTCTAAAATCAGTATCTATAATTAAAACTTTATTTCCTAATCTAGTTAAAAATTTAGAAACATTTATTATTACAGAAATCTCTCCTTCTTTTTCTTTACAAGTCGTTACTAATATGGATGAATTATTATTTAATTTTTGTTTTAAATTTATGATTATCTCATTGTAAAATTCATTGTCATATGAATCTAATATTTTTTTATTTTTTAAAAATTCCATATTATATCCTACCTTTTAATTGGTTTTTTCAAAATATTTTTATTTTTTTGGAATTATTCCAATCAAATCTATACCTAAATCATATTTTATATCATTTGGAGTAACTACTTTATCATTTAAAATTTCTTTTAGAAAAAAATAAATAACTTCTATAGCTAAAATGGCTAAAAAACACATTATGGCAACCTTAAATTTATAAAGTAATGGTGAAGAATTACTTTCTTCTTTTGCATTTTCTAATATATCAACTTTAGAAACTGACAATTTTTGCTTTACTTTATCTATAAATTCATCTCTAAGTGCAACAACTACCTCATATGCTAATTTAGAATCTTTATTTTTGTATTTTATACTTATAGATTTATCATTTTCATTAAGAGTTGCGACTAAATCTTTTGATATATTTGATGATGTAATATTTAATTTTTTATTTTTTATAACATTATTTATAAAATCTTTACTTTTTAATTCACTTAAAATTTGATTGTTAAATTGGTATTTTTCCTTATAACTTGATAAATATATCTTAGTAGAAGATTCATATTTATAAGGTAAAAACATAGCCATATATAGTGCTAAAAATAGTGAAATAACAAATGAAGAAACTATAATTTTTAATCGGTTCTTCCATATAATTTTAATTACTCTAATCAAATCTAAAGTAAAATAATCCATATTAGTATATTCTTGCATAATTTTTCCTATCTATTTTTCTTCCAATATCTGTTGTATCTTATTTTTACAATTTTCTAAGCTTTCCTTATTAACTTCCATCATGTATAGTTTATATCCAGGCATAGCATAAGATGGCAATCCAACTTTTCCAAATCCATTAAGTGATTGTGACTGTATTTTGAATTTTTCATTTGAATCTAATTGTTGATTTACCAAGTCCATAATTTCATCAATAGTCATATCAGTTTGAACTGAAGAAGAGATTTCATCTAAAATAGAACTAAAATTAGTTAAAGCTTTTTTAGAAGTTAATTTATTTATTAATGAAGTAATAACTTTTTCATGATTTCTTCCTCTATCTCTATCTCCATCTGAAAGCCCATATCTTTCACGAACAAATCCTAATGCTTTTTTAGAATCTAAATGTACAATTCCTATAGGGAAATGATATTTACCGTGATAAGATATAAAATCTTGATCATTTTTAACATCAATTCCTCCAACTAAATCTATCAATTTCATAAAAGTTGTAAAATTAACTCTTGCATAATGATCAATTTTTATACCGTATAAATTTTCTAAAGTTTTAACCGAAGAGTCTATTCCATAAATTCCAGAATGAGTTAATTTATCGTATTGATTATTTCCTTTTCCTGCAATTTTTACATATGAATCTCTAGGAGTTGTAGTCAAAAGAATTTTATGCATCTTTTTATTTACAGTTAATATAACATTTACATCTGTTCTAGAAACTGTAGTTATAGGACCATAAGTATCTATCCCACTTATATACATATTAAAAGAATCTTTATCTTTAAGATTTACATCGACTTTTTTTTCTTTTACTTTTTCAATTATTTTGTATTCATATATTTTTTTAATTTTAGTTAAATAATCAGGATGAATATTTGAAATCAAATCACCATAAGCCGCATTAAAAACTATTACTTTATTTTTTTTAGAAATCAAATCCTCATATGCTTGTAAATAAGAAGAAGTATTTTTAATATTAAGTTTAACTTTAGTTTTATTAGTAATATCTTCTAATAATTTATCTATATTTTCTTTATCTAAATCAACAGGTGCGAAAACATCATCAGTAATATCATTAACACTTTCAATGTTACTATCTGATAAAACAGCAACAACCATAGTGTTTTCAACTATTTTTGCATTTTCATTTAACTTATTAAACAAATTAAGTCCTTTTTTTATATAACTAAAAGAAAAAAAAGTTATTAATATAAAAAAAATAGAAAATATACATGTTAACACTTTAATTTTTTTAAATTTATTTAATAAAAAGATACCTAACAAAATAAAAAAACTAAAACCTAAAATTATATAATTAATATTTTTAAAATTTAAAAAATTATATTTAAACATCATAAATAAATCTATACAAGTAAAAAATAACAATACAATAAAAAAAAGCCAATTTATGAAAGAAAAAATTTTTCCTTGGCTTTTATGTTTCTTTTTATGTACAACCTTTATATCCACACTATTTTCCTCCTAATAATATAAATGTATAATTTATATAAACATAATTCTTAATAACTTTTAGCCTTTTAAACAAATATATTCGCAAAATTATTTTTTTGCAAAAATCTACTATAAAATAGAAAATAAATTTCTATCTTATTTATAAATTATATTGAATTTTATAAAAATATATAAAGAATAAATACAAAAAAATTATAAAAAATATATATTTTATAAAAATACTAAAAGTAATAAATAATTAATTACAAAAAAGTAATAATTTAGAATATTATTTTTAAAAAATTGAGTAAATTATTGACATACAATATATAGATGTATATAATTATAGTGTATAAAGATTTTGGTTTAATATAACATTAAACAATGTTTTTAAACAAAAAAATAATTTTGCGAAAGGATGAAAAAATATGAAAAAAAGAAGTATACTTGCTAGTGCTTTGTCATTAGCCTTAGTTGCTTCACCAGTAGTTTTACATGCTAATAATTCTCTTATAACAAAAGAAAAATATGAAGAATTAAAAGCTAAACAAAGTTTAACTATTGATGAATCAAATCAAGTAGAAGCATATGAAAAAGCTCAATTAGAGAAAAATGAAGCTTATCAAGAAAAACAAAAATTAAAAAAAATAATTAGTGAATCAAAATATTTAACAGAAGATAATAAAACTGCTTTAACTAACGAAGTTGAAGGAGCTACATTATACGATTTAACAGAAGTTCTTCCAAATAAGATTTCTACTACAGAAGCTAATGATAAAAAAGCTTTTATGCAACAATTAGATACTTTAAAAGAACCTATTAGAAAGGCAATTTATGAATCAAAATTAGATGAAACAGTTAAAAATAATTTATTTAGTAGACTTTCAGTTGCTGATTCAAAAGACCAAATAGATGCTTTAAAAACAGAAGTAGATAAATTAATATCCGGAGAACTTACAGAACCTTCTGAAAATCCACAAAAACCTTCTGATGAACAAAAACCTAGTGATGAACAAAAACCTAGTGATGAACAAAATCCTTCTGAAGAAGGAAAAGCTGAAGAAGGAAAAGCTAAAGAAGAAATGCCAAAAACTTCTGTAGCTGCAACTTCAATGGCTGTGTTAGCTCTTTCTGCAGCTGGAGTTTTAGTTTCTAAAAAAAGAAAATAATTAAAAATTAAAGAATATTATAAAATTTGATCAAATTTAAAATCTTTATACAAAAAATAATCCCAAGAGTCGTTCTTGGGATTTCTTATTTTTATCTATAACAGGTGTATAATTAATTTTTCACTTTTTTATTCTTGATTTTTATTTGTTTTTACTTTATAATCAAGCTATATTAAATATATTAAGGAGAAACTAATGAGTTTTGATGGAATTTTTACAAAGTCTGTTGTTGATGAAATTTTTCCTATTTTAATTGGTGGAAAGATAAATAAGGTAAATCAACCAGATAAAAATGAAATAAATTTACAAATTTACAATAATAAAGACAACTATAAGCTTATACTTTCTTGTGCAAATAATCTTTCAAGGATTCATTTGTCAACAAAATTAAAAAAAAATCCTATAATTGCTTATAATTTTTGTATGCTTCTTAGAAAGCATTTAGTTGGAGGAACTATAACAGATATTTATCAACATAAACTTGATAGAGTTGTTTTAATTGAAATTGAAAATTTAAATGAATTAAAAGAGTTAAGCAAAAAAGTATTAGTTATTGAAATAATGGGAAAGCATTCAAATATAATTTTAATTGACAAAAAAACAAATATAATTATCGACTCAATAAAGCATATAACTAAAATGCAAAGTAGTATAAGAGAAGTTTTTGCTAATAAAAAATATTTTTTTGTAAAAGACGATAAGGAAAATATTTTAGATAAAGACTTCAAATTACCATCTGTTATTTTAAAATCTCTACTTAAGCCTATAGCTATGAAAAAATTTTTTTATAATAATTATATTGGATTTTCCCCTATTATTTCTTATCAGATATTGTCTAATTCTAAGCTTGATATAGATATAAATTCAAATGAATTAACAAAGGAAGATATAGAAATTATAGATAAAAATTTTATAAATTTAGTTACAAAGATTAAAAACAAAGACTACAATCCAATATTAATTCAAGATGATGAAAAAAATAATAAAGATTTTTATTGTTTTTCTTTAGATTTATACAAAAATAAAAAAGAATTTTCAAATATTTCTAAACTTGTAGAAGATTTTTATTATAACAATTCTTTAAGAGATAGAATAAATCAAAAAGCTCATCATTTTAAAAAAATTCTTTCTAATAAGCTTAACAGGTTAATAAATAAATATCAAAATTTAGAAAATGAATTAATTGTAAGTGAAAATAAAGAAGAATTTAAAATATTTGCAGATATTTTAAGTGTTAATATTTATAAAATAAAAAAAGGAGCTAAAAAAATAATTCTTAAAAATATTTATAATCCCGTAGAAGATGTTGAAATTTTACTAGATGAAAAAAAATCTCCACGAGAAAATATAGAAAGTTATTATAAAAAATATAAAAAGTTAAAAACAAGAGAAAAGATAATAGAAAAAGATCTTCCAAATATAAAAAAAGAAATAGCGTATGTAAAACAAATTTTAGAAAGTATTGAAACAATAACAGAGCTTAATGAACTTTCTGAAATTGAAGATGAATTAATTAATGCTGGATATATAAAGAGTTCTCAAAAAAAGAAACAAAAATACGAAAAATCAAAGCCATATATTTTCAAAACAAAAAGCGGAGCTACTATATATGTAGGTAAAAACAATCTTCAAAACGAAAATTTAACTTTAAAATTTGCAAATAAAAACGACATTTTTTTCCACGCACAAGATGTTGCCGGTAGCCATGTTATTTTAAGAGCTGATAATCCTACTTCTGATGATTATAAGATAGCGGCATTTTTGGCTGGATATTATAGTTACTTTAAAAATGAAGGTTATGCAAATGTTGATTATACAGAAAAAAAACATATAAGAAAAGCAAAGTCTTCTCCTTTAGGTATGGTTTATTATGATAATTATAAAACTATGTTTGTAGATTTTAAAGATAAATTATATGATGATTTTAAAAACTAAATCTTTTTAAATAAAAAACAAGATTATTAGTATTTTTCTAAAGTATCTTGTTTTTTTTATTTTAAAAATTTTTTTAAAATAATTAATAAGATTTTATCTTACCTAGTTACATTATAAATTTGTAAAAAATGATAAAATAAATATTAAATATAATTGATAAAATAAAAACATTTTATTTTATCATTTTTATTTAATATTGATTAAAATAAATTTAACTTTATTAAATAAATTAGTTGAAATGTTAATGCATTTTGTGATATAATAATGTTGCTTATTTTTTAATTATTTTTTAAAAATATTAAAATATATTAAAAAATCAATTTTTATTTTGTGATTTAATTTTAAATAAAGGAGAAAAAAATGAATAATAAATTTTCATCAAAATGGGGTTTTATTTTAACAACAGTTGGCTCAGCTGTTGGAATTGGTAATGTTTGGGGTTTCCCATATAAATTTTTAAAAAATGGTGCATTAAGTTTTTTAATTTATTATATCTTTTTTGTAATCTTATTTTCTTATGTCGGATTAAGTAGTGAATATGCTATTGGTAGACTTTGTTCACATGGTACCTTAGGTAGCTATGAGTATACTTGGAAAGAAAAAAATAAAAAAGTATCTAAAATTATAGGTTATTTTCCACTGTTTGGAACTTTACTTTTATCAACAGGTTATGCTGTTATTGTTGCTT
>KQ959613.1 GCA_001552895.1 Tissierellia bacterium KA00581
AACCTGACAATTAAAGAGAAATATATTTCTGGTCAAGCGACCAAGGGCATATGGTGAATGCCTTGGCACTGAGAGCCGAAGAAGGACGTGACAAGCTGCGAAAAGTCACGGGGAGGAGCAAATATCCATTGATCCGTGAATATCCGAATGGGGAAACCCACTTAAGCAAACCTTAAGTATTCTGTTATGAATAAATAGTAACAGAAGGGAATAGCAGGTGAACTGAAACATCTAAGTAGCCTGACGAAAAGAAAGAAAACTCGATTTTCAAAGTAGCGGCGAGCGAAATGGAAAGAGCCTAAGTTAAGCTAAGGGTAAAGTCTGATAGTAGAATGATCTGGGAAGGTCAACCGAAGAAGGTGAAAGTCCTGTAAACGAAATTGGATGGAATCTGGCTTAGAAGAAGTAGCATGGAACACGAGAAATTCTGTGTGAACATGGGGGGACCACCCCCTAAGGCTAAATACTACTCAGTGACCGATAGAGAATAGTACCGTGAGGGAAAGGTGAAAAGAACCCCGGGAGGGGAGTGAAAAAGAACCTGAAACCATATGCCTACAAGCAGATAGAGTCTCAAGAGAGATGATATCGTACTTTTTGTAGAACGGGCCAGCGAGTTATGGTGTGCGGCAAGGTTAAGTGATTAAGTCACGGAGCCGTAGGGAAACCGAGTCTGAATAGGGCAAATAGTCGTATGCCATAGACCCGAAACCAGGTGATCTATCCATGAGCAGGTTGAAGTGAAAGTAAAATTTCATGGAGGACCGAACCGGGTAGCGTTTAAAAGCTATCGGATGACTTGTGGATAGGGGTGAAAAGCCAATCGAACTTGGAGATAGCTGGTTCTCCTCGAAATAGCTTTAGGGCTAGCCTCAATTTAGTTTACAGGGGGTAAAGCACTGAATACTGTAGGGGTGTTATACACTACCGAAAGTTATCAAACTAAGAATACCTGATAAACGATGATTGGGAGTCAGACTGTGAGGGATAAGCTTCATAGTCAAAAGGGAAAGAGCCCAGACCACCAGCTAAGGTCCCAAAATATAGATTAAGTGGGAAAGGATGTCTTACTACTTAGACAACCAGGATGTTGGCTTAGAAGCAGCCATACATTTAAAGAGTGCGTAATAGCTCACTGGTCAAGTGGTAGGGCGCCGAAAATGAACGGGGCTAAAATCTAATACCGAAGCTGTGGACTAAGTAATTAGTGGTAGAGGAGCATTGTGTAAAGGAAGAAGCTAAGCTGGAAGGCGAAGTGGACATTACACAAGAGAGAATGCTGGCATGAGTAGCGAAAAGGAGGGTGAGAATCCCTCCCGTCGAAAGCCTAAGGGTTCCTGAGGAAGGCTCGTCCCCTCAGGGTAAGTCGGGGCCTAAGCCCAGGCTGAAAAGCGTAAGCGATGGACAACAGGTTGATAATCCTGTACTATCTTAGAGCGTTTGAGAGAAGTGCTGACGCAGGAGGATATGTTGAGCGTGTGAATGGTAGAGCACGTCTAAGTACGTAGGTAGGATATTGAGGCAAATCCCAGTATTCAATACCGAGATATGATGGGGAGCGAAAAATAAGTAGTGAAGCAACAGATTCCAAACTGCCAAGAAAAGGCACTATTGAGTGATAAGATACCCGTACCAAAACCGACACAGGTAGGCAAGGAGAGAATCCTAAGACGCGCGGAAGAACCTTTGTTAAGGAACTCGGCAAAATGACCCCGTAACTTCGGGAGAAGGGGTACCGTAAGATGTTAAAGCGAACGCATAAAGCATAGGACGGTCGCAGAGAATAGGCCCAAGCAACTGTTTACCAAAAACACAAGTTTCTGCTAAATCGAAAGATGAAGTATAGGAGCTGACACCTGCCCGGTGCTGGAAGGTTAAGGGGAAATGTAAGCGCAAGCGAAGCATAGAACTTAAGCCCCAGTAAACGGCGGCCGTAACTATAACGGTCCTAAGGTAGCGAAATTCCTTGTCGGGTAAGTTCCGACCCGCACGAAAGGTGTAATGATTTGGGCACTGTCTCAACAAAGGATCCGGTGAAATTGTAGTAGTCGTGAAGATGCGACTTACCCACGATAGGACGGAAAGACCCCGTGGAGCTTTACTGTAGGCTGGCACTGGAATTTGATATTAAATGTACAGAATAGGTGGGAGACGAAGAAGCGAGAGCGCCAGTTTTCGTGGAGTCAACGTTGGGATACCACTCTTTTGATACTAAATTTCTAACTTGATGCTATGAATCTAGCATAAGGACACTGTCAGTTGGGCAGTTTGACTGGGGCGGTCGCCTCCTAAAGAGTAACGGAGGCGTTCAAAGGTTCCCTCAGAATGGATGGAAATCATTCAAAGAGTGCAAAGGCAAAAGGGAGCTTAACTGCGACACCTACAAGTGGAGCAGATAGGAAACTAGGACTTAGTGATCCGGTGGTACCGAGTGGAAGGGCCATCGCTCAACGGATAAAAGCTACCCCGGGGATAACAGGCTTATCTCCCCCAAGAGTTCACATCGACGGGGAGGTTTGGCACCTCGATGTCGGCTCGTCTCATCCTGGGGCTGGAGTAGGTCCCAAGGGTTGGGCTGTTCGCCCATTAAAGAGGCACGCGAGCTGGGTTCAGAACGTCGTGAGACAGTTCGGTCCCTATCCATCGTGGGCGTAGGAAATTTGAGAGGAGCTGTCCTTAGTACGAGAGGACCGGGATGGACAGACCGCTGGTGTATCAGTTATCATGCCAATGGTAATGCTGAATAGCTAAGTCTGGAAGGGATAAGTGCTGAAGGCATCTAAGCACGAAGCCCCCCTCAAGATGAGATTTCCTTTTGTAGCAATACAAGAGAGATTCGATACAGAAAATGTCGTAGATAGGTCAGAGGTGTAAAGATGGTAACATCAAAGCTAACTGATACTAATAAATCGAAAGCTTGACCAGAAATATATTCTCTTTAATTGAAGGGGAAAAAAATTAAGAAATATATATAAAAAGGTATTGAAAAGTATATATAGATATGATATACTAGAGATACAAAGTATGGCGAGGATAGCAAAGGGGATACACCCGTTCCCATCTCGAACACGGAAGTTAAGCCCTTTAACGTCGATGGTACTAGTACATTTCGTACT
>KQ959614.1:0-31772 GCA_001552895.1 Tissierellia bacterium KA00581
TCTGCTTGGAGCGGTTCCCTCAAAAGCAGGAGTATCGGAACCCGAAGCAGCTTTGTAAACCTGATCGGTAAAAATTGCTTCGTTGTCAACGCCATCAGTATAAGTTATCGTGTATTCTCTTACAAAGCTTACTTCTATAGTGTGAGGCGATTTTACAGCCTTGAATTCATATGAACCCGAAGCTGTATGTTCGACGGTCTGTTCTACTCCGTCTATCTTCAGCGAAGCTATTATGTATCCTTCGTTGGCTGTAAAATTGTATTTCTGATTTTCTCCGTATGTGACTTCTGTCTTTCCGGCAGGAGTTATCGATCCGTCTTCACCGGCAGTTGCCGTGATAGTAGGATTAAGGTTTGCATAGACCTTATAAATTCGCTTAATTAATGTTGATTCTCCTATAGTCCCTGTTCTGTTTACGGAAATCACATTTCCCGATGTATAAGGAATGTTCTTGTTGTTGTGATCTTTCGAAAATGAATAGAAAATACCTTTGTGGTTTCCGTAGTCCTTGTCTTTTAAAAACTGCTCGTACGTCCAATTCTTAAAAACCCAACCTTCTTTTGCAGTGGCAGTGTACTCCCTTACGCCTGTAAGCTGAGGGTCAAATCCAGCCGAATTTTTGTGAGTGATAGTTATCGCGGCTGCAGGCGAGCCGTTATCGTCTTTTACAGAATAAACATGCAGCTCTGCGTCTTTTATATACGATTCCTGCATGTTTATTTCCGTATATTTGTCGGCTTGCTTAGATGCTACCGCTTTACTTATAACTTTTCTATGCTGACTAGCATCATACGCCTGATAAGTCTTATCAGTTTCACTTGCACTTGCACTTGCATTTAATGAAACCATGCTTATAAACATGGTCACCGCCAGTAATAGGCTCATCCATTTTTTTATTATTCTTCCTGTCATATTTATTCTCCTTGTATTTTCAAATATCTCTTTTATTCCTCGGTTATAACATTTATATATACAGTCTTATACAGTTAACAATATATGTTAATGGCAACTATATCAGACTTTTATTTATCGTAATCGTTTAAACAATTCATAATCCATCTCCTAACGCTTAATTTAGTGTTGATTTCACCATTTTTTTAAATTTTGGGCATAGAAAAACTATCAGCTACAAAAGATAAATAGCTCAATTTGTATATATATCCCATTGCTTGCTTTGATAATTTGAGTCGCATTTAATTTGATAATCTAATGTTTAAAATTAGAGCTTTTTAGAATTTCAAATAAAAATATTACAATTTTAAATAAAAATAATAGAAAATACAAGTATAGTTTTCAAAATCTTATTTAATATGTAATAATCTCAAAATATCTACTTCTACTTAAATTATAATTTAATAAAAAATTTAAGTCATTTTATAGAATTGCTTCTTTTTTTATTTTTTGAAGGAAATTTTTGAATTGCTTCCTTTTTTTATTTTTTGAAGGAAATCTTTGAATTGCTTTTTTGAAAGCGAAATAGTATAATAAATAACATAATTAAGTATTTATGGAGTTGAAATTATGCTAGTAAATGAACAAGATAAAAAATTAATGAGCCTTATGACTTATTTATACAGAAACAATAATAAATGGTTAAACTTAAGGGATCTTATGCTCTACATAAAAGTTTCCAGAAAAACATTAAATTCTTACATAGACAGATTGGAATATACTTTCTCTGATTTGGTCAAATTCACCATCTCTGGATCTATGCTTAAAATAAACCTAGATTCTAAATTTGGTCTTTTAACAATGCAAAGAACTTTTTTAAATAAATCATTAATAATTAATATATTGAAACAGACTTTTTTTCAAACAAACATAGATAAATTAGATATTGCCATTAATTTTAATGTAAGCGAAACTTCTATTTATAGAAGCATAAAATTCTTAAACAATTCTTTGGATGGCGTTTACGATCTAAATTATTCTTATTCAGATTTACATTTTATTGGAAACGAAGAAGAAATCAGAAAATTCTATATTAATTTATTTATAGAAACAAACTCTTCACCAAAAAACTGGGTCTTTAGTGATTTGTTAAATCAAGAATCTGTAAATGTAATTGTAAGAAATATAATTCCTTATATTCACGGAGAAATATGTTATACTCATTTTGAGTACATACAAATTGGAATTGCAGTTTCCATTATAAGATTTAAGCAAGGCTATAAAATAGATTCAAATAGAAATAACAATCAGCTAATTAACATAGTTCAAGCTCTTTCTAAAAATCAAGAAATTATAAACTTTATTAAAAAGGAATTTCCTAAATCAGTATGCTCTTTAGAAGATGTTTTATATCAAATATTAGTTTACTTTTTTTCTGATAACTTCTTGTTTTTTATTCTAGACCCTAGGGAAGTTATAGGAGACAAATTTGATTATTACAAATATTATTCTTATTACGAAAAAAACATAAACTTTTTAATTGAAAAGTATAATCTGACTGTGAAAAACAAAAAAGAACTCTATAAAGAAATATTTACATACTTTAAATTCAAAATTTCTAATGTTGATGGTGTAGATTTCTTTGTAGATCATTCAAAATATTTTTTGGATTATGCAAAATTTTTAAATCTTGAATTTCACAAAGACTTATCATTAATATTACAAGATTACTTGAATTTGTTTCACTCTGATTCTAAATATAAGTTAGATGACTTAATTTATAACGTTTATATTTTGTGGCCAGATTTAATACCACAACTAATAAAATCATCAATGAAACCTAAAATATTAATTATTAGTCACTACGATTATTATTATGCAAAAACATTAGAAAGTATAATTAATCTTTTGTTTGAAAATGTAATGGATATACAAACTTTTAATGAATGTGAGATTAATTTTGAAAAATTAAGACAATCAAACTATGACGTTGTAATATCAGATTTTGTGATAAATGATGATATAGGAGATAAAGTCATCTTTTCATTTGAACAGTTACCATCAATAAATGAAATTTCAGATTTAATCTTAGAAATTTTTCAAAAACATATAGAAAGTATCTTAGCAAAATATCCTGAAGAGTTTAAATATTCTGCAAGAACTTTATGTTATTAATTTATGTATCTCTTGAGTCAAATAAAGGTCTATAAAATATTTTAAGAATAAGAATCTAACATATATTTTATAGATCTTGAAAATAACTGTAACTAAAAAAATAAAGGCAGTCCGAAGACTGCCGATATTTATCTTTCTGCACCTTTGCTATAATCTTTCTTGCTTGATTTAATTTTCTCATCTGTCTTAAAGCTTTTTATTTGCCTTAATATGGACTTTTTATCCTTGTCTTGACTCTTTACTTGTTCTTTTGCTTTTAAGAGCTTAGAAGACAAAATACGAACATTTTTATGTTCTTTTCCGTTGTTGTCAATACTTGTTTTTACTTGTCCGAAGATTTTAACAAAATCTCCTTGTTTTAGGTTCTCTAAATCTTTTGTCTTATCTCCATATGCTGAACAATTGGTATAAACTTTATTTCTATCGTCATCTTTTGAAACAAGAGAAAAGTTGCTTACTTTAAACTTTTTTCCATTGGCATTTTCTCTTTCAAGATTTTCTACTTCGTCAGCTATATTACCCACAAGATTTATAAGATCGTCTTTTTCTTCAAGTTCATTGGTATTTTCAACAATCTTACCTTGTTCTTTCATATCATCAATCATATAGTCAAAGTCATCATTTAATAGACCTGTTGTGTCTTTGATCATAAATAAAACATAGACTTCTTCAAGTGCCTTTTCATCATTAACACCTTTTTCTATACTCACAAGTGCTTTAATAAAGTCCTTGTAATTATCATTCATCATTTCTTCTAAATTTTCTCTAATATCTTTGTATTCCATAATTTACTCCTTGTACTAAATAAGGAGAGCCTTTCGCTCTCCTCTATCTTTCTTGTCCCTTTTCGTTTTTTCTTGATTTTTATCTTTTTCTTCTTCAGATTTGAATTTTGATATTTGTCCTAATATTGATGGCTTCTCTTCCCTTGCGTAGAAATTATCCTCTACATCATAAGTTTATTCAAAGTAGTCACTATCTCTAAAATCATTATCGTATCTATCTGGCACACCATCATTGTCAAGATTTTTTGCTAGTCGATCATAGAAATTTCCATCATCATCTATTTCTAAGCCTAGAGCTTGTTTTAAATCTTCTTCATCTACTGATACCAGATCGTCAAAACTAGACATCTTTATGGCTTCGGTTATATCTTTAATAGCTTGTAAGTTAGATATATCTTTCTCTACAAAAGATTCTGTTCTAATAGCTACACCATTTATTTGAATTTATCAATATTTTACATTAATTTAGCATAAGTTTTTATTTTATCGCATTTAATTTTACAACCTATAATATAATAAATATCTTCCAGTTAATTATCATTAGAAATTTCGTGTAATATAAATAAGATTAATTTTCTCATTCAACTCACACAGAATTTACATCTCTTTTGAATACAAATAAGATTTTATAAGATTATGGTTTAATTCTTTATCTTATATAAATATCTATTCACAAAAATAATCAATGTTAAAACTTCAGATATAAATATAGCAAAAATTAAGCCCATATAAGATAATCTCAAAATAATTATTGTAATAAACATAATCAAAACTGCCAATGCGTTTAAAATAATTGAAGTATATAAAACAAATTTTGATTGATTAATTGCTTGTAAACCTAATTTATAAGAATATGAAATACAAGATATTGAATTCACGGCAATAAAAACTGAAAGATATGTTTTTGCTATTAATATGACATCTTTATTATCATTAAATAAAGCAACAATATTTTTATTAAATATAAGTATAAAAATTCCACCTATAAAATATAATGTCAATGCAAGTCCTGAAGAATACTTAGGATACTTTAACATATTTTCTTTGTCTAAAGCCCCACTTTCAATGCTAATCATACTTAAAACTGCTGAACCATATACATATTTAAATAAAAATAACAATCCAATAATTGTATTTATTATTAAATACCCAGCATAATCTATCGTCCCTAATCGAACTAATATCATGTTGACAAAAAGTCCATAAACTGATCCATCTATAATTTCTTGTAAGATTAAAGGTATACTCAATTTAAAGTGATTTAAAGTGTTTTTAAAATAATTACTTAAACATTTCAAATCAAATTTTATTTGCTCTCTCAAAAAATATGAATATAACAAAATGCTTATAAACATCGTAAAAATCGTAGAGTATCCTACAAATTCTACTCCCATTTTTGGCATTCCAAATTTTCCCATGACAAAAATGTAATCTAAAGTGACATCAAGAATTGATGAAAAAATACTTATGTATAGAATAATTTTTGTCTTATTCAAGACCTTGCAAGTAGAAGTGTATGCAAAAATAATAAGTTGTAGCAACACATAAAAAGTCATTGGTTGTAAATATTTCATTGCTTGAATAAGTGTTTTATTATCTAAATCAAACAAAACCATTAAAATATTTTTTCCAAATAAAAATATTAAAATAGAAAAAAATAAACCAATAATCCCACTTAAAAAAATTGAAGTATAAAATTCAAATGAAAATTTTTGATCATCCTTTTTACCAAAACTTTTTCCTAAAAGAATATTCAAAGTAATAGTTATTGCCCCTAAAACTCCAGCAACCATCTCTAATGTATTTGAAACAAGTGAAGTTGCATTTAATGACTCAACAGAAATGTTGCTAACAATTGCTACATCAGTTGCTCCAATAAAATATGATGTTATCATCTGTAAAAGAAGCGGTATTGCAAACTTATTCAACCTTTCTATTAATTTCTTATTCATATTCTTACCATCCATTAATAATAGTTAAAGGTTTTACATACTTAAATAGGTATGTGCTATCCATAAAATAATCTATTAATGTTTCATATTCTTCATAAGTTATATCATATTTTTTACAGAACTTAGAATACCCTTCTTTCCTAGATAACCCTAAATAAATAATATAAAATATTTCAGCAGCAGTTGTGTTTAATGCATAATACTCTAAATCTACCAGATCAAATGTTATCCATTCTTTATCCTCATTAAATAAAGGTTCTCTCCTAAAAATCAAATCTTTCTGTGCGTGTATAATAAAATCATCTATATCTATCATATTCTAATCATTCCCTATCATTATAAAAACATGCTTCATCTGACCCTAATATATCACCAGTACAATTATATGCTGTTGATCTACAACCACCTCCACACCAATATACATCTTCCGTTATATTCTATAGAACATGCTCTTAACCCAGCTTGACATGATACCTATCTCTTCTTTTTCTCAAGCTGATTACTTATATTCTGATTCCAATATTTTAAATCATCCAATCTATTAAAAAATTTCAGTGGAAAATAATACAACCAAAACACTTCACTTTCATTGGGAGGTACAATCTTGAATTTGAGTTTAATTTCTCCATTTTTCTTCATATCAGTTAACTTATTGAAAATCGGATACCATTTTTCTTTACTTAAAGTTAGCTCTTTTCCAACTACTCGTCCTGTTGGACATATGACCATAACAGACAAATATTCAATACCTAACTCCTCATTTAGTTTTATTATAGGTATCAAATCTTCGACATTTTCATTATGTAAAGTAAACAAAGTAGAGACTGGAAGCCTATTTCTTTGTAAATTTAATATACCAGATATTGTTTTCTGAAACATCCCTTTTCCTCTTATTTTGTCATGCTTACTTTCTGTACTTTCGTCTAAAGAAACACAAATTCTATCCAAATTGTATTTTTTTAAACTCTTCGCAACATAGGAATCTCGCCTCTACCTCTGTTCAAGATTAGCCGGCTTAAACCTTAGCAGTATCATTATCCTCATTTTCTTCATAGCGAATAGGCTCTCCCTCCCTATATTCAAACTCTTACTTATCGCTTTATTTCTTCTTCCCTTGCTTTTAGCTTAGCAGTACTTGTTTTACCAAATTTTCCAACATAAAGATCTGCTAATTCAACTATCCAATAATACTCTTAATATATTTTTTTATATTTGTTTTTCTATCAATAATAAAATCCTTAAAATCTTTTATTTCCAAACTAATTCCATCAGATAAAAATAAATCATCATGTGTCTTGTTTTTCGCATCAACCCATTCTTTAAGAGACTTAGCATTCTTAGATTCATTTTGTCTTCCGTTTAATAATTGCAAATTAGCAACTCCATTCCAGTTTTCTCTTTTCTTAGCAAAATCTTGTACTTCATATGGAATTAAATTATTAAACTTTTTCTCGTCAGTGAAAATGGTTGATGGGTGTAAATGATCTTGATGAAAATCTTGGTTTGAAAAATCCAAATTTGAATACATTAAATGCAATATATAATATGCATTATTAGAATCTTTCTCTGATTCTAATAAACCATCTATAAATTCGTCATCAAAATTATAATTTCTTGCTGGATCATTTTTAAAAGCATCCATTAGCTCTTTATCCGGAAAGTCCTTTCCTAAATTAGCTTTCAAAACATCCCTCATTTTCTTTAGAATGGTATCAGTTTGTCCACCGAATACCGACTTAATAAACGTAAGTATTAACCATTTTGCTATTCTATCTTTATTTTCTTTATTCTTGTAGATAGGACTAGAAATAGTTGTTTCTAGATTGTTATAGTAGATATAATATATTACTGGAATTGCTGCATTTTTTGCTCTAAAAGTTTTGTCATTAAATCCTAAAGATTCGAATAAAGAAAATGCTGCAATTATGCTTTTGCTTACTCTATTCCAATTATTTTCAAATTCATTAACATTTTCATGTGTGAAATTTTTTAATTTAAACTTTATGTCATCTATAAATAGTACTAAACAAGTTTTTAAAACAAAATCTTTATCAATAATGAAACCAGGACGCCCAATCATATAAACTTCCTCTACTAATTTTTCTATTTCATTACGAGCATCTATCTCTTTCCAATTAGCAGACGCAATAGACATAAGTAAATCTGAAAAAGATAATGGTGTCCCTCCACTATTAGTCCTAATAAAAATTTCAAGCACTTTATCAGGTTCTTGTTCTTCTTGTAGATAATAATTTATTAATTTGTCTTTATGAATAACTTGAAATAATTGAACTAATGTATCGGAAGCATAATTATTATCCATTAATTTATTATCATTTAGATACTTATAAACTTTATTTATAGTATCTAAATCTAACACTTCACCGACTCTAAACCAAAAATATGTATCTCTATCTTTATGAAATTTCTCTAAATCTAATTTTGACAGAAACCTAAAATCAAATTCCTTTTGATTATCATATTCTTGATTTATAGGTGCAATTAAATTTAAATATAATTTTCTAGTAGGAATACATTCTTCTGTATCTTTCCACCATTTTCTAGGCATTTTATATGCATAACTACCTCTTAAGCCAATGTATAAGCTTGTTAATCTTTGTTGTCCATCTATAACTGCATCAAAATCAGGAACTCCCTTTGTATCAATATCTCTATTATTTTCCGAAAAAAATTCTCTGTATCTAGTTATAAACTCATAGAATTTATAGCCACTTTTTATTTCGTTATCTGTTATCTTCCAAAACATAAAAGAATTAATAGGATACCCATGCATAATACTATCAAATAGCATCTCAATCTGATTACTCGACCAAGTAAATTTTCTTTGAATTGCTGGTAATAAAAATTGTCTATTATGGATGTTATCTATTGCATCTTTTATTGTAATTGGAGATTGAAAACCACTGCTCATCTTATTTCCTCCTCAAAAAAATATATATTAATTATACCATTTTCTAAACTGCTTTCTGGCTTCACCTTCCAAAAGATAATTTCTTTCTCCCTCTAAAGTGTCTTCCGTATTCTGTTTATCCCCCTTAATATCCTTGATTTTTTTATCATCCCCTATTCGCCCAAAATGCAAATTTAATTCCGTATTTGTATAATCAACACCTTGCAATCTATCACACAATGGAAAATAACACATAGTAGTCTTTGCAATATATGGATACTTATTATCCTTTAGAGGTACTGGAAAATCGTAGCTATAAGTATTCCATTTTTCACTAACGTCTGATACCACAAATTTTATTTCATCATCTTTTGTTTGAATAATATCATTTATATGAATTGGTACAACTCCATGCCCATATAAAGCAACTTCTTCAGGAGTCAGTTTTTCATCCCAACCTCTTGCAGCATCAATAATCATGGCTTTTGCAACTTTTCTATTAAGTCCCAACACATCAATTAGATAAGATAATTTCTTCGCAATCCAAGGTGCAACATAAGAAGTACCGGCAACACTCGCAACCCCTAAAGGTTCACAAACCCTAATGTACTCTTCTTCACTACCACCATAATAGCTCACATCAGGCTTTGCAAAAAAAGATAATACTAATCCTTTGCGAGCATATTTAGTAGACAGACCATTCTTACTAACTGAATTTACAACTATGCTATTAACAGAATCTTCCGGAGAGCCTATTTTTACTATATCTGTACTTGGTTTATTTGTTCCTGCCACAACAAATAATACATTGTTATCGAACTGAATTTTATCTAATGTTGCAGCTTCAACAGAAATAAAGTTGTCATTAATTTCCTGATTACTACCAAGTGAAATATTCCATACTTTTATATCTGAATTATTTACTACAATACTTTTTATTTTATTTATTATTGAAAATGAATAAAATTCAGCACCTGCCGCTACTCCAAAGGGAATGTAGGTTATCTCCTTCTAAAAGAAAGTTAAAATCTTTATTTTCATCGGCTACAATTTTTTTATCTTCTACTTCTTTAAACACGGGTATGTTATGGATGAGCTTTTTGTCTACTTCTTCTTCGTGTTCTTCCCATACTAATCCATATTTTTTCTCAGTTAAGGCTGTTTCAATCTTGCTAAGTGCAATTCTACTTTCATCATCTGTGTGAATTTCTTTTAGATGATTTAGGTATTCAAGCATTTCAGCTCTTTTTCTTTGTGATAGATTGCTCAATTTTATTCCACCTCATTTCTATGAATTTCTATAATATCTTCAATTCTACAATCCAATGCCAAGCAAATCTTTTCTAATGACTCTAAATTCACATAAGAGTTTTTGCTCATTCTAGAAACTATGTTGCTTGTTATGTTTGCAGCTCTTTTTAAGTCTTCTTTGTTCATTTCTCTTTCTACCAATAAGTGTCATAATGGTTTATAAGAAATTGCCATATTATTACCCTTATCCGTTTTATTGTTAAGATATATTATATCATAAATGGGCTGATAAGTCACTTTAGCCTATTTTATACTTGTGCTTGCGTTAGTATTTATTGAGATAGTCCTTGTTTTTTTCCTTGTCCCACTTGGAACTGCTCCAAATCAGACGCTCTCCATGGAACATCCAAATCGTGCATTGCAATTAGTTTATTTTACACATTTGTACCTACTACACTTGACTTTTTTGCTATTACTAACTTCATATACATCCATAAATAAAAAAAGAGCGAAAGATTTCTCTCTTGCTCAAAGTTTTTCTTCCAAAATATTATATTATTTTCGGGAGAATTCTATTTACTTATTAATTTCTTTTTCTAATTCTTTAAGAACTTTTATAATCTGTTCAAAGTTTGGATATTCTCCATATATCATTTCTGACATAGCCTTATAATCTTTTTCTATTTCAGAAAATCGAAACTCTCTTGGGACTAACCTTAGTTTACCATTTAATGCTTCTTCATACTTTGCCCACTTTCTTGGATAAAATTTCATTTTAAATTCAGTCACTTTCTTTAATAACTTTCTATCCTCTAAGGCTTTGTTTTTAAAATCTGAATTTGCTATTTTGTATAGGTCATAAAAATGTCTTGCATACCTATGGGGTATAGGAGAAGACTTTGGTCTATTTGCTTCATGGTGTAAAATTGTTGCTTTTTTCCAAAAAGTTCTTTCTGCTGATACTGTTCTTATATTAGTTTTTTCTTTAAATACATTTGGATATGCTTCACTAATTATTGGTGAAATTTTAACTCCAATCGCAGGTGCCCATGCCGCAATACTTCCTATTTCAAGCCTTATATTTTGCATTAAATAATTAGACTTAAAAATTTTAGGATATTTACAAAGAATTGTTTGTGGATCTATTGTATCTACCCAAAATTCAAAACCTAAGTTTTTTAAATCTTGTTCTAAGACTTTTAAAAATTTATCTTTTAAAAAAATTTCTGTCTTTTCGTTAACTTCCTTGTTGAATTTATCTTGCTTGGTATTTGATCTTTCTAACCACGGTTCTTTTTCTTCATAGCCTAATACTCGCCAGTCTAAGATTAAATCTATATCTTCAGAGAATCTTTCTATAAGTCCAAAACACTTTGAAAGTGACGTACCACCCTTAAATGTAAAATATTTTCTCCATTTGTTTTCATTAAATAGATAATCTAAGATAAAAGTAACCCAATAGTCTTTTTCAATAACTGCCTCAGATATATTTTTCTTATCAGCAGTATTTACTATTAAAACTCTTAAATCATCTTTGTTTTCTATATAGAACTTATTCATTTTAACCCTCACAAATGTCTCTTATTACTTCATATATCCATGATGGAACTGATTTTGATTCATTCATTAGATTTATTCTTTCTTTTTTACTTAAGTTTTCTCTTATCTTTTGGATAACTTGGTCATCAATATTTTCTTTACCTAAAGACTTAATTGCTTGAATTACAGTCGCTGTCTTTAAGGACATGTTAGCAATTTCCCCTGGATTTACTTTTTTAAATTCTAAAATGGTATCTCCAATGTTGTATTCTTTATATCTTCCACTAGATATATATTTATAGTGAGTTGGAACTTGTGTTGAAAGTCCTAATAAGTTTAAGGCTGTGCTGTTATATGGTGCAATATTCCAATTATATTTTCTTGCTATGGCAAGTGCTAACTCATGAATTGATACTGCTTCATACTCTCCAATTAATTCACTATATCTTGGATTGTAATAAAATCCATTAATTACACGCTTAATTTTTCTTTCATTAACCATTCTATTCAATGTCTTTCTAGCAGTTTCATAAGAAGCAATATCTAAAAAGTCATTAGCAAAAAATACTTTATGTGAGTCAAAATCATTTATTTTATCTGATATTTTTTCTGTATATGAACTCATTATAATCCTCCTTTGTCCCAAATATTATATCATATCTGGGACAAAAGTTCAATTGTACTTAAATTTAATATCCTTATAATAGTTCATCATCTAAATATTCTTTATAACTTTCATCATTGTAAGATTCATCTTCTAACTTACTTATATACTAATCATCTTAAAAGTATTTGAACATTTTATCTTCTTTTGCTTTAACTAGCTTAAAATATCCTACTTATACAAGTTCTTAAATTACAAGTTAAACAATTAAAAATGAACCTGTTTCTCTTTTAGTTTGAAATGTTAAAAATTGTCTTACATCTATTTAATTTTCTTTTAAAAATCGGCATAAAGGTTAATTCTTCATGCCGATTAATTTTAAAAAATTTTTAATTAAAGTACTTTAAGTTTTTTAAACTCTTTCTAAGTCGGGTTTAAATGTAGGTACTATTTCTTTTAAAGCGTCTGTAACTTCTTTTTTGCTTAGAGTATTTTTTACTTTATCTAATTTTTCAAGTCCTCTATTAAATGCTTGTTCATCGTGTACGATAGGTTTTTCTATAAATATTTTTTCGTATTCTGTTGCAAATGCATTTTCCATATTAAGAAGTATTTCTTCGTAAAGTTTTTCTCCTGGACGAAGTCCTGTAATTTTTATATCTATATCTTTATAAGGTTCAAGTCCTGCAAGTTTTATAAGATTTTTTGCTAAATCTAAAATCTTTACAGGTTCTCCCATATCAAGAATGAAAATTTCTCCACCTTTTGCAATTGCTCCCGCTTGAAGAACAAGTCCACAAGCTTCAGGAATAGTCATAAAATATCTTATTATATCTTCATGTGTAACAGTTACAGGTCCTCCTTCTTTTATTTGATTTATAAATAAAGGAATAACTGAACCGTTAGAACCCAATACATTTCCAAATCTTACAGCGACATATTCTGTTTTAGATTTTGCATTATAAATTTGAACCATCATTTCACAGATTCTTTTTGTTGTTCCCATTACAGATGTAGGATTTACAGCTTTATCTGTAGAAATTAAAACAAATCTTTCAACTTTGTATTTATCACATGCTTTTATAACATTTAATGTTCCAAATACATTATTTTTTATAGCTGCAGTAGGGCTATTTTCCATAAGAGGTACATGCTTATGAGCAGCTGCATGAAATACAACATTTGGTTTGTATTTATTCATTATTATATCGAATCTTTCTTTATCTCTTATAGATTCTATTTCTACTGTTAAATCTATATTTTTATAATGTCTTAAAAGTTCCATTTGAATATCATAGGCATTATTTTCATAGATATCAAGAATAATAAGTTTTTTAGGAGAAAATTTTACTATTTGTCTACAAAGTTCAGATCCTATAGAACCTCCTCCACCTGTTACCATGATAACTTTATCTTTTAAAAATGTATTTAAAACATCTTGATTTAATTTTATTTCATCACGACCAAGTAAATCATCAATTTTAACATCTCTTAAATCTTTTATATTAAGTTTATCATCTTCAACAAGTTCATACATTCCTGGTATGATTTTTATTTTTATATTAAGTTTTGAACAAATTTCAGAAATATCTCTTTGTATTCGTCTGTCTACAGAAGGCATAGCTAAAATAACTTCATTAATAGAGTATTCACTAATTGTTGAAATGATTTTTTCTTTTCCTCCACAAACTGGAACTGATAATATTTCTTTTCCTATTTTTTCTTTATCGTCATCTATAAAAGCTACAACTTTATAACCAAGTTCTGGATGCTTTTTTAATTCTTTTAATACTAAAACTCCAGCATCTCCTGCTCCTACTATCAAAGCTCTTTTTGGATTTTCAAAAGGAATTGAAAAAATTAAATTTTTTCTTGCCTTTGAAAGATATCTTGTAGCTGTAATAAAAAAGATATCCATAAGAAATGCAAAAACTAAAACACTTCTTGGAAAACCAACTTTCATTTGAATTAAGAACACAGTTGTTATTATATTAGCAATTAAAGTTGCAACAATTATTCTAAAAAGTTCTCCAAATCTTGCATATTTCCACATTATTCTATATAGTTTAAATAAAGCAAATATTATAAGTTTTATAACAATTATTGGTAAAATATATTCTATATACATTTTCCAGTAAAATGTTGGAATGTTCCAATCAAATTTCAACAAAAAACCTAATAGATAGCTCAAATTTATTACTACTATATCTATAATTACCAAAAATATTTTTCTAAAATTCATAATCGTCTCCTATTCTAAAATCAGAAGATACTAAATTTTTTAAATATTCCTTTATTTTTTCACTATTTGTTTTATCTTTCAATCCAAATTCAACATTGGCAATTAAATATCCAAGCCTATTACCAACATCATAAGTTTTTCCATCAAAATTAAGTCCTAAAAGTTCATTTTTCTTGGAAAGTTCATTTAGTGCATCTGTAAATTGAATTTCTCCATTTTTACCAGGATTTTGATGTGAAAGAATATCAAAAATTTCATTTTTTACAATGTATCTACCAACCATAGCTAGATTAGAAGAAGTTTGAGATCTTTCTGGCTTTTCTATTAATCTAACAGAGTTGTAAATATTATCTTCTCTTTTATCCCATTCAAGGATTCCATACATACTAACTTTATCCTCAGATACAGTTTCTACTGCAACAACTGTTTTTTGATATTTATCATAAACATCAACAAGCTGTGAAGTTACAGATTTTTTATTAGAGTCGATAATTACATCACCTAAAGCAACACAAAAATCTTCATCTTTAACTATTTCTTTTGCACAAAGTATAGCATCTCCCAGTCCTTTTTGTTCTTTTTGTATTATAAAATTAATATTACAATCTAATATTTTTTTAAAGCTTTCAATATATTCATTGGAAACATTGTTTGAATTTTTAATTCTATAATCTATATCTTTATTGAAATGTTTATCAATAGTTTCATAATCTTCGTTTACAATTAAGATAATATCTTTTATTCCAGCTTCTATAACCTCTTCAATTACATATTGAAGAATTGGTCTATCAAAAATTGGAAGCATTCCTTTTTGAACAGCTTTAGTTGCAGGAAACATTCTTGTAGCAAGTCCTGCAACTGGAATAACAACTTTTTTTATTTTCATAAACTACACCTCAGAAACTATAGATTTAAAATTTTCAATTATATAATCAACTTGTTCATCTGTAAGAAGCGTATGAAGTGGCAAAGTTATTTCTGATTTATAATTTTCATACGAATTAGGATAGTCTTGTATTTTAAAGCCTAAATTTTTATATGCAGTATGCATAGGAAGTGGCTTATAGTGTACATTTGTTGCTATACCTCTTTTTGCCATTTCTATTATTATTTGATTTCTTTTTTCTACATCAATTCCATCAACATTAACAATGTATAAATGGCAACATGATTTTCTAGTTTTATCAAAATGTAATAGTGGTTTTATTTTAGTTTTTTCAAAAGCTTCATTATATTTTTTTACAATTTCATAACGTCTTTCTAAAAGAGATTTATATCTTTTTAACTGTGCAAGTCCAATAGATGATGCAATATCTGTTAAATTACATTTATAATTTGGAGCTACTACATCATATTCCCATGCACCAAGCTTCATTTTTGAAAGTGCATCTTTAGATTGTCCATGAAGAGAAAGAAGTTGTAATTCATTATATATCTTTTCATCATCAAGATCTTTATTATTTTTCCAAGTAACAGCTCCGCCTTCAGCAACAGTAAAGTTTTTTACGGCATGAAAAGAAAAGCAAGAAAAATCTGCTACATTTCCAACCATTTTATCTTTATAACTTGCTCCAAAAGAGTGAGCACTATCAGACATTACGATTATTCTATTAAACTTTTTTTGTATATCATTATTTGCTCTAAAAAGAGATTTCTTTCTTTCTACTATATCAAAAATTTCATCATATTTTGCAGGTTTTCCAGCTAAATCAACAGGAATTATTACTTTAGTTTTTTCACTAATTGCATTTTCAAGTGCTTTTAAATCCATAAATTTGTCATCTTTATTACAATCTACAAGCACAATCTTTGCTCCAACATGGTCAATAACACTTGCAGAAGCTGTATAAGTATAAGCACATGTAATTACTTCATCACCTTTTCCAACACCTAAAAGCCTTAAAGTAAGTTCCATAGCTGCCGTAGCAGAGTTTAAACAACAAGTCTTGTTTGTTTGTAAAAATTTTGAAATTTCTTGTTCTAATTTTTTTGTTTTAGGACCAGTTGTAATCCAACCTGATTTTAAAGTATCTACAACTTCATTTATTTCAGCATCAGTTATATCTGGTGGTGCAAAATCTATTCTCATAAAATCACTTCCTATCTGTTAGAATCATTTGAATTGTTTGAGCTATTTGTATCGTTAGATTTTTCTTTAGACTCATCGGCGTTAGCTGAAATTTTTGCTTTATCAATAACAGCTCCCTTACCTTTTTTTATGTTTTTTATCAAAGAATCTTTATCTTTTTCATCAACAATAATATATTCAACATTTAACTTTTCATCATTTGATTTTTTATTTTCATCTATAACTACTTTACCAGTATGAACACTTTTACATGCTGATAAACTCAAAACAGAAAGTAGTAATATTGGTAAAATTTTAAGTTTTTTCATTAAAAATCTCCTATTGTTCTTCTTTTTCGCTTATAGGTTTCATTGTAGGGAACAAAAGAACATCTCTTATAGATTCTTGATTTGTAAGATACATAATAAGTCTATCTATACCAATTCCCATACCACCAGTTGGAGCAAGTCCTATTTCAAGTGCGTTGATAAAGTCATAATCCATCATTTGAGCTTCATCATCACCATTTTCTCTAGCTTCAACTTGTTTTAAGAATCTTTCTTTTTGATCTATTGCATCATTTAATTCGCTAAAAGCATTAGCAATTTCTCCGCAATTTACAAAAGCTTCAAATCTTTGTGTATATCTTTTATCTTTAGGGTCTCTTTTTGCAAGTGGACTTATTTCAACTGGATGTTTAGTTACAAAAGTTGGTTGAACCATATGTTGTTCACAAAATTCTTCAAAAAATAGTGAAATAATTTCTCCTCTTGTAGTCTTTGGAGTTATTTCAATATTTTTTTCTGTTGCAAGTTTTCTTGCATCTTCATCTGTTAAAATAGTTTCAAAATCAATTCCTACATATTCTTTTACAGCATCAACCATAGAAATTCTTCTCCATGGTGGTTTAAAATCAATAACTTTTCCTTGTACTTCTATTTGAGCTGTTCCTACAACTTCCATACATACAGAATAAATCATTTCTTCGCAAAGTCTCATCATTTCTTCATAATCAACATATGCTTGATATAATTCTATTGCAGTGTATTCAGGGTTATGAAGTTTATCCATTCCTTCATTTCTAAACATTCTGCCCATTTCATAAACTTTATCAAAACCACCTACAATTAATCTTTTTAGATACAATTCATTTGCAATTCTTAAATACATATCTATATCTAGAGTATTGTGATGTGTAATAAAAGGTCTTGCATTTGCTCCACCTGCTATTGTATTAAGTATAGGAGTTTCAACTTCTAAAAATCCTAAATTATCAAGATATTTTCTAATTGCTGAAATTATTTTACTTCTCATAATAAAAACATCTTTTATTTCTGGATTAACAATTAAATCAACATATCTTTGTCTATATCTTAAATCAACATCTTTTAAGCCGTGAAATTTATCTGGTAGAAGTTGTAATGATTTTGTAAGTAAAACAACTTTAGAAGTTCTAACAGAAATTTCTCCAGCATGAGTTGTAAAGACTTCACCTTCAACTCCAACAATATCTCCAAGATCAAGTGCTTTTACATCTTCATAAGTTTCTTTTAACATATCAAGTTTATTAAACAATTGAATTCTTCCTGAAAAATCTTGTAAATCCATAAAGCAAACTTTACCATGACCTCTTTTAGTCATAATACGACCAGCTAATCTTACAACTTTTCCTTCGTAATCACTGTAATTTTCTTTTATTGTTTTTGAATATATAGTATCTTCAAATTTTTCAATTTCATGTGGGTCTTTTCCATTTTCAATTAATTCTTTAAGCTTTTGCCTTCTAACTAAAAGCATTTCATTTAAATTTGTATCTTGCATTATATCCCCCTTTAATTTCTAGTAATATCTTCTATAACATAATCAACAACATTTCCATTTGGTAATTGAACTTGTACTGTGCTTTTCTTTTTTTTACCTAAAATTGCTTTTCCAACAGGAGATTCATTTGAAATTTTTCCTTCTAAAGGATTACTTTCAGCAGAACCAACTATTGTGTATATCATTTGTCTATTAGTAGATTTTTGTAGTAGCTTAACAGTAGCTCCAACTCCAACAGTATTTGTGTCAGTTTGAACATCATCAATTATTTTTGCATTGACAATCATATTTTCTATCTTTGCAATTTTTTCTTCCATTTGAGCTTGTTCAAGTTTTGCTTCATCATATTCAGAGTTTTCAGAAAGATCGCCGAAATCTCTTGCTATTTTTATTTTTTCAGCAATTTCTTTTCTCTTAACAGTTTTTAAATCTTCTAATTCGATTTCTAACTTTTTTAAACCTTCTGCAGTTAAAAATATTTCCTTTTCGTCCATGTCATTCTCCTTAATAAAATTAACAATTCATCGAATTATTATATCAAAAGTTAAATAAAAAGTCAATTTTTTAAACTTTATCATGGCTTTAGATATAGAATAATTTTTGAATATTTTATATCTATCTAATTTTATTTATATATATTTACAAACTTTTAAAAAAATGCTATAATAATTTTTAGATTATATGTGTATTAATTATCATTAGGGGGAATAAAATGGATTTTAAACAATTAGAAACATTTATAACTATAGTAAAGACTAAATCTTTTACAAAAGCTGCTGAAATTTTGTACATAACTCAACCTTCTGTAACAAATCATATTCAAGCTCTTGAAACAGAACTTAATACATCTCTTTTTGTTAGAACAAGAAGAAGCGTAACTTTAACACAAGCAGGAAATATAGTTTATAAACACGCTTTAAACATTATGGCATCTTATGAAGAAATTATAAATGACTTAGATATATATTCTCAAAATATAAAGGGTACATTAAATATCTGTGTTTCTTCTGTTCCAAGAAAAATAATTTTACCTAATTTGATTGAAAAGTTTACAAAAGATTTTTCAGATGTTACTTTTAATATAAGCAATGAAGATTCAAGAACTGTAATTGATAGTATATTAGTAGGTGAAACAGATTTTGGTATTGTAGGTCTTAAAATTTCAAATCCAAAATTAGTTTATACTCAAATAATGGATGACCATATTGTATATGTTGTAAATAAAAATTCTTACCCAGATCTTAATAATTATTCAAGTATAAAACTTGACGATTTAAAAAAAGATAAAATTATTTTAAGAGAAAATGGTTCTGGAACAAGACAAATAGTTGAAGACGAACTTAAAAAGCATAACGCTATGGATGTATTGTTTGATAGTGTTGCAACTATACAAGATACTGACACTATGTTAGAACTTATTACAAAAAATGTAGGAACTGGTTTTATTTCTCAAAGAATGCTTAGCACTTCTAAATATAAAAATGATGTTAAAATTTTGAATATAAAAGGTCTTTCTTTAAATAGAAAATTCTATTTTATTTATAATAAGAATTTACAATTTTCAAATGTAAATAAAATTTTTAAAGACTTTATGTTAGATGAAATAGAAAAATTAAAGAAAGGCTTAGACATAAATAATCTATAATACAATTAGTAACGAAAAAATAATCAGCAAATTTTGCTGATTATTTTTTTATAAAAAAAGACTGTTTCTATTTTAAAAACAATCTTTTTAGTAAACTTCTTCTATTATTCCTCCACCTATTACTAAATCGTCTACATAAAATACGGCGGATTGTCCTTTGTTTGGAGCACGAACTTTTTTTTCAAATTCTATAAAAAGCTCATTATTTTTATAAAATAACAGTCCCTTTGCTTCATTCATACCATGTCTTATCTTAACACTAACTTCTAATTTGTTTTCTAAATGTTCAAATGGTATAAAATGCTCATTTTTTAATTTTATTTTTTCTTTATACAATAAATCTTCATCTGAAAGTGTAATAGTATTATCTGATGCGTTTATTTTTGAAACAAAAACTCTTTTTCCAACAGCTATTCCAAGCCCTTTTCTTTGCCCTACTGTATAGTAAACAATTCCTTTATGCTTTCCTAATTTTTTTCCATTTTCATCTATGAAAAAGCCCTCTTTTATAAGCTCTGGATTTCTTTGTTTTATAAAATCTCCGTGATCTCTATTTTGTACAAAACAAATTTCCTCACTATCTTTTTTAGCATATGTTAAAATATTTTCACTTTTTGCAATTTTTCTAACATCATCTTTTATAAGATTTTCAAGTGGGAATAAAGTTTTTGAAAGAACTTCTTGTGTTGTATTATACAAAAAATAAGTTTGATCTTTTTTTAAATCTAGTGGCTTTTTTAAAACGAATCTGTTAAATGTTTTGTCAAATTCAACTTTTGCATAATGTCCCGTTGCAATATAATCTGTTTTTAACGGTTTTATTTTTTCTACAAAACTATTAAATTTTATATATTTATTACATGCAACACAAGGGTTTGGCGTATAACCAAAAGCATATTCTCTTACAAAACTTTCAATTATTTTTTTATCAAATTCTTCTCTAAAACTCATTGTATAATGTTTAATTCCAAGAGATTGAGCAACTATTTTTGCATCCATAACAGAAGATAATGAACAACATCCTTTTTCTTCATCATAAAGTCTTCCCTTTGGTACAAGGTTCATAGTTACTCCAACAACATCATATCCTTCTTTTAATAACAAATGGCAGGCTACACAACTATCAACCCCGCCACTCATTGCTAATATTACTCTTTTTTTCAAATAAACCTCTCTAATAACTTATTATTATTCCGCCTTCGTTTTCATATGTAGATGAAAGTCCTTTAGCAGAAACTATAAATATTTCTTTAAAATTATACTTTTCAACAATTTTATTTTTTATTTCTTTTGCTCTTTCTAGACAATTACAATGTGTTATAACAAGAATTTTATCTCGTGTATCAGAACAATTTTCAGCAATTGAATTTATAAGTTCTGAATATGCTTTTTTTAATCCTCTTACCTTTTTGTAAATGTCAATTTCTCCATCATTTCCATACATAATAGGTTTTATTGAAAGAGCTGTTGCTAACATTGCTTTAAATTTTGAAATTCTTCCATTTTTTATTAAATTGTCTAAACTTTCCAAAACAAAAAATGTCTTAACTTCTGAAATATATTTTTCTATAAAGTCTACAATTTCATTAAAATGCATTTTTTTATTTATACATTCTTGTATTTTAATCGCTATAAGTGTCTCTGTTGAAGCAGCTCCTTTAGTGTCAAAAATATGAATTAATTTTTCGCCTTTTTCTAAAATATAATTTTTAGCAAGAACTGCATTAGAATGTGTTGCACTTAATTTACTTGAAAGAGTTATACAAAAAACTTCTTTTGCCATTTCAAATCTATCCATAAAAAGTTTTGGAGAAGGTGCTGCAGTTTTTATAGTGCTTGAATTTTTCATCTTTTCTATATAATCTTTAACATTTAGATTTTCATCATCTAAATAATCAACATCATCAAGTTGTAATGTTAATGGAACTATTTCTACATCTAACTTTTCTTTTAATTCACAGGATAAATCACAACAACTATCTGCAACTATTAACTTATCTTTCATATTATCCCAACCTCTTTTCAATAAAATTTGCAAGCTCTTTTGCTTTACATTGCATTTTTTCTTCACACTTTCCTTCAATCATTACTCTTACTAAAGGTTCTGTTCCAGATGGTCTTATCAATACTCTACCATCTTCTTTAAATTCATTTTCTATTTCTTTTATTTTTTTAACAATTTCTTTATCTTCATTATATTTATTTCTATTTTCAAGTTTTACTTTAGCATTTACTAAAACTTGTGGGTAAGAAATCATAAGTTCATTAAAATACGATAACTTATTCATACTATTAACAACTAATTCACATATCTTAAGTGCTGTAAAAGTACCATCTCCTGTTGTAGCATCATTTAAAAATATAACATGTCCAGATTGCTCTGCCCCTAAGATATAGTTATTTTTAAGCATATTTTCAAGTACAAATCTATCTCCAACATTAGAAGCTATAAAATCAACACCAATAGATGATAAATACTTTTTAAGCCCGATATTACTCATAACTGTACCAACTACAGCATTATTAATAAGTTCGTTTTGGCTTTTATAGCTTTTTGCCATAGCTGCCAAAATATGATCTCCATCCATAATATTTCCTTTTTCATCAACTGCAATACATCTATCTGCATCACCATCAAAAGAAAATCCCATATCAACTTTATTTTCTAAAACAAGTTTTCTTATAACTTCAACATTCGTACTTCCACAATTCAAATTAATATTTTTTCCATCAGGATTTGTATTTACTGAAATCACATTCATACCTAAATCTAAAAAAAGTTTTTTAGAAATCTCATAAGCTGCTCCATTTCCAAAATCAACAGCAATTTTTAAATTAGAAAAATCTCCTGTAACTCTTGATTTTAAATAATCAGAATATATAGAAACAGCTTCTTTTTCTTCTGTAAAAATTCCAAAAATATGTCTTTTAAAATCAAAATTTGCATCATCTAAAATATCTTCTATTTTTTCTTCTAATTCATCAGAAATTTTATAACCGTCTTGATTAAAGACTTTAATTCCGTTATATATGTAAGGATTATGTGATGCTGAAATAACAGCTCCTCCAACTGCTTTAAAATATTTTATCAAATATGCAACTGCAGGTGTTGGTGCAATACCAATACTAACTACATTAAATCCAAGTTCTAAAAGTCCTTTAGCTAAATTTTTTTCTAAACTTTTACCACTTTCTCTTGTATCCGTTCCAATAATAAACAGTTTTTCTGAACTATCTTTTAAAACATATCCTATTGACTTGCCAAGTTTATATGCAAGTTCATCTGTTAAATTTTCTCCATAGACTCCTCTAAGTCCATCAGTACCAAAATACTTACCCATGTTTACTCCCATCATAAAAATATTATTACAACAAATTATAGCATATTTTAAAAAAAAAATACAATAATTTATATTTTTATTAAATTATTTTTTTATCTACTTTAAAATTTGCCAAAATTATACTAAAAATATTTATAACAATAATTATTAAATAAATTGATTTGTTTACATCTAATAGAAAAATACCATTTGGAATTAATTTTAATATCCACATATACACTCTATCTCCAAAAAATACTCCAAGTGCAAAAAATGCTTGAAAAATTCCCATACTAATATTTCTATCTTCTTTTTCAAAATATTGCATAGACATCGATACAACAGATGTATACCCTATTCCATAACCAAATCCATTAAATATATATCCAAAAAAAGCATATAAATAGTTGTTTGAAAATAAAATTATTATATAAAATATTAAGTTTGATATAAGTCCTAGTATTAAAATTTTTTCAATTGAAAATTTTTTTATAAAGTATGTTCCAACTAAAACACTAGCTATAAGCTGAGAAAATGAAAATAATACATCTATATAGGCTAAAAACACAGCTGGCATATTTAATACAGTTTTTGAAAAAGCTATCATATTTGCACCAGAGCTTGCAAATTTAATAAAAGAAATCAAAACTGCTATAAAACAAATATAAATAAAATTATTTGTTTTAATAACTTTTTTTATCTTTGATATTTGAAACTTTTTTTTCAATAAAAAATTATCCTTTACAAAAAAAGTTAAAACTAATGCAAATGAGGATATAATTGCAGAAACTAACCATAAAAATTTAAAATTTTTATATGTGTTAAATGTAAAGACATATTGTATCGGTGCAGCTATAAATTCTGCTAAAAGTGGTGCAACAGAAAGAATAGATGCAGAAACAATAGCTTGTTCTTTTTTAAATGTTTCTGAAAATAAAACATTAAAAACACATAACATTGATGCACAAATTCCCATTGCAACAGATGATAAATAAAGTGATGTATAACTTGGTTTAAATACTGTTATAAAAGATGTTATTGTTATAAAAATAAGAGCTATTTGAATAAATATTTTTTTTCTATTTAGTATATCACTTAAAATAAAAATTGGAAATCTTATAAAACAACTTATAAGTCCATAAGCTGATGTAATTTCTGTAGCAAATACAATAGAAAGTCCAATTCCTCCATAATTTTCTGGTGTAATAGCATATAATTTTCTATAAGAGCGTATTATAGTTATGCCACTCCAAAAAAATACCATTAACCAAAAAATTATTTTTTGATTGGTATTTAATTTATATTTTTTTGAAATAAAATGAATTATTATAAAAGTTAAAATAACTATAAAAATTGATGAATAGATTTTATACATCCTATATTCTCCTTATTTTTAATTAAAAAGGTAGCTTTCGCTACCTAAATATTCTAACATATTTTTTTAATTTTTTCATAAAAATTATTAATTTATATAAAAATATTTAAAAAATTTTTATATCTATACAATAATCACATCTTCAAATCCATTTTTTATCGCTATGCTTTTTAATTCTTCAAGTTCTTTTTCACTAGGCGCTATAAATTTACTAAATTCTTCTCTAACTCCAAATTTTCTATATTTTATTATTTTATATCTAATCTTATGTCCTTGTTTTATGTATTTAGAAAGCATTTTCGTTATCTTATCAACAGTATTTTTATTATCCATTCCATTTATCGTAACAGTTCTAATTTCAAATAATTTATCTATACTTGCAAGATAATCTGCATTTTCTAATACTATATCTACTTTTTTTTTCGTTACAAATATATGTTCATCATTATCAAAGGCTTTAATATCAAGCATAAAATAATCTGTTAAATCAACTAACTGTTTTAAATTTTTTAAACAAATTCCACCATTTGTGTCAACAAAACAAGTAAGAGAAAGCTTTTTTACCTCTTTAAAAAGAGCTATTAAAAATTCATATTGTAAAGTACATTCACCACCACTTACCGTTATCCCTCTTATAAAAGGCATATTATTTTTTATTCTTTCAACCGTTTGTTCAACAGTCCAATTATAAATTTTAGGACTTGATAAATGTTTACACACTCTTATACATTCATCACAATTTATACAAGTTTTATAATTCCATTTTACTATACCATTTTCATTTGTAAGACTTTTCGTAGGACATGGCGAAATACAATCCATACAATTTATACAATGTCTTATAGTTTCTGGATTATGGCAATAAAAGCAATTAAAATTGCAACCTTGCAAAAAAATGGAAGTCCTGTTTCCAGGACCATCCACCACTGACAAATCTATTATTTTATTTATCTTACCTTTTATAGACATAATTATCTTACATCTCTAACTTTTCTTTCAAGCAAATGATACTTTTCAAAAGCTTCTTTTGCATATTGAACTGTATCATAACTTACACGTTCACCTTCAATAAATTTTTGCATATCTGACTTTTTAACTAAATATCCAGTTACACGAATCAAATCTCCACTATCTCCATAGCAAGAAATATATCTCATGTTAAGATTAAATGCAGCTTTAAAAATATCTAAAACAGCAGATGGATTTTTTATAGCTGTTTCATCAAATGGGAAATGATCACCAATTCCAGATGGAAAATATTTATGGAAAAGTCCAGAATGTCTTATATGATCATACATAGGTATTTCTTTACCTATTTTTATCCTAACACCTGCACTATCTCCATCATCATCTTGTGCTCCAACTTGTGAATGAAGCATAAATCTATGATTCCAAAATGTTGAATACTTGCTTTTAAAATTATTAACTCTATTTTCAATAAAGTCCATAACTTCAAGCCCTAAATTATTTGCAAAATCATCTTTTCCATATTCATAATTTTCTTTTTCAAATTCTAATAATTTTTCAACACATTCATGTAAACCTACCATTCCAAAAAGTCCTACGAACCTATCAAGTTCAACAAATCCTTCTGTAACTAAAAAATTAGTTTTAAAAAATGGAGTTTGTTCTACTATAAATCTAATTTTATTTTCCATAAAATTACACATAAGATCTATCGCTTCAGGAAGAACTCTTTGAAAGAAATCTTTTTTAGATTTAGCGCTTCTTGCAAGTGAACCAAGTCTTAATCTACTTAAAGTAAAAGCACCACCTGAAATAGGAAGTCCATTATAACAACTTGCTATTGCATAATCACCTTTAAAATCTTTTCTGTAATATTTATCATTAGCAAAAGCTGGATTAGCAGTAAGAAGAGATGAATGTATACATTTACAAGCAAAATCATCATCTGTTATATCTGGATCGTAAAGTATTGTCATATTTGGAGTTACATCATTTAATTCTGGAAGAAGTTCTAGAATGATTTCTCCTGCGACAGTTCTTTCTGGTCCAATATTTGCATGACAAAAACTATCATTTATAGTTCTATCTAATGAAATTAAAAACCATCTAATCAATCTTTTAGCTTCTTGTCTATCTTCTATAAAAGGATCAAGTAATTTATCTATTTTTCCTATATAAACAGGATATCTTGTAACAGAAGGAACATGATGATAAAAAATTAATAAAGTATTAATAGCATCAAGTAAAGTTTTTGACTTTGGAAGTCTTAAAAATTTACAACCTTCATTAAGAAGTTTTTCATAATTTGGACAAATATATCTTGGAGCATATGGAGCATGCCCTTCCCATAAATCACAAAAACCACCCTCTTTAGAAATTTCATAAAGTCTTTCGCTTGCCCACTCTTTTGGAAAATCGTTTAAATTTTCTGCAAGCTTTGCAAGTTGTGAAGTTTTTTGTTCATAAGTCAAACTCTTATTTTTAATAATTTCCATTGAAAGTTCTCTTGCTTGATCTAATGTTTCTATTTTTGTTATCATAATATCCTCCTTAATTTATATGACGAAAAGTCGCATACTTCTTTTTCTATATTATATATTATATGTAAATAAATTGGTACAGACTTTTAACATAAATTTTAAAAATAAATTGTTTTTTTATTTTCTAAAAAAAATCAACTATTTTTTCATTTTTTTTAGAAAATTTGTTGAAAAGTATTTATTTTTTTATTCTTTTGTATTATAATGATTAGTAGTTATTATAAAGGAGGCAAAAAAATGGATAACAAATTGACAATTTTATTAAAAAAAGTTCTTATCGAAAAAAACTTTGATTTAAAAACCGATAAGAGACTATATTCTGATTTTGACGTCTTAAAAGTAAAAAAGAAGACAGTGTTAATAAGAGAAAATGATAAGTTAGATTATGTTTATTTATTAGTTAGAGGAAGTGCAAATGTAGTACACTTTACTCAAATTGGAGAAATGATTATATTCAATCATATTTCAAACACTTCAGCTTTTGGTCTTATAGAACACCTTGATGATAATCATGCATACTACAAGAGTGTTGCTTTCTTTAAAGACACAAGAGTTATTAGAATTCCTATAGAAGCTTTTGAAAAAGAAGAAAAATCTTTAGAACTATTGAAAATTTATAATTCTTTCTTACTTGATTTTGCTAAAAGCTCTATTCGTGCTTTTGACTTAACTAAAAACTATGGAAGAAAGAAAAACTTAGTAGAATTTTTACTTTCAAAATGTGTAGATCAAGAATTCCCAGTTAAGATAACTTTAACTAAGAAAGTAATTTCTGACTATCTAAGAATAAATGAAAGAACAATGTACAGATATCTAAATGAATTAATTGATAAAAATTGTATAACAAGACAAACAGGTAAGATTATAATTTCTAAAGAAAATCACGATAACTTGTTAGAATTTTCAAATGATAAATCCGTAGAAAAAGAATAGGATTTTAAAATGGAAAATGCCATTAAAGCTGATGTGAAAGAAGAAAATAAAAACCAAAAGAGATTAAATCCTATATCTCTTTTGATTTTTATTGCTTATTTGTTTATACCCATAATTTTGATGTTAATATTTTTTATCCCGATGAAAAAATATGCAAATGAAATAGCAAATATTTTTATAAAATTTGATTATTTTAAAAATTTAGTAAAAAATTTATCAACACAAAAAGAAATAACTATACTTATTATAAAAGAACTTTCTTTTTTTCTTGTTAACATTTTTACAATTATTTCTTTAATAATTATGCTATTTTTAACAAAAAAAAGAAATGATAGTATATCAAATAAAAAATCAAATATTTCATTAAAAAATAAGATTATTATTGGTTGTTTTTTTGGTGTATTAATGATTTTATCAACATATATAATTTCTTCATTATATACATTTATAGGATTTGATTCAGCAAGTAAAAACACACAAAACATTATAAACTATTTAAAAAGTGAAAAACTTATGTTAATAATGATTTTAATAGTTGCACCTATTGGAGAAGAAATAGCATTTAAATATGGTTTATTTACTTTTTTTCATGAAATTTTTAAATCTAAAGGTAGATTTTTAGAAATAATTTTTCCATCATTTATATCTGCTTTTATATTTTCGATAATTCATGATGGATTATTATTAATACCGATTTATTTTTTCCCAAGCTTTATCGGCTGTTTAATCTACGAAAAGACAAAAACTTTAATGCCTTGTATATTAGGACATTTCATTAATAATTTTTTTGTAGTTATCATACTTATGTTCACATAAATAAAATAAAAAATAAAAAGATTGGAAATTTAATTTCCAATCTTTTTTATTTTAAAAATAATTTTAAATTTATATACTACTTAAGTTTTTTACATACCATTATAATTATTCTACAATACAAATAAAAGCTATAATAAATAAATTTATTTATATGATAAACTATTTTTATAAAGACTTGATATTTATGTTAATATTATTTATTTGCCCCAAAACTTTTTAACATTTCTTTCATTTCATCTGTACAGTCTGTACTACCGTCTTTTAATATCCAAAAAGCTTGTGCTCCTGGTACTTTTTTTAATATTTCTTTTCCAGTTTTTACATCATTTAAAAACAAACTTGTAGATAAAAAGTCTGAAAGTGCCGAATCTTTATATAAAACTGTAACACTTTTTATTTCACTTTGTGGATAACCAGTTTCAGGATTAATTATATGGCAATAAACTTTTCCATCTACATAATAAAATCTTTGATAATCTCCACTTGTTACTGCACATGTTTCTTTTGTATAAATAACATCTTTAATATCGTTTAAATTGCCGTTGTATTCTGGTGTTTGAATACCTATAGCCCATTTATCTTTATTTTTTTCTTTAGGATCTCCAATTGCTTTTACATTTCCACCTGCTGAAATAATAGCACTTTCAAGACCTTTTTCTTTTAATTCATTCATTACTTTTTCTGTTGCATAGCCTTTTGCAACAGCACCAACATCAATTTTTGTATCTTTATCTTTGATATATACAGTGCTTTTTTCTTTATCTATAACAATATTGTCTATATTAACATGTTTTAATGCTGTTTTTATTTTATTATCATCTGGAAGTTTTCCTTTTAAATCAACTGCCTTTTCCATTTCTTTTTTCCAAAGATAGCTAACTGAACCAACTGCAATATTAGTGCTATGTGAAATGTTTTTATAACTATTTATAGAAAATTCTAAAAGATCAATTATTTCTTTATCAACCTTTACTGGTTTTATCTGTGCATTATCATTTATAGTCTTTATATTATTTACATCTGCATTTTCAAAAGAGTTATACAAGTTATGATATCTTTTCATTTCACTTTCTAAAAAATTAAAATACTCAGTAAATTCTTGTTCATTTTCACAATAAGCAGAAAATACAACTTCTGTATCAAATGTTCCAAAAAAACCTCTTGAAAATTTTTTATATTTCTTTTTTTCTTGTACAGTTTTAACTTCTTTATTTTTTTGCGTATTATTAGCACAAGATGAAAAAACACAACATACAATTAACAATAGTAAAAATTTTTTTATCTTATTCAAAATATTATCTCTCCTAACTAAAACTTTTTATTTTTCAAATACCATACAGGATAAATATTTGAAAATCCATCATAAGCATCTATTATTGACTTTATTTTATTATTTATATATTCAAATCCAACTTGGTCATATTTTGAAAAAATTCCATATAAATCTTCAGTTATTGTATATACTCCTAACAGTTTAAAGAAATTTCTTGGAACTTTTCCATTAAAATATCCGTTTATAATACCAGTTAACAAACATTCATTACCTTTATAGTTTAAATTCATATTTCTAAATTCAAAAAAAGAATCCGACCTTAAAATTTTATATTCTTCTAAAATTTGAAATTTTTTATTTTTAGAAATAATTATATCACAAATACTATCTATCCCCATTATGGTAGTACAAGTTCTATCTTTTAAGCAATATTTATTTTCTTCTAAAAAATCAAAAATTATATAATCAAGCTCTCCTCTATATTTTCCAAGTCCATATTCATGTAAAAGTCTATTTATTCTGTAATTATAGTGCTTATACCATCTTCCACAGTCTTCACTTTGAAAATATTTATGAAATCTATTTATAAATTTTCCTATTTCAAAGCCTATTTTATATGAATCTTCTTGATTAAAACTTTTCTTTTCATCTTTGATATCTTTTATTATTCTATAGCATATTTTATCACAAATAACGCCTATTTCTTCATATATAAGAAGGTCTTTAAATTCTATAGATATAGTTTTTAAGCATTCATAATTTCTTTTTAGCTTTACATATTTACCGTATGGAAATAAGTTTAAAATATATTTTTCTTTTGAATTTTTTAAAGAAAAAGTCTTTTCATCAATTTTTGTAATATTTAATTTTTTTTCTTTAATAAAATCTATCTTTTTAAGTATTTCTAACACAACACACCTCTATGTATCAAACTCCTATTGATTTTATAAGAGCCTCATTTACCTTTTTCATAAAAAAATCATCCGCATTCCCAACTTTATCTCTAAGTCTTTTTTTGTCAATAGTTCTTATTTGTTCTAAAAGAACAACAGAATTTTTAGGAAGACCAAAATCCATAGAAACATCAACATGCGTAGGTAATTTAACTTTATTAATTTGAGATGTAATTGCCGCAACGATAACAGTTGGACTATATTTGTTTCCAACGTCATTTTGAACAATCAAAACAGGTCTTACTCCCCCTTGTTCAGAACCAACAACAGGGCTTAAATCTGCATAAAAAATATCCCCTCTTTTTACTTTCATATATCTTTACCTTTATATTAAATCTAAAATTATAAACATCAAAATGTTACATGCTTTTATTATATATTTTATAAAAAAATAAATCAATACTTTTGTTTTAAATATAAAAATAAAAATCATTATTTTATATTTTTATTCAATATATAATATTTTTTGTAAAATTTTTTTATTATGATATAATATATATAATTATATATTATATCATTAGGAGGCGTTTATGAATTTTAATAAAAGGTTTTTAAAAATATTTTTTTGCTTTTCACTTATTTCATCACTAACTCTTTTTTCTTTTAGCTCTATGGCTAAAGAAGCTAAAGAAAATATAAAAAATGGATATGGAAAAGATAAACTTTTCTATAAAGACGGTAATGTTTGTTCTTGGTGGGCTGATGACGGTA
>KQ959614.1:31872-32277 GCA_001552895.1 Tissierellia bacterium KA00581
CTTCTGATGCTAGTGGCAAACACTATTTTAAAGACGGTAAATATTTTAACGGTCTTTTAGATAATAAACTTTATAAAAATGGTCTAGTTTCAAATGGTAAAACTTATGTAAATAATATTTTTTATGATGAAAATTTAAAACCTGCTAACTGGTGGGCTGATGATGGTAATGACTGGTTTTTCTTTAAAGACGGTAAAAAGCTAACTGGAGAAGGAATAGATAAAAATGGTAAGCATCTATTTAAAAATGGTAAATACTTAACTGGATATTTTGATAAACTTTTCTATAAAGATGGTAATGTTTGTTCTTGGTGGGCTGATGACGGTAATGACTGGTTTTTCTTTAAAGACGGCAAAAAATTTACTGGTACCTCTTCTGATGCTAGTGGCAAACACTATTTTAAAG
>KQ959614.1:32377-32730 GCA_001552895.1 Tissierellia bacterium KA00581
AATTTACTGGTATATCTTCTGATGCTAGTGGCAAGCACTATTTTAAAGATGGTAAATATTTTAACGGCTTTTTAGATAATAAACTTTATAAAAATGGTCTTCTTTCAAATGGTAAAACTTATGTAAATGGTATTTTTTATGATGAAAATTTAAAACTTGCTAACTGGTGGTATGATGACGGTGATGACTGGTTTTTCTTTAAAGATGGTAAAAAGCTAACTGGAGAAGGAATAGATAAAAATGGTAAACATCAATTTAAAAATGGTAAATATTTAACTGGATATTTTGATAAACTTTTCTTTAAAGACGGTAATGTTTATTCTTGGTGGGCTGATGACGGTAACGACTGGTTT
>KQ959614.1:32830-58537 GCA_001552895.1 Tissierellia bacterium KA00581
CTTCTGATGCTAGTGGCAAACACTATTTTAAAGATGGTAAATATTTTAATGATCAATGGGATATTGTAGATAATATTTTATATATTAAAAATTCTTCAGATGCTATAAATGTAAATGGAGATTGCATAGTTGTAAGCCTTTATGATCAAAAACTTTGGCTTATTAGAAATAATGAAATATTATTAGAAACTGGTATTATAAGTGGAAAACTATCAACACCTACTCCAACTGGTCATTATAGCATTCAAAATATGCAATCTCCTTCTACTTTGATAGGAACAACTTATAGAGTTTATGTTGATTATTGGATGCCTTTTATTGGAAATAGTTATGGTATTCATGATGCTAGTTGGGCAAATCCTGATGATTTTTCAAAGCCTAGTACTCATTATTATTGGGGCTCACATGGTTGTATAAATATAAATCCAGATATTATGGGATATATTTATTCAAATACTTATATCGGTATGGATGTTGTAATATATTAAAAAGAAACATATAAAAAAATAAACTGATTTTTAAAAATTACTTAAAAAGTAATTAAATAAAATCAGTTTATTTTTTATTTATTTTTTTTAAAAATTTCATTCATTATAATTGCCGTAGCTATTGAAACATTTAAAGATTCCATAGAATTTTTAATATCTATTTTTAAAAATTCATCAGAAATTTCTAAAATTTCTTTACTTACACCATTTGCTTCATTTCCCATAACAATTATATTTTTACCAGCAAATGAAAATTTTTCTAAATTTTTTGACTTTTCATTTAATGTTGTTGATATTATTTTATAACCATAATTTTTTAAATCTAATAATTTATTAAAATCTATTTTTAGAATATTGACTCTAAAAAATCCACCCATACTAGCTCTTAAAACTTTCGGATTATACTTATCAACACAATCTAAAGTTAAAATATCTTTTATTCCAAAAGCATTTGCACATCGTATAATTGTACCAAAATTTCCTGGATCATTTATTTTATCAAGTAAAATTATATTATCAGATGAAATTTTAATATCTTTAATAAATTTAGAAATTGTAATAATCCCTTCAGAATTAGTCATTTCTGTTAGCGAATTAAAAATAGCATCTGACAAAACAGTTAATCTTAACTTTTTTTCTTGTAAAATATCAAAAAATTTGTAAAATTCATTTTCTTTAAAAAATTTTTCAGAACATATAACATCTTCAATTATTACATTTTCCATTAAAGCTTCTTTGAAAAGTTTTTTCCCTTCAAATATAAAAAGATTATTTTTTTCTCTATACTTTTTTAAAAATAAACTTTTAAAAAATTTATACGTTTTATTATTTTTATTTTCAATAAACTTATACTTCATTTGCTACCAACTTGCTTATAGTTTCATTTTTGCCAGCAACTAATAAAATATCACTCTTTTTTATTTTATAATTAGAACTTATATTTATCTCTAAAGCAGAATTAGTGTTTTTTATAGCAACTATATTTACACTGTGTTTTTTTCTTATATCTGCTTCAAGAATAGACTTGCCTATCCAATCAGGTATTGGAGCAATTTCAACAAGTGAATATTCATCAGATAAATTAATTGAATCAATTATATTTGAATTACTTATATTATTTGCAAGTCTAACACCCATATCTTTTTCAGGAACAACAACTCTATCTGCACCTACTCTTTTTAAAACCATAGCTTGAGTATCATCTTTTGCCTTTGAAATAATTTTTGCAATACCAACTTTTTTTGCTTCAACAGTTGCTATGATAGAAGTTTCATAATCAGAACTTGTAGAAATTATACAAATATCAAAATTAGAAACTCCAAGCTCTTGCATAGTTCCCTCAAGTCTTATATCTGCTATAATAGCATGAGTTACTTTATTTGAAATAGAATTTATCTTTTCTTCATCTTTATCAATAACCATAACTTCATTACCAAGTTTTTCTAAAGTTATAGCAAGGCTACTTCCAAATCTTCCACAACCTATAACTACAATTTGTTTCATATTTTCCTCCTATCCAACAATAATATTTTCTTTTGCATATCTAATTTTTTTCTTATTTACATTTTTATAAAAACTAAAAATAATTGTAAGCGGTCCAACTCTTCCTATAAACATAAGTAAAATCAAAATAATCTTACTTATATCTTTTAAATAAGGAGTTAAATTTCTAGAAAGTCCAACCGTTGCAAATGCTGAAATAACTTCAAAAAGTAAATCTAAATATCTAAAATTTTCTATAAGACTTAAAATAAATGTTACAACAAAAACTAACGACAATGAAATAACCAAAAGTCCAATAGCTTTATTTACAGAAGAAAAACTAATTCTTCTTTTAAATACTTCTATATCATCACTATTTTTAATAAACGAAATAGTCGTTATAAGAAGCAAAAATATTGTTGTTGTTTTAATCCCACCTGCACAACTTGAAGGAGAACCTCCAATGAACATCAAAAACATACTAATAACAGAAGAACTTTCTGTAAAATTTGTTTGATCAATAGAATAAAATCCAGCTGTCCTTGTCGTAACAGATTGAAATAATGAGTTAAATATTTTATCTATAAAATTATAGTTTCCAATGGTACTTTCATTATTATGTTCTAAGATAAAAAACAAAAATGTTCCAATAAATAAAAGTGAAAAAGTCATTACTAAAACAATTTTTGAATGAATAGAATATTTTTTTAAATTAAACTTAAATTTTATAATATCTATATAAACATTAAATCCAATACCACCTATTATAATAAGTAAAGATACAATAGATAAAAAATATGGATTGTTTGAAAATATTTTTAAACTACTATCACCTAAAACATCAAATCCAGCATTACAAAAAGCTGAAATAGAATGAAAAATAGAATAAAATATTCCTTTAAGTCCGTATTTTGGTATAAATACAAAAGATAAAAATATGCTACCTATAAATTCAATTAAAAGAGTTGAATAAATAACATATTTAATAAGTTTTACCATACCACTAAGCCTTGAGACGCCCATTTGTTCTTTTATTACAAGTCTATCTTTTAAAGTTATTTTTTCTCTTAAAATTAGAGCTACCATTGTTGCCATAGTCATAAATCCAAGTCCTCCAACTTGAATTAATATCATGATTATAGTCTTGCCAAAATAATTAAATTCATATGCAATATTTATTGTTGAAAGTCCTGTTACACACACCGATGATGTAGCAATAAACAAACAATCAAGATAATTTGTAAAATTTAAATTTTTAGACGAAAATGGTAAAAATAGCAAAAAAGAGCCTACCAAAATCATAAACAAAAATCCAAATGTTAAAACAGCAGGTGGATTATCGCTTAATCTTTCTCTAAAAATATGAAAGTGATTTTTCATTTATTTTTTAAATAACCTCCAAAAAAAGCCCCTATTTCAAGGGACCTAATTTAAAATTTATTTTACTAATTCAACTAATTTTTTAAAACTGTCGGGATCGTTAATAGCCATTTCTGAAAGCATTTTTCTGTTCATATCAATATTATGTTTTTTTAGTCCATACATAAATTTACTATAACTTAAACCATATTGTCTTGTACCAGCATTAATTCTTGCAATCCAAAGTGTTCTGAAATCTCTTTTCTTTCTCTTTCTTCCAATAAAAGAATAAGTCATAGATTTCATAATAGCTTGATTAGCTACTTTAAATAATTTTGATTTTGCACCATAATATCCCTTTGCTTGTTTTAATACTTTTCTATGTTTTTTTCTTGCATTTAAACTACGTTTTATTCTTGCCATTACTATCTACCTCCAAAACTTACGGAATCATATGATTGATTCTTTTTTTATCTCCACTACTTATTAAAGTTGATTTTCTTAAATTTCTAATTCTCTTTGGTGATTTTTTACTTGTTAAGTGGCTTTTATATGCTTTAAATCTTTTAATCTTACCACTACCAGTTCTTTTAAATCTCTTAGCTGAAGCTCTATGTGTTTTCATTTTAGCCATATTAAATTCCTCCTATTAATCTTGTTTAGGTAATAAAAACATAATCATGTTTCTACCTTCCATCATAGAATCTTTTTCTACAGTTCCATTTTCTTCTGTAAGCTCTTTAAACTTATCTAAAACAATTTTGCCTATTTCAGTATGTCCAAGTTCCCTACCTCTAAACCTAACTGAAACTTTAACCTTATCTCCGTTTTTTAAAAAAGTATTTGCATGTTTTGCTTTAACTTCAATATCATGCTTATCTATACTAGGAGTAAGCCTAATTTCCTTTACATTTATAACTTTTTGTTTTTTCTTAGACTCTTTTTCTTTTTTTAAAGCGTCATATTTGTATTTACCATAATCTAGAATCTTGCAAACCGGTGGATTAGCATTAGGTGAAACATTAACCAAATCGAGTTTTTTTTCTTCTGCCATACTAAGTGCTCTTGAAATTGGTACAACTCCTACTTGATTACCTTCTGCATCTATCAATCTAACATCTTTTGCTTTAATCTCTTCATTTATTAAAAGATTTTTTATACTAACACCTCCATTAAATAAAAAATAGCAAGTAAAAAACTCGCTATAATAATCTACAAAATTAAAACTATTAAAATATACCTGAAACCAAAAAGTGACTAGGTGAGAGCGAGTACTCTACTTTAAATTCTATTACCTTGAACATTATAACATATAGATAAAAAATAAGCAAGTACTTTTTTATATTTTTTATCTATATTTTTTATATTTTTATATTTTTCATAAACGGATTGTGTTCTTTTTCAAATTTTAATATACTTTCTGAGCCGTGTCCCGGTAAAACTCTTAAATTATCATCGTATGTATATAATTTTTTTATAGACTTCATTATTTCATCGTAATTTCCTGTATAAAAATCACTTCTTCCTATACTCATTCTAAATAAAGTATCTCCTGTAAAAATATTTTTATCCATAATGATACAGATACTTCCAACTGTGTGACCGGGAGTATATATAACTTTTAATTTAGTTCCATGAAAATCAATTATTTCTCCATCTTTTAACCAAACATCAGCAACTAATTGTATTGGTTTAAATGGAGGAATTGATTTTGAAAGATTTATAATAGGATCATTTAAAAGAGATTTTTCTTTTTCACATACATATAGTGGCAAATTAAAATCATTTATTAAATTTTTAACTGCTCCTATATGATCTCCATGACCATGTGTTAATAAAATAAACTCTAACAAAATATCTTCTTCTTTTATAAATTTTAAAATATCGTCATAATCTCCACCTGGATCAATTATAAATCCTTTTTTTTCGTCTGTGTAAACTATATAACAGTTAACTGCATAAGCACCTACAACTATTCTTTTTATATTCATAAAAGCCCCCTAATATATTCTATTTGAATCTAACTGTATTGTAACAGGTCCATCATTTTCAAGTGCAATTTTCATATCTGCTTGAAAAATTCCACTTTTTATAGAAATATTTTCTTTTTCAAATAATTTTAAAAATTTATCATATAATACTTTAGCTTCACTTGCACCTAAAGATTTATCAAAACTTGGCCTATTTCCCTTTATACAATCTCCATACAAAGTAAATTGAGAAACTATAAGTATTTCATATTTTTTATCTATAACCGATAAATTCATTTTAAAATTTTCATCTTCAAATATGCGAATATTTTTTACTTTTTTTAAAATATACTCTAAATCTTTATCTGTATCCGTTTTAGTAAACCCAACAAAAACTAAAAGTCCTTTATCTATTTTTGAAACTTCTTTTTCATCTACTTTAACTGATGCAAAATTTACTCTTTGTATTAACGCTCTCATTTACGACCTCACTCTGTATACATCTAAAATGCCTTTTACTGATTTTATTTTGTTTGTAAGTCTTTGAAGTTCTTCATTGTTTTTTATTTCTATTATAATATTTGTTATAAAAGTTTTGTCCTTACCAGTTTTTGCATTCATTCCTACTAAATTTAGTTTTGATTCTGAAATAACTTTGGCAACATCTGCAAGTGCTCCAACTTGATCTAAGGATATTATGGCAATTTCAACTTTATAAAATAAGTTTTTTGTATTACTCCATTCAACTTCTATAAGCCTATCTCCGTTAAGGATACTTTTAATATTTGAACAATCTATTGTATGAACTGAAATTCCTCTTCCTTTAGTTATATACCCTATAATTTTATCTCCTGGAAGTGGATTACAACATTTTGCAAAAGAAACTTCAACATTATCTATTCCTATTACATTTACACCTTTATTATTAAAATTACTAGACTTTTCACTTTTTATATCTGTAAGTAAATCTTCTATATTTTCATCATAATAGTCGTTATAGTATTCTTTTAGTTTAGGAATAACTTGTTTTAAATGTACATTTCCAAATCCTATAGAAGCATACATATCATCTGTAGAATTAAAACTTAATCTTTTTGCTATTTGTAATAGCCATTCATCTTTTAAAATCTTACTGTAAGTATATCCAAGCCTTCTTATTTCTTTTTCAAGCATATCTCTACCTTTAACTATATTTAAAGATCTATTTTCTTTTTTAAACCATTGCTTTATTTTTGTTCTTGCTTGTGAAGACTTTACTATTTTAAGCCAATCTTTACTTGGCCCTGAAGAATTTGGATTTGTTAATATCTCAACAATATTTCCATTTTTTAATTTATAACTTAAAGGTACAATTCTTCCATCAACTTTTGCTCCAACACAATTATTTCCAACAGCAGTATGAACTTTATATGCAAAATCTATAGGAGTTGAACCTGTAACTAAATTTATTACATCACCTTTAGGAGAAAATACAAATACTTCATCTGTAATAAAATCTTCTTTAAATGAAGTTATAAATTCTCTATTATCATTTACCTCTCTTTGCCAATCCATAAGTTGTCTTAGCCAAGTTAATTTTTCATCAAAATTTGTAGTTCGATCTACTCCTTCTTTATATTTCCAATGTGCCGCTATACCATATTCAGCTGTTTTATGCATATCAAATGTCCTTATTTGCACCTCAAAAACTTCTCCATTACTACCTATAAGAGTATTATGAAGAGATTGATATAAATTAGGTTTAGGAACAGCTATATAGTCTTTAAATCTTGAAGGTATAGGTTTCCACTTAGAATGAACTATCCCTAAAACAGCATAGCAATCGCTTACAGTTGGAACTATAATTCTAATAGCTGTTAAATCAAAAATTTCATCAAAAGTTTTATTTTGTTTATACATTTTTTTATAGATACTATATAAACTTTTTGGTCTACCTTTTATCTTTGCATTAATATTATTTTTCTTTAAACTTAAATCTATCTCGGATATAATATCTTGTATTATCTTTTCTCTTTCGCTTCTTTTTTTCTTAACTTTTTCTGCTAAATCATAATATATATCAGGTTCTAAATATCTTAAAGATAAATCTTCAAGCTCCCATTTAACACTACTCATTCCAAGTCTATAAGCAAGAGGAGCATAAATTTCGATAGTTTCTTTAGCTTTTTCCAATTGTTTAGCTTTTTTCATATATTCCAAAGTTCTCATATTATGAAGTCTATCAGCTATTTTAATTATTATAACCCTTATATCTGAATTCATGGCAAGAACCATTTTTCTTAAATTGTTTGCCTGTGATTCTTGTTTACTTTGATATTTAATCTTTTTTAATTTCGTAACTCCATCAACAAGCTTTGCTATTTCTTCATCAAACTCTTGTGCCATTTGTTCAAAAGTTACATCTGTATCTTCCAAAACGTCATGCATTAATCCTGCAATTATAGTCGCATCATCCATATATAGCTCTGCTAAAATAGTTGCAACAGCTACCGGATGAACAAAATAAGGCTCTCCTGAATTTCTAAATTGACCCTCATGTTCATTTTTTGCAAAATAATATGCTTTTGTAATTTTTTTAACATTACAATTTGGATTATACTCTTTTATTTTTGATAATAAACTATCTAACATTTTCTTCTCCACCTCCTATCTTATATCTTTTATTAAAAGCTGAATTGTTTTAGTGTTCATATATTCATTTATTATGGGTGTATATAATATATCTATAAATCTATTATCCACTTTATCATATTCTAAAACAAAATTTTCAGTATTAAATTTTTTATTAAGATAATCTATATATTTTTCATAATTAGAAAATATAATAGCTGTAAATTCAACATCTTTTTCAGATAATTTAAATTTTATAACATTTTTATTTTTACCTATTAAACTTAAAGAATCTATAAAAACATTTTTTGTTCCAAAAAGTGGTTCAGGATTTGCTTTTCCATATGGTTCTAAAAGTTTTAGTTCATCTACAATATTAAATTTTAACAAATTAAGATTTAATGCACAATCAATTTTAATTTTTTCGACAAAAAAATCTTTTGAAACATTAATATCTTCATTTAATTTTTTTCTAAGAATATCTAAATTTTCTTCTTTTATAGAAAATCCAGCAGCCATTGAATGACCACCAAGTTTTTCAAAAAGATATGAAAATTCTCTAAGTTTTGCTATTATATCAAAACCTTCAATGCTCCTTGCACTGCCTTTTAAAAAACCTTCTTCTTTAGCTTTTGCAAAAACTAAAGTAGGTTTATAATAGTAATCTTTTATTCTTCCTGCAACTATTCCTGCTATTGATTCGTGCATTTCTTCATCATATACAACTATAATATTATCTTGATAAAATTTACTTTTAGTTAAACTATCACTTACTCTTTTATAAGATTCATTTGTTAAATCTTTTCTTTCTTCATTTAATAAAATTAATTTTTCAGCATATTCATCTACTAATTTTTCATCATCTTCTAAAAATAATTCAATCCCGACACTTGCACTGTCAAGTCTACCTGCAGCATTTATACAAGGACCTATCTTAAAGCCTAATGTAGTAGCTGTTATCTTATTTATATTATTTTTTTCTTTAAGTTTATTTACACCTAAATTTTTACTTGAATTTAATAATTCAAGACCTTTTTTTACAAAAAATCTATTTTCATCAACTAAATCTACAACATCACAAACAGTTCCCATAGCAACAAATTGTATTAAGTCTATTAAATACTCTTCATTACCTCCAAGTTCATCATAAAGAGCCTGCATAAGTTTAAAAGCAACTCCTGCTCCACAAAGCTCTTTAAATGGATAGTTACAATCAACTCGATGAGGATTTACTACGGCACAAGCTTTCGGAAGAATTTGATTGTTATTTTCATCAAAACTAAGCTCGTGATGATCTGTAACAATTATAGAAATATTTTTAGATTTACAATATTCAACACTTTCAAAAGCAGTTGTTCCATTATCACAAGTAATAATTAAATCTACTCCATCTAAAAGTGCATCATCAACTATCGATTTAGAAATACCATAGCCATCCTCAACTCTATTTGGGATTGCATAACTTACATTTTTTGTAAAATAACTTAAACCTTTATACAATACAACAGTTGCAGAATTTCCATCTTGATCATAATCTCCAACTATACGTATACTTAAGTCGTTATCTATTGCATCAATAATAAGATCAATTGCAATTTCTAAATCTTTCATTAAAAATGGATTGTGAAGATTATCAAAATTTGGATATAAAAAATTCTTAACTTCTTTATAACTTATTTTTCTATTTGCTAACAATTGAGCAGTTATATAAGAAAATTCACTATTATTTTTAAAATTATCTTTAGTATATCCATTATCTGATTTTATAAACCATTTTTTCATAAATTCATCTCCACATTTTTATTTTTATATAAAGAAAAAATAGACGAAATAACGTCTATTTAATATGTTGCAATTTTCTTCTTTTAAATATTATTAAACTTCTTTATTTTCTTCTACTTCATCACACTTTTCATCTGATTTAGTAACAACAGTATGAATTGCAGATTTTAAAAATTCCATCTTAGTTTTCTCAGAAGAAGTTTCAATAACAACACTATCATCAGTTACTTTTACAACCTTTCCTTTAATTCCACCAATAGTAATTATTGAATCACCTTGTTTTAAAGATTCTCTCATTTTTAACATCTCTTGTTGTCTTTTTTTATTAGGTCTTATCATAAAGAAATACATTACAGCAACAAAACCAACAATTAAAACAACCTGCATTAACATCGGATCCATACATACCTCCTAAAATTTATATATAAACAATTTTACCACAAATTAAAAATTTTTACAAATTTTTTTTAAAAAAAATAGAAAGATTATTAAATCTTTCTATTTCTAAAATATTTATAAAAAATATTTACATCTAACTATTTGTTTTCTTTATTTTCATCATCATCAACAACTTCATAGTCTGCATCAACTACATCGCTATTAGGTTTTTGATTTTGTTGTCCATTGTTAGGATTTGTATTTTGATATAATTTTTGTGAAACTTTATAAAATTCTTGAGTTAAAGCATCATTTTTAGCTTTAATATCATCAACATTATCTGTTGATAAAGCTGATTTTAATTCATCAACTTTAGAAGTTACAGCTTTCTTTTCATCTTCAGAAATCTTTCCTTCTAAATCTTTTAAAGCTTTTTCAGTTTGATATATTAAGCTTTCTGCATTATTTTTAACTTCAACTATTTCTTTTTTCTTTTTATCTTCATCAGCATACATTTGAGCTTCTTTAACTTTTTTATTTATTTCATCTTCTGATAATTTTGTAGAAGCTGTAATTGTAATCTTTTGTTCATTACCTGAACCTAAATCTTTAGCATGAACATTTACAATACCATTTGCATCTATATCAAAAGTTACTTCTATTTGAGGTACTCCTCTTGGTGCTGCAGGAATTCCAGTTAATTGGAATCTTCCAAGTGTAGTATTATCTTTAGCAAATTCTCTTTCACCTTGTAATACATGAATATCTACAGCAGTTTGTCCATCTGCAGCTGTTGAGAAAATTTGACTTTTCTTAGCTGGTATAGTTGTATTTCTTTCGATTAATCTTGTCATAACTCCACCCATTGTTTCAATTCCAAGTGATAATGGTGTTACATCAAGTAATAATAAATCTTTAACTTCTCCAGTTAAAACACCACCTTGAATAGCAGCTCCAATAGCAACACATTCATCTGGGTTTATATCTTTTTGAGGTTCTTTACCGATTAATTTCTTAACAGCTTCTTGAACAGCAGGAATTCTTGTAGAACCACCAACTAATAAAACTTTATCTATTTCAGATGCTGTAAGAGATGCATCATTTAAAGCTTCTCTAACAGGAACTAAAGTTTTATCAACTAAAGATGCTGTAAGTTCTTCAAATTTTGATCTTTTAATATCCATATTTAAGTGAACAGGGTTTCCATTAACTGCTGTAATAAATGGTAAATTAACATTTGTAGTCATTGTTGTTGACAATTCTTTTTTAGCTTTTTCTGCTGCATCTTTTAATCTTTGCATAGCAGTAAGATCAGTACTTAAATCAATACCATTTTCACGTTTAAATTCTGAAACCATATAGTTCATTAATGTTTCATCAAAATCATCTCCACCAAGTCTGTTATTACCTCTTGTAGCTAATACTTCAAAAACTCCATCTCCTATTTCAAGAATAGAAACATCGAATGTACCACCACCTAAATCAAATACCATGATTTTATGTTGTTGTGTATCTTTATCCATTCCATAAGCAAGAGCTGCAGCTGTTGGTTCGTTTATAATTCTTTTTACTTCAAGTCCTGCAATTTTTCCTGCATCTTTTGTTGCTTGTCTTTGACTATCTGTAAAGTAAGCAGGTACTGTAATAACAGCTTGTGTTACAGGTTCTCCCAAATAACTTTCAACATCAGATTTTATCTTTTGTAAAATCATAGCAGAAATTTCTTCTGGACTATAATCTTTATCATCAATTTTTACTTTATAATCTGTTCCCATTTTTCTTTTAATAGAGATAACAGTTCTATCTGCGTTTGTTATAGCTTGTCTTTTAGCTGTTTCCCCTACTAATCTTTCTCCATTTTTAGCAAAAGCTACAACAGATGGAGTAGTTCTATTACCTTCAACATTGGCAATTATTGTTGGTTCTCCACCTTCCATTACAGCTACTGCTGAGTTTGTTGTTCCTAAATCAATTCCTATAATTTTTGACATAATATATACCTCCTAATTATTTACTAACTTTAACCATGCTTGGTCTAATAACTTTTTCTTTAATTTTATATCCCTTTTCAAAAGTTTCAAGTATAATACCACTTTCAACTCCTTCTTTTTCTTCAGTCATAATCGCATTATGAAGCTTTGGATCAAAATGCTCTCCATCACTTTTTATTTCTTCTAACAATTCATCTTTTAAAACTTTTTCAAACTGTTCTTTAATCATAACAAACCCTTTAACCATTTCATCTTCAACATTTAAATGATTAAAAGCTCTATTAAAATTATCTAAAACTGGCAAAAACTTTAAAATCAAATTTTCATTAGCCAATAAAATTGAATTTGTTTTTTCTCTTTCAACCCTATTTTTAAAATTTATAAAATCTGCTTGAAGCCTAACAAACTTATTTTTCAAATCTTCATTTTCTTTTTTTAAACTTTCATCAGAAGATAAAGAGTTGTCTAAATCTTTCTTTTGACCGTCATTTGAATCGTCTTTAGAAAATTCTTCTTCTACTTTGCTTTTTAAATCTTTTTTTTCTTCTTTTAATTTTTCATTTGACTTTTCTTTCATCAATTACCTCCTGCTTTTCACTTTAAAATATCATCTATTTTATATTTCATTTTTAACATAGTCTTTATAATTTTTTCATAATCCATTCTTGTAGGACCAATAACAGCTATCTTAGCTTTTAAGCCATTTCCTAAATCATAAGAAGTTGTAATTATAGCATTTTCATTTAAAAAATCTTTATTATTTTCACTTCCTATTTTGATACAAAGATTATTTGAATCACAACTTAAGAAAAGACTTTCAACTTCATCTTTATTTTCCAAAAAATTTATAAATCTTTTTGCTTTATTCATATCTTGATATTCTGGAAAATTAAATATATTAGATATACCTTCTAATTTAATATCTGATTTTTCTACCTTTAAAATTTCTTTATTTATCAATTCAGAAATATAAGAGATAAGAGGTAATCTATTAATAAGTGTCAATTTTAGATAATCTAACTTATTTTTTAAATCATAAACTTTAGTTCCTATCAAATATTTTTTTAAATAATGTATTAATTCTTCAAGCAAAGTTTCATCTAAACTTGTTTTAGAATTAAAAACTGTATTTATAACTTTCCCTGTATCAAAAACTAAAATCAAAACATAAAGCCCAGTGCTTATTTCGATAACATCAATACTCTTTAATATGCAATCCATATAATCAGTAATCATGGTTGCTGTTATGTAATCTGTCATTTCTGAAATTATCTTAGCAGACTCTTTAAATATTTTATTTTTCTCATTAAGATTTTCATATAAAATATCGAAATCACAATCATCATTTGATATCTCATTAAAATGAGAAGACAATAAATAATTCACATAATGTCTATATGCTTTTTCCGAAGGTATCCTCCCAGAAGAAGAATAAGCTTTATTTAAAAATCCAAGTTCTTCCAAATCACTCATTTCGTTTCTAATAGTAGCAGAACTTATACCCATATCATACTGCTTAGAAATAGTCCTTGAACCTATCGGCTCAGAAGTGTTGATATAGCTGTCGATTATAGCATATAAAATCTTCAATTTTCTATCATCTAACATATAACCACTCCTTTTAGCACTCATCATTAACAACTGCTAACAATATTATATTACTATTATTCCCCTTTGTCAAGATTTAAAACAAAATTTATTAAAAATATTTTATAAAAGTATCTAAAATACTATGCGATTGTTTACATTTTGATAATTTATTTTTTTAAAAATAATTACAAATTAAATTAACATATAAAAATTATAAAAAATTAATAATATAAGACAATAAAAAATGAGAAGATTAATCTTCTCATTTTATCTTGGTAAAAAACCAACTTTTTTATAAACTTTTCTAAGAGTTTTGTTTGCAATATAAGAAGCTTTTTGTGCTCCTTGTTCCATTACTTTTTCAAGGTATTGTTTATCTTTTATATATTCAAAATATTTTTCTCTTAAATCTTTTAAACTATCTGATATTAATTGTCCTAAATCTTCTTTAAATACTGAATAATTTTCGTTTTTATATTTTAAAATTATTTCTTCTTTTGTTTTGTTACTAAAAGCAATATACATATTTATTAAATTTTTAAGACCTTTTTGCTCATCATTATAATCAAAATTAGCCATACTATCTGTAACTGCTTTTGAAATTTTTCTTTTTATAGTTTCTTCATCATCTAAAAGTAAAATAAAAGAATTTTGATCTGGATCGGATTTTGACATTTTCTTTTCTGGATTTTTAAGATTCATAATCTTTCCAGTTTCTTTTCCGATTATTCCTTCAGGAACAGTAAAAGTTTGTGAATATTTATTATTAAATCTAATAGCTAAATCTCTTGCAAGTTCTAAATGTTGCTTTTGATCTACTCCAACTGGGACTAAATCAGTTTGATAAAGTAAAATATCTGCAGCCATCAAAACAGGATAAGTAAAAAGACCTGCATTTAAATTTTCTTCTGATTTTTGTGATTTTTCTTTAAATTGAGTCATCCTTGAAAGCTGACCCATATAACTCATACAATTTAAAACCCATGCAAGAGATGCGTGTTGAGAAACGTGAGATTGTACAAAAAGAGTTGATTTTTCTGGATCAAGTCCTGATGCTAAAAATATAGCTATCAAATCAAGACTTCTTTCTCTTATAGATTTCGGTTCTTGAGGAACTGTTATTGAATGAAGATCTGCAACATTAAAAAAACATTCATATTCATCTTGTAATTTTTTAAAATTTTTTATCGAACCTAAATAATTCCCAATAGTTAATTTCCCTGATGGTTGTAATGCACTATAAACTATTTTACTCATAAAATATCTCCTATTTTAAAAAAGTAAAAAGAGAGAACTCTTTTTACTTTAAAGTTATTTTTTTATATTATTTTTTTTCTTTTTTTGGTTTTTCAAGTAATGCTTTTCTTGACAATTTAATCTTTCCTTGATTGTCAATTTCTATTACTTTAACATCAACCAAATCTCCAACTTTAAATAAATCTTCAACTTTATTTAATCTTTCATGGGTCATATTAGAAATGTGAAGTAAACCTTCTTTACCTTTTATAAGTTCAACGAACGCTCCAAAATTTGTTATTGTAGTTATTACACCTTTATAAACTTCTCCAACTTCAACATCTTTTACAATTTCATTTATCATATCAACCGCTTTTTGTCCGTTTTCTGTTGAATCTGCAGTGATTGCTATACGTCCATCATCAAAGGTATCAATTTTAACTGAAGTTTCTTCTATAATTTTATTTATAACTTTTCCACCAGGTCCAATTACTTCTCTAATTTTTTCTGGTAAAATTTTCATTGTAAATATTTTTGGTGCATATTTTGATAATTCTTTGTTTGGTTCTGATATGCAATCATTCATAATCGATAAAATATGAAGTCTTGCTTTTTTAGCTTGTTCTAATGCTGTTTGTAAAATTTCTTCACTAATTCCATCAACTTTAATATCCATTTGTAAAGCTGTGATTCCGTTTTTTGTACCAGCAACTTTAAAATCCATATCTCCAAAGTGATCTTCTAATCCTTGAATATCAGTTAAAATAGCAACTTTATTTGTTTTTTCATCTTTTATAAGTCCCATTGCAATACCTGCAACAGAATCTTTTATTGGAACACCTGCATTTAATAATGAAAGTGTAGATCCACAAATACTTGCTTGTGAACTTGATCCGTTTGAAGATAAAACTTCAGAAACAAGTCTCATAGTATAAGGAAATTCTTCTTCACTTGGAAGAACTGGAACTAAAGCTCTTTCTGCTAATGCTCCATGTCCTATTTCACGTCTTCCAGGACTTCTTAGAGGCTTTACATCTCCTACACTAAAAGGTGGAAAATTGTATTGATGCATATATCTTTTATCTTCTTCATCAATAACTCCATCTAAAACTTGTACTTCCCCTGGTGCTCCAAGAGTTGTTAAAGTTAAAACTTGAGTTTGACCTCTTGTAAATAATCCAGAGCCATGTGTTCTTGGTAATATTCCACAATCACATGAAATTGGTCTAACTTCATCTAACGCTCTATCATCAGGTCTTATTTTTTCTTCAATTATAAGTCTTCTAACTTCTTGTACAACTATAGATTCAATTGCTTCATTTATTTGTGCTTTTTCTTCTTCGTGGTCAGGTAAAAATTTATCTAAAATTTCTTTTGTAATTTTGTCTAAATTTTCTTCTCTTTCCATTTTATTTTTAGTTCTAAGTGATGAAATAATTTTTTCTTTTCCAAAATCTACAACGGCATTAAAAAGTTCTTCATCTTTTTTAGGTAAAATAATTTCTGACTTTTCTTTTCCAACTTGTGCCCTTATATCTTCGATAAATTCACATATTGATTTTATTTCTTCATGAGCAAACATAATTGCACCTAAAACTTCTTTTTCACTTAAAATATCACAACCGGCTTCAACCATCATAATTGCATCTTTAGTTCCAGAAACGGTTATATTAAGTCTTGATTTTTCTCTTTGAGATGCAGTTGGATTTATAATATATTCTCCATCAACATAACCTACATTTACAGAACCTGTAGGTCCTTTAAAAGGAATATCTGAAATTGTAAGAGCAATAGATGAACCAATCATAGCTAGTATATCTGGTTGCACATCTTGTTCAACTGAAAGAGCTGTTGCAATTACTTGTACATCATTTCTGTATCCTTCAGGAAATAGTGGTCTAATAGGCCTATCTATAAGTCTTGATGTAAGTATAGCTTTTTCACTTGGACGTCCTTCTCTTTTGATAAATCCTCCTGGAATTTTACCAACAGAATAGAGTTTTTCTTCAAAATCACAACTTAAAGGAAAAAAATCTACTCCTTCTCTTGGTTCTTTAGATGCACATGCGTTAACTAAAACAACTGTTTCTCCACATTGTACAAGACAAGAACCGTTAGCTTGTTCACATACTTTTCCTATTGTAACTTTAAGTTCTCTTCCTTTCAAATTATATATAAATTCTTTAACCATTTAATCCTCCTATGGTTTTTTCTAAAAATAAAGAGCGAAAACTCGCTCTTTTAATTGTGTAACAACAAGGTTCCCGGGTACCCACCCGATGTAAAACATCGTGGAAGGGTGGGGTTCTTATTATCCTCTTATTTGTAACTTATTAGTTAATTCACGATATCTTTCGATATCAACATTACTAAGATATTTTAAAAGACCTTTTCTTTGTCCAATCAATTTAAACAAACCTCTTCTTGTAGCGTGGTCTTTTTTATGTTCTTTTAGATGTTCAGTTAAATATTTAATTCTAAAAGTTAATAGTGCAATTTGCACTTCTGGAGAACCTGTATCATCTTGTCCTCTTTTAAATTCTTCAATAATCTTAACCTTATCTTCTTTAGTTATCATAAACTTTCCTCCTAAATATAATTCGCTGTAGCTATGCAAAGGTCGGAGTTTTCCATAAGCAAAGCAACAGTACTTAAATAGTATAACATAAAACATATAAAATGTAAACTGTTTTAATAAAAATTTATTATTTACATAACACAATCGATATATCAAATTATAACAATAAATTCATATAAAAAAATAAATGTTATTTTATTTTTTTATATATAATTTTTACAAATTTTTACAAAAAAAATTTGACAAAATAAAATTAATTTGATAACATATAACTATAATAAACGAAAACGTTTATTAAATTTAAAGTTAAGATATGCTTTATATGAAAAGTACAAAAAAGTTAATTAATTCATCAAGCATAGCATTTTCGATGCTATTAGTTGTGGCTATCTTAACAAATTTTTTATGTTTTGACAATGTAAATGCAGAAGACATAAAAAAAATCAAAGTTAGTACAGTAGAAGATAGTTATAAAAATCAATTTCCTAGTGATTTTATAGAATTTATAGATAATCATTTAGAAATTAAGAATGGTGCTTTTAAATTAAAAGATTTGAATTCAATTAGAAATTATATAAAAAATAATTTTTCTGAAGTTTCAAAAGTTTTAAAAGCTAAGAATGTAGATGATGCAATAGATTTATTAAATAATAGATTTATTGAATTAAATAAAAGAGCTAAAAACGGTACTATTTTCATTCTTAAAGATGGTACTTTCTTAGAAACAAGGTCAATGCTAAGAAGCTCTAATATTGGTACTTTAACAAGTCATTGGTGGAAAACGAGAAGAGTTCTTCATTCCAGATCTGAAGGATATAATTTTTCATATCATCTAACATCTAATGCAAATGCAATTGATGCTGTTACCTTGATTTTTGGGGCATCTTATCCTCCAAAAGCATTAGTTGGATTTTTAACAACGCTATACCTTAGAACACTTTCTTCAGATGTAGAATATTGGGCAGATAAATGTCCTTCTGGATTTGTTTTAGATATTTCTTGAGTTGGAAATTATAGATTATATGAAAAATAAAAATAGTGAGGTGTATTATGAATAAATATAAAAAACATATTGGAAAAATATACTTGATAATCTTAATTTTATTTGTTATATATATTGTTCACTTCGCACAATAAAATATTTCAATTGATAGTAAAAAGTAAGTATATACATTATAATTAATAAACAAAAAATGGTTCAACAACTAAAGTTGTTGAACCAAATTAAATTAACAATTATCCTAAAAAAATATTCAATTACAAAACACCTAGAGAATTATTTTTATGTAGCTAATTTATTCTTGCAATTTAGTTTAAATGACGCTTTTAAAAAATAATTAATTCATAATTATTTCATTGTTTAGTTTCTTTAAAATTTTAAAAACTGTTTCTTTTAACAATTTGTTTTTTTCTTTTTCAAGATTAGGGTCTTCTTTTAATAATTCATCAACATATTTTTTTACATTTTCTAAAAGCTTATAATCTTTTTGTATATCAATAAGTTTAAATTTTACCTCTCCAGATTGCCTATATCCCAAAATATCTCCATAACCTCTAAGCAAAAAATCTTTTTGTGAAATATAAAATCCATCGCAAGAAGAGGTCATTATATCCATTCTTTTCTTTACAATATCTGTAGTTTTATTACTTACAAGAATACAATAACTTTTCTCTTTTCCACGTCCAACTCTTCCTCTTAACTGGTGGAGCTGACTTAACCCGAACCTTTCGGCATTATAAATTAACATAATATTTGCATTTACTACATTTATTCCAACTTCAATTACAGTTGTAGAAATTAACACTTTTATTTTACCACTTTTAAAATCATTCATAATATTTTCTTTTTCTAAAGGATTCATCTTTCCATGAATAAAAGAAATATCTATATCTTTAAAAAATTCAAATTTTAATCTTTCATATAAATTTTTAACATTATTAAGCTCAAGTACGTCGCTTTCATCAACAAGGGGACAAACAATATAAGCTTGTCTGCCTTGATAAATATTTTCTTTTATAAAATTTATATACCTTTTTTCATATTTTTCACTTACAAAATATGTACTTATTTTTTGTCTACCATTAGGTAATTCATCTATGGTAGAAATATCTAAATCACAAAACATTACAAGTCCAATAGTCCTTGGAATAGGTGTAGCACTCATAACTAAAATATCTGGACTTTTTGATTTTTTAGAAAGTAAAAGTCTTTGTTTAACACCAAAACGATGCTGTTCATCTGTTATTATAAGGCCTAAATTTTTATAAATAACTTTTTCTTGAAATAGAGCGTGTGTTCCTATTACAAGATCAACTTTTTTATCTTTAATTTCTTGTTGTACTTTATTTTTTTCTTTTTCCTTTAAACCACCGACTAAGAGAGATATATTTATATCAAATTTTTCAAATATTTTTTTTGCATATTCAAAATGTTGTCTTGCAAGTATTTCAGTAGGTGCCATAAAAGCTACTTGATAGCCATTTTTTATAGCATTAAATATGCTGATAAAGGCAACAATAGTTTTGCCACAACCGACATCTCCTTGAAGTAGCCTATTCATCTGTTTAGAACTTTTCATATCTTTAAAAATTTCATCTAAAACTTTTTTTTGAGAATTTGTAAGTTTAAATTCTAAAGAATCTATAAATTTAAAAGTTTCATCTAAAATCTTAAAACTTATAGCTTCTTTTTCACTACGCTTTAAAATTTTCATAGAAATTAAAAAGAAAAAAAATTCTTCAAAAGAAAGTCTCTTTTTTGCATCTAAAAAAATATTTCTATCATTAGGAAAATGAATATTTTTAATAGCATCTTTATAAGAAATCAAATTTTCTTTATTTATTATGTATTCTGGTAATTTTTCAGCTAATAAATCATTATTTTTTAATAATTCTTTTGTTGCTTTTATTATATCTAAATTTGTAATTCCACAAGCTAAATGATATAAAGGAATGATACCTCCTATAAGTTTAGTTTTTCCTTGTAATGTAGGATTTTGAATTTCAACAACGCCATTTAATAGTTTTACATTTCCATACATTTCATAAATAAATCCAACCTTTATAGTTTTAAGTATGAAAATATTATTAAAATAGACGATATTACAATAATTCATCTGTTCGTCCATAGCTAAAAATTTAATTACTCTTATATTTTTTTTCTTTTTATTTTCAAGTAATGAAACTATTTTAAGCCTAAAAGAATAACAAGCTTCTTGTGTAATTTCTTTTATTTTTTTAAATTTAGTTGTGTCAATATATGAATATGGATAATATTCAATTAAATCTTCACAAGAAAAAATATTAAGCTTATTTAAAATTTTTTCTTTTTTTTCGCCAATGCCTTTTATAGTTTTTAAATCCATAATTTACCTACAAAAAAAGTCCCCTTTGGGACTTTTAAATCTATTCAACAGAAATTAAATAATAATAAAGTGGTTGTCCACCATAAACCAATTCAACTTCAACATCTTCATACTTTTTAGACAAGTCATCTACAAGCTTTTGTGCATCTTCTTTTTTCACATCTTCACCATAATAAACACTTATAATAGAACTATCCTCATCAACAAGATTAGATACAAGCTTATCAAAAGTATCTTTTATATTTTTTTGTGAAACAATAATCTTTCCACCCAAAAGACCCATAAAATCATCTTTTTTTATCTTAACACCATCTATTTCAGTATCTCTAAGTGAGTAAGTTATTTGTCCAACTTTAATATTTTCTAGCGAATTTGCCATATTTTCTATATTTTCAGAAACAGATAAAGTGCTGTTAAAATTAATAAGTGCGCAAAAAGCTTCTGGAATTTGTTTTGTCTTTATAACATGTAAATTTTTATCAGACATCTTAGCAGCTTGTTCAGATACCAAAATAATATTGCTATTATTAGGGAAAATGAAAATATCATCTGCATTTATTTTATCGACAGCTTTTAGAATATCTTCTGTTGAAGGATTCATAGTTTGACCACCTTCTATAATTTCATCAACAGCCATACTTTTAAATATTTCAGCTATTCCACTTCCTGTAGAAATAGAAATAAATCCATACTTTTTATGTTCTTTTTTTATAGCTTCTTCTTTTTTTTGTGCATCTAAAACTTCCTTATCACTATGATGTAAATGATTATGTTGTCTTCTCATATTATCAATTTTTAAATCATGAAGTGGCCCAAACTCTAAAGCCCATTCAATAGCTTGTCCCGGATGATTTGTATGAACATGTACTTTTATAATATTATCACCTTTAACAACAATCAAAGAATCTCCTATAGAAGACAATTTATCTCTTAAAACAGTATATTCTTCACTATCACTTGTAACCATAAATTCTGTACAATATCCAAATTTTATATCTTCATCTTTTTGTGCCTTTAAATGTTCAATTCTTGCAGGTTTATTAAATTCATAACTACTTTTTTCTATCTTAACAACTTCATCACCAATAGCACCCTCTAAAAGACACATAAGTCCTCTACCACCAGCATCAACAACTTGAGCTTCTTTAAGTATAGGTAAAATATCTGGAGTTCTATTTAAACTTTCAAACCCCACATTTAAAATTGCCTTGATAAATTCAATTTCATCATCAAATTTTTCAAAATTTTCTTGTGCAAACTCACCCATTTCTCTTATAACTGTAAGAATAGTACCTTCAGTAGGCTTAATAACAGACTTATATGCAACCTTATAAGCATTAACAAAACAATCTGCAATTATCTTTGTATCTAAAAATTTTGCATCTTTACTTCCAAGGTAAAATCCTCTTAAAATTTGAGATAAAATTACACCAGAATTTCCACGTGCACCCATCAAAGCACCATCACTAACAGCTTTTGTAACATCAGCACAAGTATTTACACTAGAATTTTCTAAATTTTTAATAGCTGATTTAATAGTAAGAGTCATGTTTGTACCAGTATCTCCATCTGGAACTGGAAAAACATTTAAACTATTTACCATCTCCTTATTTGATTCAAGATAGTTACAAGCCTTAACAAAAGCTTTTTGTAACTGTTCACTATTTATCATATAAAATATTCCCCCTAATTATCTTGCACCTTTATACCGTGCACATTTACATTAACTTTACAAACCTTAAGTCCAGTCAAATTTTCAACATTATATTTAACATTACTTATTATATTTTCACAAACAGTAGAAATTTTTATTCCATACTGAAGTATAATATGCAAATCAATAACAAGACAGCTATCTTTTAAAGAAATATGAACTCCCTTACTATAATTTTCAAAACCTAAAAGCTCATAAATACCGTCTTTAGTTGAAATATTAGCAAGCCCAATAACTCCATAGCTTTCTTTTAATATATTAGATACAATAGTTTGAACAACTGAAGTATTTATAGAAACTTTGCCAAATTCATTATTAAATTCCATAATAGACCTCCTATTAACAATACAAATATATAGATTACTATAACAAATTTTTATAAAAAATGCAAATTTTTTAGATATATTTATAAATTTAAAATAAAAAAATATTAGAAGGTATTGAAATATTTTTTTATTTATAGTATAATACTAATGTTACTTTTGAGGAGGTGAATTAAATGGCAAATATTAAATCAGCGGTTAAGAGAATTGAAGTTACTAAAAGACAAACTCTTAAAAATAAAAGTAAAAAATCTGAAATCAAAACTTATATTAAGAAATTTCATGCAGCTATTAGCGAAAGCAATTTAGAATCTGCAAATGAATTATTAAGAACAATAGATAAAAAACTAAAAAAAGCAAGTACAAAAAGTGTTCTTCATAAAAATGCAGCTTCAAGAAAGGTAAGTAATTTAAGTAAAAAATTACATCAAGCTAGTGTTGTTGAAGCATAGATTTCATTAAAAAATTGATAGCGTATCTGGATCCAATACACTATCAAAAAAGCTCCCTTATGGGAGCTTTTTTTATGCTTTAAATTAATTTTATTATTAAAGGTATTATTATTACAGCGATTATTCCTGAAATAGAAATTGATACAGTTGAAACTGATCCTTCTATATCTCCTAATTCTATCGCTTTTGCTGTTCCTAAAACATGACTACAAGAGCCTAGCGCAACGCCTTTTGCAATCTTATTATCTATTTTAAATATTTTAAAAATAAAATCGGCACAAGCATATCCTATTATTCCACAAAAAACTATAAATACCATAGTTATTTCCATTATTGCTCCTATTTTTTGAGAAATTTCAAAACCTATTGCAGAAGTAACTGATTTTGGCAACATGGAAATTATAATTTCTTTATTTATTCCAAATATATTACATAAAATAATTGCGGTAAAAATTCCAATGCATATTCCTATTAAACATCCAATTAAAATAGGAAAAAAATATTTTTTTATAATTTCTAAATTTTTATAAAGTGGAACAGCTAAAACAACAGTAGCAGGTGCTACAAAAAATGTTAATATATCTGCACCATTTTTATAACTTGAATAAGGAATTTTAAATATCAATAACATAGCTATTATAAGAATAGATGATGTAATCATGGGAGTTAAAAATTTAATATTAAGTTTTGTTTGTATTTCTAATCCTATTACAAAAGTTATAATAGTTAAAAAAATTCCAAATAAAGGGCTATTAAATATTTGCATTTTTACTATCCCCAACAAATATTTTTACAAGATAAGTTGTTAAAATTGCTGTTGCAATCATAGAAATAACAACACTAACAATTAAAATAAAAAATATTTGTAAAAATTTACCATTAAAATAATTAAATTTATCTACAACACCTATGATTAATGGAGTCATAAACAAAGTTATGTTATCTAATAAAAAATTTGAAACTTGTTCAATTTTTTTTAGTTTAATAATCTTTAAATACAATAATAAAACTAAAAGAAGCATTGAAATTATAGTAGCAGGAATTGGAGATTTTAAAATACTTTCCAAAACTGTACCAAATATTAAAAAAAATAAAATAACTAAAAATTCATAAATATATTTAATAAAAATCATCTCCTAAAAATAAAAAATCTCACCCTAATTTTTATTGGGTGATTAAGTTTAGATGATATCAGATTGTATGTAATAATTATAATACTAACTTAAAAAAATTTTCTCTACAAATAATATAAGGGTTAATGTTAACCCTTATAACTTAATTTTATCATATTTACCATAAAGCTCATCTAAATAAAAAACTGTAATGATATCAGGACCTGTATGGCAACCTATAACTGCATCTATATCAGAAATAATAATATCATCATTTTGTAGTTCTTTAGATAAAAATTCTTTAAACTCTACTGCTTTTTCTAAACAGTCCCCTTGTAAAAAGAGTATTGTTTGATCTTTAAAATTATCAGCTTTTTGTTTTATATGTTCTAAAATTTTTTTCTTTAAAGCCTTATGTCCACGAGCTTTATCAATCATCTCTAAAGTACCATCAACTTTAGAAACGTCCATAATAGGTAATATATTTAAAAGATTTCCAATAAAAAATTTTGTTTTACTAAGTCTACCACCTCTGTAAAGATATGTTAAATCTCCAGCAGAGAATAAAAATTGTCCATGTTTTTTATGAAAATCAATAAGTTTTATAATTTCTTCTATACTTTCATTATTTTCTAACATCTTTGCAACTTTTAAAACTACAAATCCATATCCAAAAGTTGCACCAAAACTATCGAAAATATAAATTTTAGCATCTTTAAATTCTTCCAAGATAGCATTTTTTGCCATAATAGCAGTATTATATGTTCCAGATATTCCAGAAGATAATGATATATATATAACTTCTTCTCCTAAAGATACAGCTTCTTTAAAAGCATTATAATAATCACTATATGCTACTTGAGATGTGTGAAAATTAATTCCTTTTTTCATTTGATCAAAAAGTTTATATTTATCTATATCTTTTCCTAAAACATATTCATTTTTTCCATCTGAAATCATCATCGTAAATAAAGAGATATCATATTTTTCAATTAATTTTTTTGGAATATCTGCGCCCATATCACAAAATAGTTTTATCATACATATACCTCCTTAAATTTTTTAAAACAATAATATGGTGTAATAAAATTTATACTTGTAATATAATATACCTTTTTTTTAAAAATTTCAAGCGTATTTTAATACAAAATAAAAAAAGTTTAAAAAATTTTTAAACTTTTTAGTAATTAAATCCTCTTTTTGATAATTTTTTTAATGAAGATTTAATTATACAATTATTTACAATGTTTTTTATTTAATATTTCATATCTATTTAG
>KQ959615.1 GCA_001552895.1 Tissierellia bacterium KA00581
TTTAAGATTTTTATATTTTTTAATTTAACGTACGATTATATTTTATAATAACAAAAATCTAATTTACTTTTTGATAATTTTTTAGTTGTAAATTTGATTATATTTAATAAAAAACCTCTTTACTACTTGCATTAGTAAAGAGGTTTTTTTAAATCTTAAGCTTTATATTTTATAATAAATTTTTTTATAATTATCTTTAATATTTCTAAAAATGAAATTGTTAGAAAAATAAAACTTTGAAAGTAATAGTCGTATTTAAATTTTGTTATAATTTTATTAAAACTTAAAAGGGCAAATACTATAAAAAATATAAATACAAAATTTAGATATGTTTTACATTTAATTACAAAAAATAAATATACTAATATTAAAAAAATACTTAATATAGATAAAATTAAATAGATATTAATTTTATCATACATGTAATTTTTAAAAATTAAATGTCTCATAAGTCCCATTTTTTTAAAGGATAGATAGTTTAATGAAACAGAAGAAATTATTAATAAAATTTCTGGTATTAAAAAAAATACATTTATTTTACTTTTTAGGTAATGCTTTATCATTTGATAAATCCTTAACTTTTAGAGTTTTTCCATCTTTTGGATCTCCTATTTGTACATCTAAATCATTATGCATTTGCCATTCGTTCCAGCCACCATCGAACATTGTTGGAGTATATCCTCTTTCATACATTAAAAGCCAAGGAGTTGCAGCTCTCCAACCAGTTCCACAATAAAATGACATATCATTTGAAAGAGAAAATCCGTGATTGTTCCAATGTTTTACAATATCTTCAAACGGTTTAACGGTTAAATCTTTGTTTAAATAATTTTCCATACCGGAATTACCACTGCCAGATTCGCCCCATACAGCTCCTTTTGGTTCTCCAGCTTTTGGAATGTAAGTGTAACCTGAAGTTTTTCCAAGCCATTCTTCTTTAGAACGAACAGAAACTAATTCAAAATCTTTATCTTCTTTTAATTTTTTTACAGTTTCATCTAAAGAAAGTATATACTCAGGATGAACAGGAGTTTTTGTTTTAAAATCTTTTTCTTCTTTTAAAGCTACGCTACCACTTTCTACAGGGTAACCTTCTTTTTCCCAAGCGCCTAAACGACCGTCTATAATTTTAACATCTTTAACTCCCATATATAAAGCTGCAAATGCTACTCTATCTGCACCGATGTTAGGGCCATAAAGCAAAAGAGTTTTATCAGAAGTTATGCCATATTTTAAAAAGTTTTTTTCAAGAACTTCTGGTTTTTTTAAATTCCAAAGTGGACCTTCTTCAATATCATCTGTATTTAGATGAATGGCTGTTGGAATGTGTTTTTTTAAAAAATCAGGACTTGCCTTTTCATCTCCCCATGTAACTTCAGCTAAAATGTATTTATTTTTGTCAGTTTTATCCATAAATTCTTTAGCCCATTTGGCAGTTACATAGACTCTTTTTTCTTCTACAACTTTATTTATAGGTAGATTTTTAATTTCTTTCTTTTCTTCTTTTTTAGTGTTTTCAACCTTGGTTGTTTCTTTTTTTTCTTCTTTTTTACCACAACCAATAATTAAAAAAGATAAACAAAGAATTGGAAGTGATATTTTTAAAAATCTTTTCATACATTTTTCCTTTCTATTAAAAATCTTATATAGTATAACATAAAAACAATTTAATTACAAATATAATTAAATCTAATTTATTAAAATTTAGAAGAATATTTTTATAAGATGATAAAAAAATAAAATTTGATGAAAAAATAAATATTATTAAAAAATTTTTAAAATTATTTAATGTAATTATTAACAAAATAAAAGAGTATATAAAAACAATAGATTGTTAATAATACTCTTTTGTTACTAATTTAATTCAATTAAAAATGCAATAGATGTTTTTGTTTTTTCTATTTTGTAAAATATTTTATAATTAGATAAAATATTTTTGATTATATAAAGTCCAAGTCCATTACTTGTATCTTTTTTAGAATAAATTTTAATTTTAGACATTTTTTCTATATCTAAAGTAGATATATTTTTATATGAATTTTCTACATGCAAAAATCCATCTTTAACAAATATATCTATAAATCCGTTTTCGTCTGTGTATTTTACAGCGTTACTTATAAGGTTTGAAAGGACTATTTTTAAAGCGGTTCTTCCAATAAAGATAGTTTCGTTTTTTAAATTATTATTTAAAGAGATATTTTTTTGTTTTATTAAAATATCATAATTTATTAAAATATTTTTTAAAGAATCATTTATATTTACTGTTTCTTCATCATCTTTTAAATAATCAAATGAAGATGTTGTAAGAATTTGATAAACTCTTTGTGTAAGCTCATCTACTATAACTAAGCATTCTTTTATATATTTTTCTTTATCTTTGTATTTTCCTATATTGTAGCTCATATTTTCTAAAATTATTTTAAGACTTGCAAGTGGAGTTTTTAATTCGTGAGAAGCCCCACGAAATACTTCATATTTTAGTTTTTCTAAGTTTAGTATTTCATTATTTTTTATTTCCATGTCATTCATTAATTTTAATAAAGTTTGATATAGATTGTTAATTTGTGATTTTAATTGACCTGCTTCATTTGTGCTATCTACCTTTAGAAAAGCACTTTTATCAAGCTTCATCATTTTTGAAGTTACATATTTTATTTGATTTATATTATTTGTTACAAATTTTGCAAAAATAAGTGAAACAACGCCTGAAAACAAAAAAGAAATAGAAAGAGTTATAGGTAAAAATTTAAGACTTAAAATTTTTGCGTTTTGTCGTATGTTTGACGTTGACAAAAACTGTAAATTAACTGTTTTACCATTATTCAATGTTATTTCTCTTTCTTCTATTATAAGAGAATTTGTATTACTATTTATGTCAAAATCTATATTTTGTTCTAATTTTAGTGAAATTTCATCATTATTTTCTTTAACACTTGCATTTATATCGCCATCTTTTGAAAAAAAGTCAAGAGCTTGTTTAACATAATCTAAACTTTTTCCATTTAGAGATTGTGAAATTTGATCTGCTTTTACTGTTAGATCTTCTTTTTTTGCTCTAAGGTAAGTATTTGGAAAGATTAAATATACAAGTAAATGTATAACTAATATTGAAAAAGCTAAGCTTGAAAAAGTATATATAAATAGTTTTGGAAATAATTTTAAATTCTTCATTCTAACTCCAACTTGTAACCTACATTACGAATGGTTACTATACAATCTAGATGTAATTTTTTTCTTAATTCTTTTATATACACATCGATAACTCTATCAAATGGAATTTCTTCAGTTTCTTTCCATACATTGTCAATTATTTGAGATCTTGTTAGTGCTTGTTTTTTGTTTTTTAATAAATATTTTAAAATTTCTAACTCTTTCGCATTTATATCAATAACTTTTCCTTTATAGCTAGCCGAATAACTTTTAAAATTTACTTCGGTATCATTATATTTGAAAATATCTTGATCGCCATAATGTTTTGTAATTAGTGAATCTATTCTAACTTTTAAAAGTGAAAGAGAAAATGGCTTTTCAATATATCCATCAGCTAAAGATGAAAATGCTGAAATTTTATATTCTTCATCATTAAAAGCAGTGAGCATAAGAACGGGAAGTTTGCTTTTTTTTCTTATTTCTTTTAAAACTTCAATTCCATTTAAAAATGGAAGTAAAATATCTAAAAGTACAAGATGAATTTCATTTTTGTTAAATTTTTCTAAAGCTTCTTTACCATCTTTTGCATCTATTATTTCATAACCAAATTCACTTAAATATTCTATAAGACCCTCTCTTATAACTCTATCGTCTTCTACAACAAGTATTTTCATAAAAACTCCTTTAAGTTAAGATTTAATTATTTTTTATTATACCATAATTTTTTTAAAAATAGTCAATATTAAAGTAAAATTTCTTAAAAAATGTATAAAAATCAAAAAAATTTTTTGTTGATTTTTTAATATATTTATTTTACAATATAATAGGTGATTAAGATGAAAACAAAAACAAAATTTATCTGTTCAAATTGCAACGCTGTTTTTCTTGGATGGCAAGCAAAGTGTACTAATTGTGGAAACTTTGGAACTATTGAAGAGGTTGAAGCTAGTAGTTATAAAACTTTAGATAAAGATATTGTAAAAACAGATGTTCAAAAATTAAAAAATATAAATATAGATAAAGATATAAGATTTATAACAGGAATAAAAGAGCTTAATAGAGTTTTAGGTGGAGGAGTTGTAAAAGATAGCGTAAATATATTAACTGCAAGACCGGGATGTGGCAAAAGTACATTACTTTTACAACTTGCTTTAGATTTTGCAAGAAAAAAAATAAAAACTCTATATATATCCGCAGAAGAAAGTGCATTACAAATAAAATCTAGAGCAAATAGAATAACAAAAGATATTCCAGATGATATTTTTATTCATTCAACTACAATAATGGACGATGCCATAAAGTCCATAAAGAAAACAGATGCTGAAATAATTATTTTAGATAGCATTCAAACCGTTACACTAAATGAATTTACAGCTAGAGCGGCAAGTCCTACACAAACTGTTGAATGTATTTCAAAACTTGTAACACTTGCAAAAGACCCCAATAAAAAAAGAGCCGTTTTCATAGTTTGTCATATGACCAAACAAGATGAAATGGCAGGACTTAGAACGCTTGAACATATGGTAGATTCTGTATTATTGCTAGAGGGGCAATCAGATGATTCTCTTAGAACGCTTACAAGTACAAAAAATAGATTTGGAAGAACAGGAGAAGTTGGACTTTTTAAAATGGAAGAAAATGGACTTTTAGAAATTGAAAACCCATCTGAGTTTTTTGTTACAAAAAGAGAAAAAGATATATGTGCAAGCGCACTTTCTGTTGTTAAAGAAGGAAGTAGAATGTTGGTAGTTGAAGTAGAAAGCTTAGTTTCAAAATCATTTACTAACTATCCTATAAGAATAGGAGATAGCCTAAAAAAAGATCAGCTAAATACATTAATTTCCATACTTGAGCAAAGAGCAGGTTTTAATCTTTATGATAGAAATGTAATTTTAAAAGTAACAGGAGGACTATCTATAACAGAACAAGCAGTAAATCTTGCAGTTATAGTATCAATAGTTTCATCAATTTTAAACAAACCCATAGCTCGAGATAGTGTATTTATTTGCGAAGTCGGACTTACAGGAGAGCTTAAAAAAGTTACAAATATAAAAGAAAGACTTTTAGAACTTGATAGAATGGGCTATAAAAAAGCATACATCAGTTACGAAAACACTATACCTAAAGAAATTAAAAACTTAAAGGTAGAAAAATCAAAAACTTTAAAAGAATTAATCGATAAAATATTTTAAGTTTTGTTTAAAGTCTATACAATATACTCATTATGTGAAAAGTTAATTTAACTTCCTTTAAAAAATAATTATATAATTAGTTTCTTTAAAAGATAATTTAATTTCAGAATAAATTACTTTAAAAAAATAAATTTTTATAAAAAAAACTTTATATTTTTAACAAAATGTTATATAATTATAATGAGGCGATTATTATGAAAGTTGGAGAAAAAATTTTTTATCCCATGCATGGAGCTGGTATTGTAAAAAATATAGAAAAAAAGATTATAAATAATGAAGAAGAAAAATTTTATATAATAGAAATTCCTTATGAACAAAATTTAAGGATTTATATAAATGAAAAAAACATTCTAACTTCATCTTATAGAAAATTATTAGATGTTGACGCTCTAGATGACGTTTATAATTATTTAAACGGCGAAGAATTTCCTATGGCTAAAAAATGGTCAAAAAGATATAAGGAAAATATGGAAAGATTAAAATCATTAAATCTTTATGATATAGCTTATGTCTTAAAAGGACTTAGTCAAAGATCAAAAAAACAAAAACTTTCTATAAAAGAAATATTTATGCTTAGCCTTGCAAGAAGAATATTAGTATCCGAATTCATAATGGCAAGTGGATTTTCAAAAAATAAAATTGATAAAATCATAGACTTTACTATGAAAAATTAAAAAAGGAGGTTTTTATGTATAAAACACTAAGATATCTTTCATTTGTTTTTGGCTTGCTCATAGGCATTTTATTGGTATATACAATAGATCAAGTCGTAAATTTTGAATTTAATAAAATTATTTTAATTTCATCTTACACTTTATCAGCAATTATTTTTGGTATTATTTTTTATTTATTATTTCCAAAAGTTGTAAAGAAATTAAAAAAAGATTTTGAAAAAATAATACAAAAAACACAAAAGACACCAATTTCAGAAATTTTTATAATTGTTTTAGGACTTATAATAGGACTTATAATAGCATTTTTAATATCTTTACCATTTTCAAATATAAAATTTCCGGTTATCGGTGGACTTTTAAGTATTATAATCACAATATTTATCTATGTAATATTTGCATTTTTATCTATAAAAATAGCAATTAACAAAAAAGATGATATTTTAAAAATAAGATTTTTCTCAAAAGAAAAATATGGTAAAAAAACAAAAATAACTTGTAAAATTTTAGATACATCTGTAATAATAGACGGAAGAATAAATGATATAATAAAGACAGGATTTTTAGAAGGACCCATTGTAATTGCGCTTTTTATGGTAAAAGAACTTCAATATATAGCTGACTCTGAAGATGCTAACAAAAGACAAAGAGGAAGAAGAGGTCTTGATATATTAGATCAAATTCAAAAACAAAAACAAGTAGAAGTTAAAGTTGTTGAAAAAGATTATAAAGACATAAAAGAAGTAGACCATAAACTTTTGAAATTAACAGAAGATCTTCATGGAAAACTTGTTACAAATGATTATAATCTTAATAAGGTTGCAACATTTAAAAAAATTCCTATTTTAAATATAAATGAACTTGCTCTTTCTGTAAAACCTGTTGTAATACAAGGAGAGAAGTTAATTGTTGAAGTAATTTCAAAAGGAAAAGAAGAAGAACAAGGATTAGGATATTTACCTGATGGAACAATGATTGTAGTAGAAGATGGAAAAAATTATATTGGAAAAACAATAGAAACAACAGTAACAAGCATCTTACAAACTCCAGCAGGAAAAATGATATTTACAAGAAAAAATTTAAAATAATTTAAAATGCCCTCGGTTTACTATGTGTAAATAATGAGGGTATTTTTTGTTTTTTTATAAAATTTTTAAACAAAAAATAAAAAAAGATGACAAATTATCCTTTACAACTGTTTAAAAATTTGGTATAATTTCAGAGATAAAAACTTAAAGGAGAGTATTATGTTAAACTTAGTTTGTATATTTAATGAATTAGAAAAAAATCATTCTACGTTTTACTATTTACCTTTTTTACAATATAATATATTCTTTAAAAATGTTATTAAAAAGTGAAATAATTAAAATATTATTTCACTTTTTTTTATAAAAAAACAAAATATAGGAGGTTTTTATGAAACAAAAATCAATTATAGGGGTTAATGAAAAAGTGCCATTATCAATGCTTTTACCCCTTAGTTTACAGCATACTTTTGCTATGTTTGGAGCGTCAGTTTTAGTTCCAATTATTTTTAATGTTAACCCTGGAATTGTACTTTTGATGAACGGTATAGGAACATTATTATTTATTCTTATTACTAAAGGAAAAGCACCAGCATATTTAGGTTCTAGTTTTGCATTTTTAGGAGTTGGTCAAATCATTTTAAACACTATGGGATATAGATACGCCTTAGGTGCATTTGTAACAACTGGTTTTTTGGGATGTATTTTAGCATATATAATCTATAAGTTTAAAACAAAATGGATAGATATAGTTTTACCACCTGCAGCTATGGGAGCGGTCGTTTCTCTTATAGGACTTGAACTTGCACAAACTACAGTAAAGGGCGGAAAAATAGGTGCAAATATTTTAACAGAAACTTGTAGTAGAGAAGATGTGGTAGTTTTTTTAGTAACAATATCAGTTGCGATATTAGGCTCTGTAGTATTTAGAAAATTTCTAGCAACAATACCAATATTAATAGCAATCATTACAGGATATATAGTAGCATTTTCTCTTGGAATGGTAGATTTTTCTCCAGTTGTAAATTCTAAATTATTTACAATTCCAAATTTTCAACTTCCGATTTTTGATCTTAAAGCTTCTTTAATAATGTTACCTGCATTACTTGTAATAACTGCTGAACATATAAGTCATCAAGTTGTAACAAGTAATATAGTACAAAGAGATTTATTAAAAGATCCAGGACTACATAGAAGTATTTTTGCAGATAATTTCTCAACAATGCTTTCAGGACTTGTAGGAGGAGTTCCAACTACAACTTACGGTGAAAATATAGGAGTTATGGCAGTTACAAAAGTGTATTCAGTATATGTAATAGCAGGAGCTGCTGTGATTTCAATATGTATGGCATTTATAGGACCTTTAAGTATGTTTATTCAAACTATACCAGGAGATGTAATAGGGGCTGTAACATTTTTGTTATATGGAATGATAGGTTCATCAGGAATAAGACTATTAGTTGACAAAAAGGTTGATTATTCACAAAGTCAAAATCTAATATTAACATCTGTGGTATTTATAACAGGACTTAGTGGTGTATCGATAGGCTTTTTTGGAATTAAATTACAAGGAATGGTTTTAGCAAGTGTTGTTGCGGTGGTTATAAGTTTAATATTCCATTTCTTAAATAAATTTGGGCTATCAAACAATAACTAAAATAAAAAATAAATAAAATAATAAAAAACTTAAGTTTATAAACTTAAGTTTTTTTATTTATAAAGAATATATGGATATAAAATGGGAATATATTTAAGTAAAATAAATAAAATGTAAAATTATTTAAAATTTCAATTTTCTTAATAAAAAAATATTGCAATAAAACATAATAAATAAATCATCTCGTTTCGCAGTTTTATTTTTATAACTTTTATGTTATAATAAATTAAATTGTGTAAATATTTATATGAAATAAAAAATAGGAGGAAAAAAATGACAAATTATTTAGTTTTAATTGGTGTTGTTATCATAGTTGTTGGATTTATACTAAAGCTTGATATAATATCGGTAGTTTTAATTGCTGGATTTGCAACAGGAATTGCTGGTGGAAAAAGCATTGTCGAAATTCTTGATATTATTGGTAAAGGATTTGTATCAAATAGATATATGAGTTTGTTTTTTATATCGCTTATAGTAATTGGAATTATGGAAAGATATGGTCTTAAAGAAAAGGCAGCAGATGGTATTCGTAAAATAAAAGGAGCAAGCGCAGGACTTGTAGTGTGGCTATATTTATTTATAAGGTGGATAGCTGCGATATTTTCATTACGTTTAGGAGGACATATACAATTTGTTCGTCCACTGATTTTGCCGATGGCAGAGGGGGCTGCAACTAAAAGCGTAGATTTAACAGAAACAAAACTTGAAGATTTAAAAGCTTTAGCTGGAGCTATGGAAAATTATGGAAATTTCTTTGGACAAAACATATTTCCCGTATCTTCAGGAACTCTTTTAATAGTAACGACTTTAAATGATCAAGGATATAATGTAACAAGCTCACAAATAGCGTACTACTCTCTATTTGTAGGAATTGTTATGATAGTTTTATCTATTATTCAATGTTTTATATTTGAAAAAAATTTAAGAAAAGGTGGTATTAAAAATGTTAAAATGGATAAGTAGTAACACATTTTTTATTGACGAATTTATATATATACTTTGTGGATTGATTTCCATTGTAACAGCCATAAGAGCTTTAAAAAATAAACAAGCAAGATTTGGAACTTTTTTATTTTGGTTTCTAGTTGGAATTATTTTTGCATTTGGTGGATTTTTAGTTAAATATTTACCTGATAAAGGTGGAGTTATAGTTGGATTTTTACTTGTTGTATGTGCAATATTAACACTTACAAAACAAGTTAGAATCGGCGAATTTAAAAAAATATCTGAAGAAGAAAAAAGAAAAAATGCAGATAAAATAGGATGGAAAATTTTTATCCCTGCAATACTTATGGCAGTTTTAGCATTTTTAATGATGCAATTTAAGTCATTTAACTTTGTTATAGGAATAAAAGCAAGTGGAGAAAAAGTTATATTTAGCTTCTCTACAGCGCAAGTTTTGGGTATATCATCAGTAATATCATTTATAGTAGCGTTATTTATTACAAAATCAACAGTAGAAGAAATGAAAGAAGATACATCAAGACTATTAATGCAAATTGGTGCATCAAGTTTATTACCTCAACTTTTAGGAGCGTTAGGAATAGTATTTACAGCTGCGGGAGTTGGAAATGTAATAGGAGAATGTGCAGGAGCAGTAGTAGGAGGAGGAACAAGAGTTGCAGCAGTTGTAGCTTATTGCGTTGGGATGGTAATTTTTACAATGATAATGGGGAACGCCTTTGCTGCCTTTACAGTAATAACAATAGGAGTAGCAATACCATTTGTTATATCACAAGGGGCAAACCCTGCTGTAATAGGAGCTCTTGGAATGACTTGTGGTTATTGCGGAACACTTTTAACACCTATGGCAGCAAACTTTAACATAGTATCAGCGTCAATACTTGAAACAAAAGATAAATATATAATAATAAAAAAACAAGCACCAGTAGCAATAGCTATGATAATCGTACACGTTGTACTTATGCTAGTTTTAGGATTTTAGGAGGTTTATATAATGAAAATTTTAGTTAGTGGATTTGATCCATTCGGTGGAGAAAAGATAAATCCGGCAATAGAAGCGGTAAAATTATTACCAGATGAAATAAGTGGAGCAAAAATTATAAAAGTAGAAATACCAACAGTGAGAATAAAAAGCTTACAAAAATTAGAAGAAGTAATAGAAAAAGAAAAACCAGATGTAGTTTTAAATATAGGACAAGCTGGAGGAAGAACAGATATAACTGTTGAAAGAGTTGGAATAAACGTAGATGACTTTAGAATAAAAGATAACGAAGGAAATATGCCAATAGATGAAAAAATAAAACAAGACGGTGCGGATGCATATTTAGTAAAAGTTCCAATAAAAGCAATGGTTAAAAAAATGCTAGAAAATAACATACCTGCCTCTGTTTCAAATACAGCAGGAACATTTGTATGTAACCACGTTTGCTACGCGATGGCATACCTTGCGCAAACAAAATACAAAAACATGAAAACAGGATTTATCCATATACCATTTTTACCACAACAAGTATTAAACAAAAAAAATACAGCTTCCATGCCATTAGAAACTATAGTAAAAGGACTAACACATGCGATAGAAGCAGTAGTTGAAAATAAAGAAGATATAAAAGAATGTGGAGGAACAACACATTAATATATTTTTTAAAAAAATTTTAAAAAAACTATTGACAATTAAAAAAATAAATGGTACAATAAAGACCCAGTTGATTACTGGGTCATTTTTTTAAAAATTTTCAAAAAATTTTTTTAAAAAAATGTTTAAAAAGTGTTGACAACCTAAAAAAGATGTTGTATAATATAGAGGTTGTTGTTGAAACATGAAAATTACATATAGTGATAATAACTTTGAGAGTACAAAGAAAAGAC
>KQ959616.1:0-58568 GCA_001552895.1 Tissierellia bacterium KA00581
GTGAGAGGGAGGAGAAAGTCCTCCCTACTCGATTGCCAAAAAATATTAAGAATATAGGAAGGAGAAAGTTATGAATATTAAATTTAGCTATTATTACGGAAAAGAAGCAGATCAATACTCCTTCTTTAAAATACCGAAGATTTTATATACAGATAGCATTTTTAAAACATTAAGTAGCGATGCAAAAGTTTTGTATGCTATTTTGCTTGATAGAATGAGCTTATCTATGAAAAATGGGTGGTTAGATGAAGAAAACAAAGTGTTTATCATATTTACCATAGATGAAATAGAAGAAACTATGAATATAGGTAGGAACAAGGCAGTCAACATTATGAAAGAAATACAAGACTTTGGACTGATAGAAAAGAAAAGAAGAGGGCTTGGAAAACCGAACATAATCTATGTAAAAAGTTTTCTTGTAGAAACCATGGAAGAAAACAGCACAGTGAGAGAAGAAACTTGTGAAGATAGAAGTTTAAATGACACATTTCAAGAAGTTTCAAAAGTAAACTTACAGAAGTTTGAAAAACAAACTTCAAGAAATTTAAAAACCAAACTTCAAGAAGTTTCAAAAACAAACTGTAATAAGACTAATATAAATAAAACTAAAAAGAGTGATACTGATATTAGTAAGACCACCTCCATAGGTAAAACCGCACATAAGAGAAAATTGAAAACAGGGGAAGGAGGTCAAATAGAAAGAAATATAAAGCAAAATATTTCGTATTTAGATTTTATGGATAGAGATAGTCCTACAAAAGAAGCGATAGATTTTATCGTAGAAATTATGGTAGATGTAGTTGAAGGTAAAAGAGATTTGAAAATAAACCAGAACTGGCTAAGTTATGAAAAAATTAGAGAAAGGTTACTGGAAATTAAAAAAGAGCATATAGAGTATGTCTTATCCGTTCTAAAAGAAAATACATCTAAGATTACACATTTTAGGGCATATCTATTATCTATTCTCTACAATGCACCTATAAACTCTATTTATTACAGTAAACAAGAAAAAAATATAGGAAATTATGCTGATGATGAAAAGATATGGCAAGATTTTCTGAAAGAAAAATAATTGAAAGGCTATAAAAATTAGTGAAAGAGAGGGTTAATAATGGAAACTACAAGAGAACTTTTTGATAAGGTATTTGAAAATATGGAAAAGAATATGCTAAATGAGAAAAATGGAGACTATGTAAGTGATGAAGATGGACTTGTCTATTGTGGGAAATGCCATACAGCCAAGCAGCAGATGGCAAAGATTGGCGGTATTTTAAGAAAAATTCCTAAAAATTGTGATTGTAGAAGTAAAGAGATAGAACAAGAACGAAAAGAAAAGGAAGAATTTGAACGCAGTATGCGTATAGGTAGACTTAAAAGTATGGCATTTGATGACAATCTTTTATATAAACAAACCTTTGAGGGGGAAGATGGAAGTTTGGAACATAAACAGGTAGGGTTAAACTATGTGAAGCATTTTGAGAATATGGAAAAAGAAAATATAGGCCTTATATTAACAGGTGCAGTAGGAACTGGAAAAACATATTTGGCATCCTCTATTGCAAATGCTTTGATAGAAAAAGGAATATCGGTTAGAATGACAAACTTTGGAGTGATATTAAACGATATGATGAATCTACAGATAGATAAAAATAAGTATATCAAAAATCTAAACAGTAATAGGCTTTTGATTATAGATGATTTTGGAATACAAAGAGATACATCATTTGCCTTAGAACATATCTTTAACATCATAGACAGCAGATATAGGGCAAATAAGCCGATTATTGTTACTACAAATTTGTCTATTTCTCACCTGATGAATACAAAAGATTTAAAAGAAAAGAGAATCTATTCCAGACTTCTTGAAATGGCAACACCTCTTATCTTCAATGGAGAAAACCATAGATTAAAAACAATGAGAGAAAAGGCTATGGCAGCCAATTTAATTTTGATGGAAGGTAGGTGATATTTTGATAAATGAAGAAGTAACAAGACAAGTAATCGCTGTAAAGAAAAAGGCACTTCATTTAACAGCAAGAGAAGTTCTAAAACTGATGAAAATGTTACTTAACAAGGCAGAAAAAGAGAAAAATGGATTAAAAGATCTGATTGCTAAACAAAAACCGACGACAGTAAAGGATTTAGTGAAAAAAGGTAAGGTTGAAACCTTAGAGTTAAATGATGTGGACTTAAAAAATCTAAAAAGAGAGTTAAAGAAAAACGGAGTGAAATTCAGTATAAAAAAAGATTTGACTACTGGCAATAAGATAGTATTTTTTGAGGCAAAAGATGAAAAAGTTATGGAACAGGCTTTTAAAGATACAGTTTCAAAATTTGCCGGCAAGGACAAAAAGAGAGAATCTGTGATGGATAAATTAAATCACTTCAAAGAAAAAGTTAGAAATGCACCTCAAAAAGATAAGATAAAAGAAAAACATCAGGAGCAAAGTTTGTAAGGAGTGTGAAATAATTGAAAAATCACCTTAAGGAATATTTAGCTAACAAAGATGAATTTGAAGAAGAATTTATTGAATTTTTAGAGGAAAATGAAGAAGGTGTTGTGCTTCCAATGGATAGGTTAAAAGGTATTTATTTTCAAGTAAAAACGAAAAGAAATAAAAAAGGGGAAATATACAAAAGACAGATTTTTACAACAGCAAAAGGAAGATATGAAATACTTTCATTATTAAAATACTATGGTGTTTAGGCTTAAACTTAAGGTATATTATTAGGACAAGAATATAGAAGGGAAAGCTGATTAAATGAAAAAAATATATGTCCAAGATGTGGTCGCAAGATGAAACAGCAGTTTATAGGATTTTTACATTTTAAATGTAAAATGAGCTATCATAAAAAATGGTTACTTTGAAAGAACAAGTAAAATGGTATTTGCCTTACAAAGAAAAAAACAGGTAAAAAAATAAATCAAGTTCCTGTTATCAGGTACAAAGATGAAGAATAGAATAATTGAAAGGATGTGATAAAAACGAAGATTTTACAAGCAATACTAAAAGACATAAAGAATGTGTTTCATATAAGAGATAAGAAAAAGTTTGTATTATTAAACTTACCTTATCTCTTTTTCTTTTATATAGTAAATATCTTCTCAAGACAGGTAAACAGCTATACAGGTGGAGATTTCATAGATAGAAGTATTATAGCACTATCAGATATATCGAATATGTCTTATCTACCGTCTTTTAGAGCAAATGACATACTTGCAGGTGCTATATTTTCAGCAGTTATATGGTTTGCAGTATATAAAAAAAAGAAAAATGCTAAAAAGTTTAGACAAGGGAGAGAATATGGTTCAGCCCGATGGGGGAGTTGTAAAGATATTGAGCCTTATGTAGATGAAAAGTTTGAAAACAACATCTTACTTACCAATACAGAACGGCTTACGATGAACAGCAGACCGAAAACTCCTAAATATGCGAGGAATAAAAATGTGCTTGTAGTAGGAGGATCCGGAAGTGGTAAAACCAGATTTTTTGTAAAACCGAACCTTATGCAAATGCATTCATCTTATGTTGTAACTGATCCCAAAGGAACTGTCCTTGTTGAGTGTGGGAAGATGCTTGAGAAAAATGGATATGAAATAAAAGTGCTAAATACTATAAATTTTAAAAAATCAATGCATTACAATCCCTTTGCTTACTTAAGAAGTGAAAAAGATATATTGAAACTCGTGCAGACAATAATGGTGAATACTAAGGGAGAAGGAGAAAAATCAAGTGAGGATTTTTGGACGAAAGCCGAGCGATTGTATTACACAGCCTTAATAGGCTATTTATATTACGAAGCACCGATTGAAGAACAAAATTTTGCAACACTTCTTGCTTTTATTGATGCTAGTGAGGTTAGAGAAGAAGATGAGAATTTCAAAAATGCAGTAGATTATATTTTTGAAGCATTAGAAAAAGAAAAACCGAACCATTTTGCAGTCAAGCAATATAAAAAGTACAAATTAGCAGCAGGAAAAACAGCGAAATCTATTCTTATATCATGCGGAGCAAGACTTGCTCCCTTTGATATTGGGGAGCTAAGAAATTTAATGGAATATGATGAAATGGGGCTTGATACCATAGGAGATAAAAAGACAGCACTTTTTATCATCATATCAGACACTGATGATACCTTTAACTTTGTGGTGGCAATGATGTATACCCAGCTTTTCAATTTGCTTTGTGATAAAGCAGATGACGAATATGGAGGAAGATTACCCGTTCATGTAAGATGTTTACTTGATGAATTTAGCAACATCGGGCAGATACCAAAATTTGAAAAACTCATTGCAACCATTCGTTCTAGAGAAATATCCGCAAGTATTATCCTTCAAGCTAAATCACAACTTAAAGCCATTTACAAAGACCATGCTGAAACGATTCAGGGGAATTGTGATAGTGAGTTATTTTTAGGTGGAAAAGAAGGAACAACAATAAAGGAGCTGTCGGAGAACTTGGGGAAAGAAACCATAGACCTTTACAATACATCAGAAACAAGGTCTAATCAAAAATCTTTTGGACTAAACTATCAAAAACTTGGGAAAGAACTGATGAGTAGAGATGAGCTTAAAATAATGGATGGTGGAAAGTGTATCTTGGAAATAAGAGGGGCAAGACCTTTTTTCAGTGATAAGTTTGATATAACCAAGCATAAGAACTACAAACTGCTCTCCGACTACAACGAAAAAAATGCCTTTGATATAGAGAAATACTTAAAAAGAAAAGATAAGGTCAACCTAAAGGAAAATATGAAAATAACAGTGGTTGATATGGATGTATAAGGATTTAAGGGAACCTTTGTTCAAAATGAGCAGAAGTGTCTATCGGATTAAATTTTGGAAAGGAATATTTAAGAATGACTGAGCTTGAAAGAACAGAAATACGAATTGAAAAAGAACAAAAGAAATTACAACAGATAAAAAATAGGATCAGACTATTAAATCAAAGATTGAAATACCTGAAAAAGAAAGAAGAAATTCACAAAATGTATATCGGTCAAAAGTAAAGACTTAAGATAAATATAAATCTTAGTCTTTTTTTATTCTAAGAGTAAAGGAGAAATGATTCAATGAAGGCAAAAGGAAGAAGTCCTCCGACTTTAGTTCAAAATGAGCAGAGTGGAAGATATAAAAATACAAAGTTCATATACATTATGAAAGTAGAAAAGAGGTGATGTAAGTTAAAAGAAATAACACTTGGAAGTTTATTTGATGGAATAGGAGTATTTCCTTTAGCAGCAGAAAATGTAGGGATAAAAACAGTATGGGCAAGTGAAATTGATAAAAAAGCAATATCTATATCTAAAAGGCATTTTCCGGATGTAGAGCATTTAGGAGATATAACAAAACTAGAGGCAAGAGATATAGAGCCGGTGGATATAATAACCTTTGGTTCTCCCTGTCAAAATTTTTCAAAAGCTGGGGATTTAACAGGACTTAGTGGAGAGAAATCATCTCTTTTCTATCAAGCGATACGATTGATAAGAGAAATGAGGTGTGTAACAAATGGGAGTTATCCAACTTTCGCTATTTGGGAGAACGTCATGGGAGCTTTTGTATCAGGAGATCGGTTGGATTTTAGAGCCGTCCTTGAATCCTTCAGTAGCACCAAAATTCCAATGCCTACACTTAAATGGGCAAATGCAGGAATGGTGCGAGGGAGAGAATTTGAGCTTTGTTGGAGAGTCTTGGACGCCCAATATTTCGGAGAGCCGAAGCTCCTTCAAAGAAGAAAGAGAATATTTATTGTCTGCGATTTTAGAGGATTTCGTTCCCACAAAATACTATATAAGCCCGAAGACTTGCTCAAAGATTTTAAAACTATCGGAAATATCGAAGATAAGGATACCAAGTCCGATCGAAGAGATTCTGATAAAACAGGGAGGGAAATACCAAACATCAGACCCTTTCAAGATAGAAAAATGCGAGGAGGTGCAAAAGGAAGAAATGAAACTCTTTTTAGAAACAGCTTCGGAAAGCCAAATGAACCTTTTCCAACTCTATTAGCATCCAATCCAACGATGTTTGCGTATTGGATAGCCGGGAAAGAAGAAGAGGGATTTATTAGATATTTAACACCGATAGAGTGTGAAAGGCTGATGGGACTGCCGGATAACTACACAAAATATGGAGAAGACAGAAAAATTATATTAGACAGTGCAAGGTATAAAGCACTTGGAAATGCGATTGCCTTACCTTGTGTAGAGTATATTATGGCAGGGATAAAAGAAGAATTTTTAACTTCTGTTCCAAATGAACAGAAGTTGGAATGAAAAAGAAAAAATGAAATATGAAAGAATATAGATAAGACCATGACAAATTGTAAAAGTTGTGGTCTTTTTTATTTGCAATGAACATGAATATAAAAAATGGAGGAAAATATGCAAAAAGAAATGCTAAATATCAATGGAAATTTAATTAATGAAGTAGAGATGAAAACCATTCAGGGAAAAGACAAAGAAGTAACAGTTGCAAACTTTACGCTCTTTAGAAAAATGGGCAATGAAGGAGAAAAAAAGAAAGAATATATCAATTGTAATGTTTACGGAGAAAAGACGGAACTTACAAAGGAATTTGAAAAAGGAGATTTTATCCATGTATACGGATATTACAAAGAAGTTCAAAAAGAGGATAAAACCTACAAAAACTTTATTGTAAGGCATGTCAATAAAATCGACAAAGAAATGGAAAAGAAAAAAGAACAGGAAGAAAACAAGGAGGAATAAATTATGGATTTTTTTGTACAAGCAGTAAATGTGCTTAAAATTTTGGTTATGGCAATCGGAGCAGGACTTGGTGCATGGGGAGTTATCAACTTACTCGAAGGATATGGATCGGATAATCCCGGGGCAAAATCGCAAGGCATCAAGCAATTGATGAGCGGTGGAGGAATTGTTTTGATAGGGCTAAAACTCATTCCACTACTTGCTAACGTCTTGAAATAATGTTTGACTTATTTGGAAAGATAGAAGAGTTTTTCAAGGATATTATGATTGATATTATTAAAGATAATCTTTCTGCAATGCTTGTGGATATTAATGACAAAGTAGGAACAGTTGCAGGAGAAGTAGGAAAGACTCCGGGTTCTTGGAACTCGGAGGTCTTTACCTTCATCAAATCAATCAACACAAATGTTGTTTTGCCCATAGCAGCCATAATTCTAACCGCAATACTTTGTATAGAGCTGATTCAAGTGGTGCTGAGAAAAAATTCTATGCAAGATACAGATACCTTTGAATTTTTTAAGTATATCATTAAGATGTGGATAGCTATATGGCTTGTTTCTCACGCTTTTGATTTTTCAATGGCAGTCTTTGATGTTGCACAGTCCATGATAGGAAAGGCGGCAGGTGTTGTGGGGACAAGTGCCAACATCACACCTGGTAATTTTGATGCTATGGTTGATGCCCTAAAAACAAAGGAACTTGGAACACTCATTGGAATTGCACTGGAGACGGGATTGGTTAAATTTTCTTTGACGGTTCTATCCATCCTAATCACTGTAATTCTATATGGAAGAATGATTGAAATATATATTTACTGTTCTGTTTGTGCAATACCATTTTCTACAATGGGAAATAAGGAATGGTCAAATATTGGAACAAACTATATTAAATCTTTATTTGCACTTGGGCTTCAAGGACTCTTTATCCTAATCTTTTTTGGAATTTATGCAGTTCTGGTCAAAACGGTAAACTTTACGGATATTCACGCAAGTATTTTACAGGTATTGGCATATGGAGTGATTCTTGGAGTCATGATGATGAAATCGGGAAGTATCGCAAAGGCGATTTTAAATAGCCACTAAATAACTTCAGTTCAAAATGAGTAAAAGTGAATAAGATAGCTAAAAAAATATAATTATTGGAGGTAAGAATGAGAAAACTAAATAAGAAAATAGGAATATTAATAGGTACAGGGACAGTTCTTTCTGGGATAGTGATGGCAGTGCTACTGAAAAAGAGAAGAAAAAAATTATCTGATATAGAAGATGATGATTTTGACTTTGAATTGGATGAAATGGAGGATGATTCTTGTGTTAAAGATAAGTTTGATACGGAGCATCTTAAAGATGATATAGAAAAAGAAGAAATAGATTCTCTAGTGGATGAATATTTAGAATATGAATCAAAAACGGAAGAAGAAAAACAAGATGAATTTAGAAGTTTATCAGTAAATGTAATGGATTTACTTTTAAAAGAAGTAATTTCAATGAGTGAAAACTTAAAGGCAGTTAAAAAGGATATTGATAGAATAGGTGAAGCGAAAGCACTGGTTCAAGAATTAGAAAATTGTAAAGAAGAAATTATTGCACTTTGGGAGCATATAGAAGCACTTTCAAATATCAAAGAAGAAGTAGATAGAGGGTAGGTTATGGCATATGTAAAAGTACCAAAAGATTTAACGAAAGTAAAAACTAAAGTGGCTCTTAACCTTACTAAAAGGCAACTTATAGGCTTTAGTATAGCAGGACTTATCGGATTTCCTGTGTATATGCTTTGTAAAAAATTTTTCAGTGTAGATATATCAATGATAGTTATGAGTATAGCGGTGCTTCCGGTTCTTTTTGCAACGCTTTATGAAAAAGATAATCTGCCCTTTGAAAAACATCTGGCATATATCCTAAGATTTCATAAAAGTAAAAAGATTAGGCTATATAAAGCAAAAAGCATTTATCATACCGAGAGAGCAAAAAAGCAGGATGCAGGAAGCGAAAATAAGGCAAACGGAAGGAGGAAGAAAATTGAACAAAGACAAAAGAAAAAAACAAGAGCAGCGAATTAAAAAAGAAGAGATGGAGCTAAAGAAAAATAAAAAAGAGTTATCAGAACTTAAAAAATCAGGCAAGAAAAAAACAAAGTCCAAAACAAATGGGAAATCATCGAAGAAAAAAGGGTGGTTTCCTTTTTTAGTGAAACAAGAAAAGAAAGAAACCGTACAAGATACCATTCCCTATAAACGAATGTTAAAAGACGGGATTTGTCAAATTGAAAAGAACAAATTTAATAAAACTATTCGTTTTTTGGACATTAACTATAGACTTATGGAAGAGATGGATCAGGAAAGTATCTTCTCGGAATTTTCTTCTTTCTTGAATTTCTTTAATTCCTCTGTGGAAGTAGAATTTAGTTATATCAACAGTATCGGTGAAAATGAGGAAATCAGTAGACTGATTGATATTAAAGAAAATATGGATGATTTTAATGAAATTAGAAATGAATATAGACAAATGCTTTTAAGTCAAAGTTCCAAAGGAAATAATGGACTGTCTAAAAGTATGTATCTTACCTTTACCATAGAAGCGGAGGATTTAAAGCAGGCAAAGAGTAGACTTGAGAGAATGGAAATGGATGTGTTAAATAACTTTAAGCAGATGGGAGTAAAAGCCTATGTACTTGACGGTGAGGAAAGACTTAAAACAATTCATGATATTTTAAATCCGAATGATAAACTTGTTTTTTCCTTTGAAGATTTAAAATATAGCGGACTGACAACCAAAGAGTACATTGTTCCTCCATCTTTTAATTTTTCCAAGCCAACCTATTTTAAAACCGGAGAGGTCTTTGCTGAAGTAAATTTCTTACAACTTTTGGCATCGGATATTAAAGATGAAATGTTATCTGAGTTTTTAGAAATGGAAGAAAATATGATAGTTACCTTCCATATCAAAGCCATTGACCAGATGGAAGCGATAAAAAATGTAAAAAGAAAAATTACGGATTTAGATAAGATGAAATTAGAGGAAAACAAAAAAGCCATACGCAGTGGCTATGATATCGACATCTTACCAAGCGACCTTGTAACTTATGGTGCAGAAGCAAAGAATCTCTTATCGGAACTACAAAATCATGATGAAAAGATGTTTTTAGTGACCATTCTTTTTATGAATACCAACAAAAGTAAGGGGAAACTAGATAATACGGTATTTGCATTAAAGTCAATTGCAAATAGACATAATTGCAGTTTGAAAAATCTAAATTACAGGCAGGAACAAGGACTGGTTGCAAGTTTACCTCTTGGGATAAATGAAGTGGAAATCGAAAGAGGACTTACCACAAGTGCAGCAGCTATATTTATTCCATTTACAACGGAAGAACTCTTTATCAAGGGAGAGAGCTTATATTACGGACTAAATGCACTGAGCAGAAATATCATTATGGCAGATCGAAAGAAACTAAAAAATCCAAATGGTCTAATTTTAGGAACACCGGGTTCTGGTAAATCTTTTGCAGCCAAAAGGGAAATCACCAATGCCTTTTTAATTACGGATGATGACATTATCATAGCAGACCCGGAAGCTGAATATGCACCACTCGTAGAGGCTCTAAAAGGACAGGTTATTAAAATATCTCCGATTTCAAAAGACTATGTCAATCCGCTGGACATCAATATTGACTATGCGGATGAAGATAATCCTTTGTCCTTAAAATCAGACTTCATACTATCTCTATTTGAACTCGTTGTAGGAGAAAAAAAGTTAAGTGCGGAAGAAATCTCCGTTATTGACCGTTGTTTGCCAATTTTATATAAAGCCTACTTTGAAAATCCTGTACCAGAAAATATGCCGATATTGGAAGATTTATATAATCTTCTTCAAAAACAGGAAGAAACCGTAGGAAAGAAACTTGCAGTAGAGATGGAGATTTATGTAAAGGGAAGTTTAAATGTCTTTAATCATAGAACGAATGTAGATACAAGTAACAGAGTGGTTTGTTATGACATCAAAGAGCTTGGAAAACAGCTTAAAAAGATAGGGATGCTCGTGGTGCAGGATCAGGTATGGAACAGAGTAACTATAAACAGAGCAAGCAAAAAAGCGACAAGATACTATGTTGATGAATTTCATCTTTTGTTGAAAGAACCGCAAACAGCCAATTATTCCATTGAAATTTGGAAGCGTTTTAGAAAATGGGGCGGTATGCCGACAGGCTTAACTCAAAATATAAAGGACTTACTTGCAAGTCCTGAAATTGAAAATATATTTGACAATACCGACTTTATTTTGATGCTTAACCAAGCGGGAACGGATAGAGATATTCTAGCTAAAAAACTCAACATCTCCAAACATCAGCTTTCCTATGTAACCAATTCGGGTGAAGGAGAGGGACTTATCTTTTATGGAAATACGATTGTTCCTTTTATAGACCAGTTTCCGAAAAATACAAAACTCTATTCACTAATCACAACGAAACCTGAAGAAGTAAAAAAGGCAGGTGAATAGGGATGAGTGTAGACAGGAGTAAAGAAGCATTCATAAAAGAAAATACAAATGAAATTATTTGTGGGAATGCACTTGAAACTTTAAGAAAATTTCCGGATGAAAGTATACATTGTGTGATTACCTCCCCACCCTACTATGGACTGAGAGATTACCACAAGGAAGAGCAAATCGGAAGAGAAACTACGGTAGAAGAATATCTTGACAGATTGGTAGCAGTATTTCATGAGGTGAGAAGAGTATTAAAAAAAGACGGCACCTGCTTTGTCGTGATTGGGGATTCTTATGTCGGTTCAGGAGGTGGAAAGGGAAAATATATTGATCCTAAATATCCAAAAGGAAGAAATGGACAAAATCCATCAATTACACAAAAGGTTTCAGGATATAAGTCAAAGGATTTAATGGGTATACCTTGGCTATTGGCTTTTGCTTTAAGAGAGGATGGGTGGTATTTACGTTCTGATATTATCTGGCATAAGGAAAATGCCATGCCGGAGGCTTGCAGGGATAGACCTACTCGTTCTTATGAGCATATTTTTTTACTTTCTAAATCAGCAAAATATTATTACAACTATGAACAAATGGCAGAGCCGATGAAAGAAGTTAGCAAAAAAAGATATATGAGAGGAAGAAAGGCAGATAATAAATATTTAAAAGAAAATTCCGGAGCAAAGATACAAAAAATCAATAAAGCAAGAAGATATGGAGAGTATATGGGAGATAATATTCCTCAGTTTCGTAATAAAAGAGATATTTGGACTATAAATACCGTATCTTTTAGAGGGGAACATTATGCTACTTTTCCACCTAAGTTAGCTGAAATTTGTATGATAGCGGGTTGCCCTAAAGGTGGAATAATCCTTGATCCTTTTATTGGAAGTGGAACAGTCGGATTTGTGGCACTTATGCAAGATAGAAAATATATCGGTATAGAATTAAATGAAGAGTATTGCAGGCTTGCAAGGGAAAGAATCGAAAGGGAGGTGAATTCTTTGAATGAAAAAGCAAATGAGATACAAAAAGAGTAGAGAAAAGAATTTTAAAAAGAATACTTCTTTTGATTCAAGTCATCAAAATGTTAGTAGATATGACAATAATCTGTCAGATAATAATTCTATGGTAGATATACAAGAAAATTCCACATTAAAATCTAATAACATAAGTAGTAAAAAAATATATAAAAAATTTTACAGTCAAGAAGATAATTTTATGAAAGGAAGCACAACTTTAAGTAAAGATAAGCTAGTATCTAAGAATCTATCAGATAGTTACAGAAGTAAACAATACGAAAATAATATACAAAACAATGAATTCCATGTTTCATGTGATGACAGAGAAAAAAATCAAACTTTCTCAGGGAAAGAAAATCATAAGAAAAAAATGCGAAAGCAGATAGATAAGTTTCATCAAGAAAAAGAGGTTTATGATCCATTATCTAAAGACATGGACAACGATGGAGTAATAGATAGGTATGATGTGGATTTTAGGGATAGTAAAGTATCATATCGAACTCTTGCAGATGATGAAAAGTATGATAATAGGCAAAATGATAAGGAAAAAAATTATGATGAATATGTAAAAAATCCAAAATCCAAGAATAAGAGATATAAAAATTATGCAAAAGAGAGCTTTTTCAAGGAAAGTTCAAAAGCAGAAAATCAGAAGAAATATGTGAAGAGTAATTTTGACGATCAGGAGTTTACAAGAGATAAAGATACGAAAAAGAAGTCATTTCAAGATGTAAAGAATGAGGGAAAAACCAGTGATAAAAGCACATCACAAAAAAGAAAAGGGAAATTTGAAAATAAGGAAAAGAAAATTTCCAAGTTACAGCAAAAAAAGCAAAGACAAGAGCAGAAACTAAAAAATAAGGGAATTGACGGGAAAACTCAAAGTGCAAAAAGTGCTGTAATGGCAACGGGAATGGTAAAGAGATATTTGGAAAGTGGAAAAGAAGATAATGCCGGAGTTGAGGGAACGCATAAGGCTGTAGAGAAAATAGAAACCATTTCAAGACATGCTTATCATAGTGGAAAGAAGAAGGCATTAAAGAGACAAAAGAAGATAAATAAACTTGACAAGAGTATTCAGAAACAGGAAAAGAAACTCTTCTTTCAAAAAAATATGGAAGAACTAAAAAAGAGTAGTGAGTATCAGAATACTTCAAGATTAAAACAGTTTTTTAAAAGAAGGCAGTATAAAAGGCAGATTCAAAAGAAGTATAAAGATAGCGTAAAAAACAGAATAAAAAAATCCTTTATCGAGAGTAGTAAAAGATTTGCTGAGTTTATAAGAGCCAGAGGTAAAAAGATGGGATTACTATTACTTATTGTTATAGGAATATTTTTTATGCTTTTTCAATCGGGAACTATGTTGATGAACATGGGAACGGGTATGGTAAGCAATACTGTTTCTACGACCTATTTATCATCAGAAGATACATTAAAAGAAATCAATCAAGAATTTTCTTTTTTGGAACAGGCTTTACAAGAGGAAATGGACAGTGTAGAGGAAAATTATCCGGGATATGATGAATATATTATAAATGGGAAAGAAAAAATCGGACACAATGTGCATGAACTCTTATCCTATATAACAGCCCGTTATGGTGTAGTAAAGAATATATCGGATGTAGAAAGAGAGATTAAAACTCTATTCCATCAAATGTATAGCTTAACCTATAGAGAAGAAGTGGAAATTAGATATAAAACCGTTACATCCAGTTATACGGATGAAGATGGAAATGAGCATACTGAAAGTCATGAAGAGCCTTATGAGTATAAGAAACTCATTGTAAATTTGGAAAAAAGAGAGATGGACAGCATTATTAGGGATGTATTTAAGGAATATCCTAATAACTTATCTCATTATGAAATGCTACTTGCAAGTAAAGGAAATATGGAACTTGTTTTCGGAAATGGCAGTGGTGATTTTTCTGAGATTATTAATAATCCTGATTTTTCAAATCCCGGACTTGAATTTAATGAAGAAAGTGTAAAAGCTATTGTGCATGAGGCGGAAAAACATATTGGAAAAAGATATGTATTCGGAGCAAATGGACCGAACAACTTTGATTGCTCTTCTTTTGTTTGTTGGACATATAGCCATTCGGGAATCAAAAATATGCCTCGTACTACTGCTTGGAGAATTTACACAGATTATTGTAATCCTGTTTCACCAAGCGAAGCTAAAGCGGGAGATATTATATTTTTTAAAGGAACTTATGATTCAGGCTCACCCATTTCTCATGTAGGTATCTATGTAGGTGGTGGTTATATGATTCATGCAGGAGATCCGATTCAGTATGCAAGGATTGATACACCATACTGGAAACAGCATTTTTACGGATTTGGTAGACCGAAATAGGAGGGAGTACATTGAATAACAAGTATAGAAAAAATATTGAAAAACAAAAAGAAATTGATGAAAAGATAGAAGAACTAAAGTTAAAAAAAGAGATATTAAAAGAAGAGCAGGAAGAAATGGAAAGTGCTTGTATATTAAAAGAATATCGAAGTATTGATATTTCCATTGATGAATTTTTGGAAATGATAAAAAGTTACAAGAAAGATGAATTGAAGGAAAAAAGGAGTATGCAAAAAGCAGAAAATATAGAATATATGGAGGAAAATGATGAAAACCAAATTTAAAATGAATAAGAAATCCAAAGCCACCTTATTTGGGATAATTGTTGTTATTGCCATGTTAATCGGAACTATGATTTTTAATAAACAGATTGTATTTGCACAGGGGAATTTATTACCAAGATTGATTAGTCCAGTGGAAGATATTAAAAAAGATGAGGTAGAAGTTAAGGTAAAATATGTCTTTCAAGATGATAGTCTTTACAAAGAAGAAAGTATTAAAGCAAAGGAAGGACAGATTCTTGACAGTGGAGACATTCCTATATTGCCTGATGATATGAAATTTATAGATGAATTTTTGTTCTATAAAGTAAAGGGAGACGGGACAGACGAAATTATTCGTAAAGTGGAAAAAGTTACTGTTAAGGATAAAAAAACGCAGACAGAGGAAAATAATGAAAAAAAAGATCCTAAAAACGAACAAAGTACACAAACGGAAAATCCAAAAACAGAAGATAAAGAAGTTCAAACAGACATAGATAAAGAAAGCATATCTAAGATGGAAAAGGAATCGAAAGAGCTGAAAGAAAAATTAGATAAATTAAGTGAACAAGTCAAGGATAAGGACAAGTTAAATGATAAGCAAAAGGATAAAATCAAAGACTTGGAAGATGAAATAGAATCCTTGGAGAAAAGGCTGAAAAAGGAAAAAGAAAAGATGGATTCTTCTAAAGAAAATACAGAAATCAAAAAATCTGTGGAAGAACTGGAGAAGAAAATTAAAGAATTGCAGGAAAAATCAAATCAGATCAATAAACAAGACTATCCAAAGGCTATAACAAATCCATTGCCACAAGCATTACCACAAAATCCATCTTCATTTGTAAAAGGTAATGCACCATCTGCATCAGTAGGTAGTGGAGATAGTGTAAAGAAAGAAAAGGGTGCCTTAAAATCATCTGCATCGGATACCTATAAAAATACAAAAAGTGATGAGAATAAAGAAAGTAAAGAAAAAGAGGTTCGTTATCCTAATAAATTGACACCCAAACAGGCAGCAAGTAATAACAGTCAAAATTCGACTACGGATAGTGGAGAAAAGAATGTTCATACAAATAAAGGAGTAGCATCCGCCCCGTCTAAAGCTAGAGCTTCTGTTACTGAGAATAAGGATAATGCTAACAAGGATTATAGGGTTCATCATAATGACAATAAAGATGAAAAAAGTATTGATAAGTATTCTGCTGATGCAAGACAGTTTGTTACCTTCCAAACAAAATCAGGCAAGTCATTTCATTTAATTATCAACCATGATGAGCAAAGTGAAAATGTAATGCTTTTAACGGAAGTATCTGAAGATGATCTTCTTAATATGGTAGAGGGTAAGGAAAAGCCAAAAGAAGAAATAAAAAAAATTGAAGATACAGAGCCTAAATCTGAAGTTAAAAAAGAAGAGCCTAAAGCTGAAAATAAAGGAAACGGTCTTTATATATTTTTAGGTTTAATCATTGTCGCTGTAATAGGTGGAGGATACTATTTCAAGATTTATAAGAAAAATCAGGAAGATGATGAGGAAGATGAAGAAGAGTATGATGAGTTTGAAGATTCCTATGAAAGAAAAGATGATGAAAGTGAAGTGCCAGACGAAGAAGAAAAACAAGAGATAGAAGATTTGGCAATTGATGCTTATGATGATGAAGATGAGGGCTAAAATTAGATATAAATGAAATTATCCACTCGATTTGTTGTGTTTACACTTAAAAAGAACAGAAAACGAGTGTAGACACAACAATGAGGGAGCAAGTTATTAACATGAAAATTATGTATGATTATTAGGGATAGAATTGTACTTACAGTGAATTTATGGTATAATTTTAGCAATAAAAACTTGAATGTGGTAAGCCCAAGCCCGATTGTGGCTGGGTTATTTTTATCAAAGAAATAAAATTATAGACGATAAATATCCGTAATAGGTAATAATATTACATTATGGTATAAGGGAGGTGTAGATAAAATGGATTTGTCAAAATATATTGGAGAAGCCACTTCCTATGATAAAAAAGAAAAACTTGAAATAAATAAACCAAAGAGCTGGCTAAAAAGTGTTAGTGCTTTTGCAAATGGTCGTGGTGGAAAGCTGATATTCGGAGTGAAAGAGGATAATACTATTTTAGGACTTTATGATTATCAAAAAGACTCTGAAAATATTAGTGAAATTATAAAGACCAAGATGGATTCTATACCGGAATTTGATATGGAGATAGAACAACTTGAAGGAAAAGTTATATTAATTTTAAGTATCTATCCGGGTAAAAACACCCCATATTTTGTAGTAGACAGTGGTTCAAGAACAGCATACAAAAGAGTGGGAAATCAAAGCATTCCCGCTACAAGAATAGATTTATTTAATATGTCTTTAAAAGGACAGAGAGTAACTTATGATTCGCTAGAATCTGATAAGAAAATACAAGATATAACTTTTAAAGAACTGGCTATTGAATATAAAAATAAGACTTTAAAAGAATTTGAAGAAAAAGATTTACTCTCTTTTGGCTTGATAAATGAAGAAGGAAATCTAACGATAGCGGGCAGCCTTTTTGCAGACGGATATCAAGTATATCAATCAAGAGTTTTTTGTACCAGATGGAATGGCCTTACCAAGGCAAATGGTCTGATGGATGCTTTAGATGATCAGGAATTTGAGGGAAATATTATATATCTTTTGAAGGCATCTATGGACTTTGTAAAGAGAAATTCCAAAAAGATGTGGAAAAAAGGACCTATTTATAGAGTAGAATATCCGGAATATCCTGAAAGAGCAGTGCAAGAAGCGATTGTCAATGCTTTAATTCATAGGGATTATACAGTAATCGGAAGTGAAGTTCATTTGGATATTTATGATGATAGAATGGAAATTTACTCTCCTGGTGGAATGTATGACGGTACTTTTGTTCAAAATGTTGATCCATACAATGTTTCATCATCAAGAAGAAATCCTGTACTTGCAGATTTGTTTGCACGAATGGATTTAATGGAAAGACGAGGATCCGGACTTAGAAAAATTATTGAAGCCTATGAATCCTGCGAAAATTATAAGATAGAATTGAAACCTGAATTTAGATCAACAGAAAGTTCATTCTTTACAGTTTTAAAAAATCTAAATTATGATACCCAAAATGATACCCAAAATGATACCCAAAATGATACTCAAAAATTAAAACCTAAAGATAGGCAAGAAAAAATAATTCATATAATGAAAGATAAAAAAAATATTACTGCACTTGAGTTATCGGATATATTATCAGTGTCTATAATTACAATTAAGAGAGATTTGAAGAAATTGACTGATGAAAATATAATCGAATATATCGGTAGTTCGAAAGATGGTTATTGGATAGTAAAGAAATAAAGAATAATAAGTAAATACAAAATTTCTTAAATAAGGTGTAGCATTTAAGAGAAAAAACTTTGAGCGAGAGAAAAATCTTTCGCTCTTTTTTTATGAAAAACAAGGAGGAATTTATGAAATATAATTTGGTGATAGCAGAAAAACCGAGTGTTGCAATCTCTATTGCAAAAGTGATTGGAGCAACAAAAAAGAAAGACGGATATTATGAGGGAAACGGATATAGGGTTTCTTGGTGCGTAGGACACTTAATTCAGATGGCAAATCCGGAAAGCTATGATGAAAAGTACGCCAAGTGGAATATGGCGGATTTACCGATTATCCCAAGAGAATATATGTATGAGATTGCAAAGTCCACAAAAAAACAATTTATGGTTCTTAAAAAGCTGATGAATGACAAGGAAATGGATATTGTGATAAATGCTTGCGATGCAGGGCGTGAGGGAGAAGCAATCTTCAGGCTTGTTTACAATCAGGTAAATTGCAAAAAGAAGATGAAACGCCTTTGGATTTCATCCATGGAAGATAGTGCAATTAAAGAGGGCTTTGATAACCTAAAAAATGGAAGTTTTTACGATAATCTCTTTGAATCTGCACAGGCAAGGGCAATAGCAGATTGGCTTGTGGGAATGAATTTAAGCAGACTGTATTCGTGTCTATACAAGCAAAATTATAGTGTAGGAAGAGTTCAGACACCTACCCTTTCTATGATTGTAAAAAGAGATGATGAGATAGCAAATTTCAAGAAAGAAAAATATTTTACAGTAGAGCTTTATGTAGATGGATTTTCTCTTTCTACCGATAGAATTGATGATGAAATAACAGCGGAACAGCTCTTAAATTTAGTAGGCGATAAGATTGAAATAACCGATGTTATTCAAAAAGAAAAGATAACAAAACCTGAATTGCCTTTTGATTTGACAACGCTTCAAAGAGAGTGCAATAAGTATTTCGGATATAGTGCTAAGCAGACGTTAGATTATGCTCAAAGTCTGTATGAGAAAAAACTTATCACCTATCCGAGAACAGACAGCAGATGCTTAACGGAAGATATGATTACAAGCACAATCAACAACATTATTGGAAAGTATGATTTTGATACAGGTCGCATTAAGACGGTATTTAATTCTAAAAAGGTTACAGACCATCATGCGATTATACCGACAGCAAGCAGTATGAATGAGGACTTAGCTTCACTTCCGGAAAGTGAATTGAAGGTATATGAACTTGTCTTAAATAAGCTACATGCAAGTGTAGGCTATCCTTTAATTGAGAATACAACAAAAATTGTAGCTAAGTTTGATAGCTTTGAATTTACAAGCAGTGGCAGGGTTATTGAAGATGAAGGCTTTACAAAATATCTTAAAGAATACAAGTCTAAGAAAAATGAAGATATGGTACTTCCTGATGTGAGGATTAGTGATATATTAAGCGTTGAAAACAAGGAGATAAAAGAAAAATACACATCACCGGCTAAGCACTTTACGGAGGATACACTTCTAAAAGCTATGGAAGTAGCAGGTAATGATGCACTTGATAAGAATATTGAAGTCGAAAGAAAAGGACTTGGTACACCAGCAACAAGAGCTGGCATTATTGAAAATTTAATCTTTAAAGGTTTTATTGAAAGAGATAAGAAAAACCTTATTGCTACGCATAAAGGCATTAGCCTCACAACGATTGTCGCAGACAAATTCAAGTCTGCTAAAACAACAGCACAGTGGGAAAAACAACTTTATGAGGTAGCAAATGGCAATGCAAGTAAAGAGGAATTTTTAATAGAGATAGAAACTGAGATCAGGAATGAAATTTTAAGGTATAAAAAGGACTAGCCTATGTTTGATACACTTATAAAATTTAGTAAAGACAGGGAAAAGTTGGATTTTTATGCTACCGATACAAGGGCAACGGACGAACTTATAAAAAGAGAAATATTTGTATCTCCCATATATGAACCTGCTTGTGGCGAGGGGCATATAGGAAAAGTATTAGAAGAATATGGCTATAAAGTTAAAGCTACAGATATTTGTTATAGAGGGTATGGAGAAGAAAAAGAGGTTGATTTTTTTACTGTTACGGAAAATAAGCTGGATATAGTAACCAATCCACCATATTTTTGTGCAAGTGAATTTTTAATACACGCCCTTGAAATATCAAAAGATGGTGTAAAAATAGCAATGCTGTTTCGGTTAGCATTTTTAGAAGGACAGGCAAGATATGAGTTATTTAAAAAATATCCGCCTAAAACAGTTTATGTATTTTCAAAAAGGCTAAATTGTGCAAAAAATGGAGAATTTGATAAGTATAGAAGCAGTGCAATCGCTTTTGCTTGGTTTGTGTGGGAGGTAGGATATTTAGGAAGAACAGAACTTAGATGGATTAGATAAGAAGGAGTATTTTATGGATGGTAAAGTAGAAAAACAAGAAGTTAAGGCAAATGAAGTTTTAAAAGAGGTTAAAGAAGAATATGATAAGGCAATAGTTAATCTTGAAGATAATACGAATACTCAATTAAAGGTTGCAGAAGAATTAAAAAAAGAACTTAAAAATCATGATTTTGATGCTAATATAGAGGAATTAAAATCATTGAGAGAAGAGATATTAGGTTTGAAATCAGAGATAAAAAGATTGAATGAACTGGAGGGTATTACATTTACTTCTCTTATTGTAAGAGACATAAAAAATATAGGAAATACACTGGTAAATCTTCAAAATAAGGCAGTAGACAGTATGAAAAGCCTTTATACCAATATGAAACATCAGCTTTCATATAATTTGTCCAAGGCACAGAAAAAGTTAGTACAAGCAAAAATTAAAATTATAAAAAGTCTTGTAGGTTCGATGCAGGATTTTATCAAAGAGCAGCAAAAGAAGCTAAATAGTTGCCTTGAAAAATTAGACAGTCTATCTGAAGAAATAAAAAAGGATGAAAAAGAGATTTTTGCTGAGGAAAATAAAGATAAAACTGATGAAAAAGAGGTAAAGGCAGAACCTAAAAAAGAAAAAGTAGCAGAAAAATTAAAATCTAAAAAAATGGAAAAGAGACCTTCTGTACTCAAAAAATTAAAAGAAAATCAGGAAAAAATAAAGAATGAAGAAAAAAATAAAGATGTAAAGGCACATAAAAAAGATAAGGGAATCGAAATATAATGAACGGTGCCAATTATATCCATGACTATGGTAATGTCCCTGATGACTTAAAGGTGGAGAATAGATGGTGCTTATATAAAATTATTAAAAGGGATGGGAAAAATACAAAAATTCCTCTCCAAATTAACGGAGAATTTGCTAAATCTACAGATAAGTCTACATGGAACAGCTATGATAATTGTATAAGCTCATTAAGAAGTGGTATCGGGGATGGTCTTGGATTTATGCTTGGAGACGGGTATATCGGCATAGATATAGATAAAGTAAATGAGGATATAGACGAATATTTGATAGATAATGGTGCTGATTCTATGACAGGAGATTTTTTGAGAGAAATTGACACTTATGCTGAAATTTCTCCATCAAAAACGGGTTTGCATTTTATTGGCATAGGAAAGGTACCGGGAGAAAGAAAGAGATATAAAAATCTTGAAATCTATGACAAGGATAGATTTTTCACTGTTACCGGAGATATTATAAAAGATAAGGATAGAAGCAGGATTATAAATATTGATAAAAATCTCAAACCTTTATATGAAAAATATATGCCGAAATCTAAAGCGGTAAATAAGGAAAAGAGAAAAATGCCAAGCATTACTTTTTATGGTACAGACACAGATATATTAGAAAAATTATTTGATAAAGGGTATTTTTCATATACCGGAGAAGATTTAAGAAGGATATATTATGGAAATTACGAAAGCTATTTTAACAGCCAATCAGAGGCTGATTTTTTTATGCTACAAAGACTTCTATATTATACTTCTGATATTGATAAAGCGGTATCGCTTATGGAAAGCAGTGGATTAAAAAGAGAAAAATGGAACAAAAAAAGAGGAGGTACAGACTATATACACTATATTGCAGATAAGGCAATGAATACAATGACAAGATTTTATAATCCGAATTTTAAATCAAAATATAGTGAGAAAAAAGAAATAGATAGAAATTTAAGTGTAAAGGAGAGTGATAAAATGCCAAGATACAAGACTGAAGAGTTAAAATATATTCTTGATTTTGCAAAAAAAGAATTGAAAACGGATATTTTAAGGTATCAGGAATATTTAAAAGTGGTTGGTAACAACTATAAGTATCCATATATTCATCAATTAAGCATTTATAATATGAATACGCAAGCAACAGCTTGTGCTGAGTATGATTATTGGAGAAGTATCGGTAGGAATGTAAAAAGAGGAGAAAAGGGTATTCCTATTTTAGACACCGAAAAATTACAGGTAAAATATATTTTTGATGTTAGCCAAACAGTAAGTGTTAATCATGACATATCCGAAGTAAAACTTTGGGAATATGAAAGTGTTAAGCATATACAGGCGGTAGATAATTTAATTGATAATTTTAAAGAAAGAGATAGTAAGCTCATATTTTCACAGGAAGAAAAGATAGACACTTTAGTGGCTTTATATACAAAGGGAAGTTTGTATAGGTTATTGGATGAATTATCCGAAGAAAATCTAAAAAGTCATAGCAAGGTAGAAATATTAGATTTTTTAAAAGAGTCATTGAAAATATCTGTTTGTGAACGAATGGGAATCGAATATGTAGCAGATGTAGAAAAACTTTCTTTAGTTTCAAAAGAGACTAAAATGCAGGATTTAGATAGACTCCTTATCTGTATTTCAAACACTTCAAAAAGAATGTTGATGGATATTGGAAGAGAAATATCTTTAATCCAAACTAGAGAAAAAACATCAGATTTTATAAATAGGGAGCAGACAAAAGAAGATAAGGAGCGTTATAATAATTATACAGAAAAAGACTTGGAAAACTTTGAGGAGTTAGATAATAAAGATACAGGAGGTTTGGAAAATGAAAGAAACAGTAGTGCTTTCAGGCAGAGAATATTTACTGGAGAAAGGGATATACAATCCGATGATAAAGGAGAATCCGTTCGAGAGGCAGGGTGGAACCTACAGAATGGAGAAAATGGAAAACGGAGAGGAAGTTTTAATTCCCAATATTCAGATGCCAAAGATGATAGAAGAGGAGAAATTAGGGCAATTTGGCAAGATGAGACTGAAATTTCTAAAGGAAGAGAAGGCGGACGATTATCAGATGATGTTGATGGAAGAGACTCTTATGGATCATCTGATGAAAATAGAGGATCAGGCACTGGACTTTATTATGATGGAAAGACCGAAGATGATGGATTCTTGGGGACTGACAGAAGAACTTCAGAGCAAGGACTTTCTGAAATACTCAGGGCTAATGAAAAATCTGGATATGGAACTGGACAAAATAGTAATGCAAAAGATAATTTGGGTATAGATAACAAATCAAAAGAAAAAGCGGAAAAGGAAGTCGAAGAGACTTCCTTTTCCTTTACACAAAATTCAGGGCAAATAGGATTTCAGATACCACTTAGTCAAAATCAAATAGACACTGTTTTAATAAATGGTGGGAATGAAAATAGTATTAGACTTAATGTAATAGCGGAGTTTTCAAAAGGTAAAAGTAACGAGGAATTAGCAGATTTTCTAAAAAATACTTTTAGAGGTGGAAACGGATTTTATTTAGGAGAAAATAGAATTTGTGCTTGGTATGATAAAGATGGGATTCATTTATCAAATACGACATCATCAAAGGATAGTTATACACAAATCTTATCCTGGGAAGATGCAGCAAAAAGAATAGGGAAACTGCTAAATACAGAAAAATATGCGACAAATGTGGAACTGATAGAAGCCTTTAGCAATGAAAGGATAGAACTTGCTGAAAAATTTTGGTATTTAAAAGGGGACTTTAATGATGATGTTAAAGATACTTTTTTACCAATTTTAAATGATAAACAAAACTCAGGTTATCCGGATAAGATAGAATATCTTTCAAAGAAACTGGAAGATAAAGAGTTTAGGATGACTCTAAAAGAAGAGTATAGAAAATTTTTAAATGCCTATAATGAAAACACCGGCATTTTAAGATTTCATTATCATAAGTTAGATGATATATCAAAAAGATTAGATGATTTAGAAATTCCAAGAAAAGAATTTGCCACAAATATTACAGAACTTACAAAACCACGATCCTTTATTACAGAAGATGAAATAGAGGAGAATTTAAAAAGAGGTAGCGGTATATCTGACGGAAAGAAAAGAATATACAAATTTTTCACAGAAAATCACAACCTAAAGGAACAGGCTGACTTTCTTAAAAATGAATATGGCATAGGTGGCAATTCACACGCTCTATCTGGAGCTAGAGGCAGTGGTGAGTGGCATGATGCCAAAGGGATAAAACTGGAAAAAGAAAATTGTAAAGAGGTTTTTCTAAATTGGAATCAAGTGGCAATAAAAATAGAAGAATTGGTAAGAACTAATAAATATTTAAGTAAAGAAGAAGTTAGTGAAGAAAAACAAAAGGAAGAAAAAAGAGCCTTTTATTCTAAAGATAATCCTTATGAACTTATGACGGATGAAATATTAGAAAATGTCCCTGAACTTTATGAACAGGAGGAAGTACCACTTTCTGAGAAACAGGTCCATGCTGCGTATATCATTCCATTTCGTTCTAACTGGACTTGGTACATGACAGAATATGATAAAGAAAGTAAAGATGCATTTGGTCTTGTGTTGGGGAAAGAAACAGAATGGGGATATTTTAATTTGAATGAATTAAGGAAGTTAAATGCTCAGAGACTCATATTGGAAGATTTCCCAAAGACTTTTAGAGAATTAAAAGATACGGAACTAAAAAAGCAAATGACAGAGGAAGAGTTACAGTTTGCTTTTAACGGAGAACTTACCTTTGACGATAAAAGAGAAGAAGAGATTTTACTCTTGCAAGATGAGGAAGAAATTTCTTATGAAGAAGCCGAAAAAATTTATGAAAATACACAAAGAGTTTTAAATTCTAATTTTCCAGTAAAAGATGTAGAAAATGAAAATATTTTTTCAAAAGATAGGAATATAGATAATATAGTTAAGGAGCTTTTAGAAAAAGAAACTATGCAAGTATTTTCAAATGAGGAGGATTATAAAAAACTCATTTCATATTTTGGAGATTTTTCATATAGTGATGAAAGTAAATTTAGAGAGTATAGCCCATTTGAAGATACTGAAAACTCATCTGATCTGGTTCGCCTTACATTTTTCAAAAATAATGATGGAGAGTTTAGAGTAGTATATAACAATGCTGATAGTCTTATCTATTCAAGCAATGTAGATAAATTTTTAGAAAAAATAGAAGCTGTAAAATTGGAGAAAGAAGAAATATCAAAAGAAAAGCTGGCAGTAAAGGTTGGGAACTATTATGCAGTTGTGGATAAGGAAAAATTAGAGGGAATTTCTCTTGAAAAAACAGGTGTTAGTGTATATCCAAGTAAAGACAATTTCAATGGAAAAGTTTATCCTTTATATAGGGGAACAACCTTTGAAGAAAGCAGTAAAATTGATAAGCTCTTTGATGAAATAGCAAGTGGTATGAAAGAAACAAATCTTACAAATTTAAACGATTTGTTTTTTATGAATGACAAAGGACTATTTGAGATAAAGGAAGATACTGTAACAGAGCAAAAAGAAGGCTACGAATTTTATATATCAAGTTTGGGAGAGCAGTTTCCAAATTATAGTGAAGATATTTACATTTCAAATACCAATCTTAAAATTAACGATATGAGCCAAAACATAGCTTATATCAATAGGGATAATGAAGTCGTATTTTCCATAAATCTTTTGGAAGAAGAAAAAAGAAAGATATTTGAGATAAGAGATAAAAAGAAGGTTTTATCAAGTTTAATCAAAAAAGATATAGAAAATAATGGCCAGTATTATTTTAGAAGTCAAAGTGAAGAATATCTCCTTAAAAGGCAAGAAATTGAAGATGGAAGATTAAAAGAACTTAGCCATATAAAAGATAATCTTGACGGTAAGAAAGGCTATGAAGCAGAGCTTATTCTCGATACGAAAGAGAAAGAATTAAAACAAAATCTAAAATATAATGGCTTTGTGATAGCGACCAATGTGGCGATTAAATATGATAGTTATGAAGATATGCTTAAAAATCTTTCTTATCTGCTTGATGATAATCATAGAGATGTGCTTTTAACAGGATATATCAATGAACAGATTGCAAAATCACAAGAAAAAGAGCAAAGCAAATATAAAGAGGGAATGCTTGTTAGATATAAGGGTAAAGAGTATAGCATTTCAGAGATTACAAATTACGGGAATTTTCATACCATAAAATTAGATGATAGTGAGGGATATTTAAACGGCTTTATTACAGGAAGTGAGATTTTAAGTTATAAAAATGAAGAAGATTTAAAACTTGATATTGTAAATAAATCTGAACAGAAAGGTAAAGAAGATGAAATAGTTATTTTAAGTCTGGAGGAATATAACTATAAGAACCTTCCCATTATATTTAATAATAAAGACTACATCATAAAAGAAAATAACTTTTATGAACAAGGAATGAGTAAACTCAGCCTATTATCACAGGATGAAAATATCACGACAGATATTATGTACACTGAAAAAAGACCAATTTCCAATATTTATGTAAGAAAAAATGAGCTTGAAAAATTTAAGGAGCTTACAGAAAAAGATAAAATTATTCAGCATAATGTAGAAATAAAACAAATGAGTTTTACAGATTTATCAAATGATGAAAAAATAGAAAGCAAAAAAGAAATTCCGATAAATATTGGTGCAAGGGTAATTTTTGAAGATGAAGAATATAAGGTTACAGCGTTTCAGTACAATGACATTTTGAAGAAAAATGACTTGTGGTTACATCCTTTAAGAAATGGGAATCTTCAAATTCCTATTGTAAGTTTTTCTGATGAAAAAGAACTCTTGGAAAAAATAACAATTATAGATACCAATCTGAATATGGGAGAAGATAAATCAAAACTTTTACATTATAGCCTTGATGTGATAGATGACAATTCTCGTATTTTAGCAAATCAATTTATTGTAGGAGTGGATAATCAAAACAGAGAATTTACAGTATATAGCGAACAAAATCCTGACAATTATAGAGAATTTCAACTGTCATTTGATTATTTAAATGGACTTGGGAAAATTGATGGTGATGGAAATAATTTAAAATTAACGAAGCATAGACAAGAAACCATTGATAAGAAATTAGAGGAATATAAGGCTTGGAAAGAAAATAGAATAAAAAGAGGAATACCTGGAATAGCCGGTTCTTCAATTACTTCTCCAATTACAGATGAAATGTTTTGGCAGATAAAAGAATATAAGGAAAAGATAAAAGAAAAAGAGAAATACGCACCTGATGACGAGTATATGGGTGGTATTCCTCCGGTAAACTATAAAATAACTGCACCAGATGAAATCTTACCACCGTCTGAAAGACTAAAAAATAATATTGAAGCAATCAAGGTATTAAAAGAAATTGAAGAAAGACATAGCCATGCTACCAAAGAAGAACAAGATGTTTTAAGTAGATATGTAGGTTGGGGAGGATTAGCTGATGTCTTTGACGAAAGTAAAGAGGGACAATGGAGTAAGGCAAGAGAATTTCTAAAAGAAAATCTATCCACATCAGAGTATGAAGCTGCAAAAGAATCTACATTAACGGCATTTTATACACCAAAAGTAGTAATAGATGCTATCTATTTAAAATTATCCGATATGGGATTTGAAAGTGGAAATATCCTAGAGCCAAGCATGGGAACAGGAAGATTTATAGGAAATCTTCCAAGTAATATGGAAGGTAGTAAATTTTATGGTGTAGAGCTTGACAGTATAAGCGGTAGGATAGCACAAAAACTATATCCAAACTCGAATATCCAAGTCAAAGGATTTGAAGAAACAAACTTTTCAAATAACCTATTTGATATTGCAGTAGGAAATGTGCCTTTTGGAGAATATAAAATAGCAGATCGTGAGTATGAGAAAAACAATTTTCTTATTCACGATTTTTTCTTTGCAAAAACCTTGGATAAAGTACGTTCTGGAGGAGTAGTAGCCTTTATAACTTCAAGTGGAACAATGGATAAAAAAAGTGAAGATGTAAGAAGATATATTAGTGAACGTGCGGAATTTTTAGGAGCAATAAGGCTGCCTAATAATGTATTTAAAGGAGAAGCCGGAACAGAAGTAACAAGTGATATTATTTTTCTTAAAAAAAGAGATAGATTACTGAAACTTGATGAGAATTGGGTAAAACTTGACACCGATGAAAGAGGGCTGACATATAATAAATACTTTGTAGATAATCCTGATATGGTGCTTGGAAATATGGAAGAAATATCATCAAGATTTGGTACTACATTAGCTTGTATTGATGATAAAAATTTAAGTTTAGAGGGAAAACTGTCATTAGCTATACAAAATATTGAGGGCAAGTATGAAAAAGCTGAATTAAATGAAGAATTGGAAGAAGAAACAATCCCCGCAAATGACGATGTAAAAAACTTCTCTTATGCGGTGATCGAGGATAAGGTTTATTTTAGAGAAAATTCCATTATGCAAAAGGTATCTTTAGGAAAGAATGATGAAGATAAGGTAAAGGCATATATAGAATTGGAAAAGGCTTTAAGAGAGGTTATCTATCTTCAAAAAGAAGATTATACCGATGAAGAAATTAAAAACTCTCAAGTCAAGCTAAATACTTTATATGATGAGTTTTCAAAAAAATATGGGATATTAAATTCAAGGTCAAATACAAAATTATTCAGGGAAGATGCCAATTATTCTTTGATTTCCAGTTTGGAAAAACTAGATAAAAAAGGAAATTTTGTAGGTAAATCAGATATATTTACAAAAAGGACAATTAGAAAAGCAGTAGCAGTAGAACATACGGATAAAGCAAATGATGCCTTGATATTATCTATATCTCAAAAAGGTAGGGTAGATTTTGATTATATGCAAAATCTTACTGATAAAACGAGAGACCAGCTTATTGAGGAATTAAGAGGAGAGATTTTTTTAAACCTTGACAATTTTGATCCAAGTGATGTTACTCCCTTTAGGTCAGTAATAAATAATGGAGATTTTTCAAGACCTTATGTTACAGCAGATGAATACCTATCCGGAAATATCAGAGATAAAATTCAGATAATAGACTCTTATACAAAAAATATAGATTATGAAATTAGTAAAAATGAAGAGTATTTAGCTAAAGACAGTAACCTAGAAAACGAGAATGAAACAGAAAATAAGCCACAGGAAGAAATCCGAAAAGAAAATGAGATATTGAAAATAGAGCTATCTTATTTGGGTTTTCAAAAGCAAAAATTACTCGAAGTAATGCCAAAAGAATTGGAAGCCAGTGATATTACTGTAAGAATGGGGGCAACTTGGGTAGATGAAAAGTATTATAAAGATTTTATGTTTCATCTTTTAGAAACCTCAAACTATAACAGGTGGAATATTGATATTAAGTATTCTAATTTCACTGGAGAATATAGGGTTGAAGGAAAGAGTGTTGATAGAAATAATGACCTTGCAAATCTTACTTATGGTACTTCAAGAGTAAATGCCTATAAGTTAATTGAGGATAGTTTAAATTTAAGGGATACAAAAGTATTTGATACTTTTGTTGATGCTGATGGAAAAAAGCGTTCCGTATTAAATGATAAAGAAACTATGCTTGCAAGAAGTAAGCAGGAAATTATAAAAGAGGAATTTAAAAACTGGATATTTGATGACATAGACAGAAGAACAAGGCTTGTTAAAGAATATAACGATAGATTTAACTCTATAAGGCTTAGAGAATATGATGGAAGTAACCTTACATTTGAGGGTATGAACCCTGAAACAGAGCTTAGAGTACATCAAAAAGATGCCATAGCAAGAGGACTTTTTGGTGGAAATACTCTACTTGCACACGAAGTGGGAGCTGGAAAGACCTTTGAAATGATTGGTATTGCAATGGAATCAAAAAGGCTTGGAATGAGTTCTAAAGCCATGTTTGTTGTTCCAAACCATATCGTAGAACAATTTGGAAGAGAGTTTAATGAACTGTATCCGGGAGCAAATATTCTCTGTGCAACAGAAAAAGACTTTACACCAAACAATAGAAAAAGATTTTGTAGCAGGATTGCGACAGGTAGTTTTGATGCCATTATTATAGGTCATAGTCAATACGAGAAAATACCTATTAGCAAAGAAAGGCAAGAGTATGAACTTCAAAGTCAGATTGATGAAATCATAGATTTTATTGGAGAATATAAAAGAGATAGAGACCAGAAATTTACTGTAAAACAATTACAAAAGACGAAAAAAGGACTGGAGGCAAAGCTAAAGAAACTCAATGATGATTACAAAAAAGATGATGTTGTAACCTTTGAGGAATTGGGGATAGATAAGCTCTTTGTAGATGAAGTGCAGGCATTTAAAAATTTATATGTATTTACAAAAATGAGAAATGTAGCCGGAATTACCACAACAGATTCACAAAGATCAAGTGATATGCTTATGAAGTGTAGGTATATGGATGAGATTACAAATAATAAAGGGATTGTTTTTGCGACAGGAACTCCTGTAAGCAACAGCATGGCAGAGCTTTACACCATGCAAAGATATTTGCAATATGATGAATTAAAGAAAATGCACCTACAACATTTTGATTCTTGGGCATCTACCTTTGGAGAAACTGTTACAGCAATTGAACTTAATCCTGAAGGCAATGGTTACAGAAGTAAGACCAGGTTTGCAAAATTCTATAATCTTCCGGAACTCATGAATACAGTAAAGCAATTTATGGATATAAAGACTGCTGATGTATTAAATTTACCAACACCAATTGCTCATTATGAAACCATAAAAACAAAGCCTACAGAAGAACAAAAGGAAATACTTAAGTCTTTTTCACAAAGGGCAGATAAAGTTAGAGAAAAACAGGTAGATTCCAGTGTCGATAATATGCTGCTTATAACAAATGATGGTAAAAAAATGGCACTTGATCAAAGGCTAATAAATCCATTACTTCCTGATGATGAAAATTCAAAAGTAAATGCTTGTGTAAGCAATGTATTTAGCACTTGGGATAAATATAGGGATAAGAAGTCTACACAGTTAATCTTTTGTGATATGTCAACACCAAGTAATGAGTTTAATATCTATGATGATATAAGGGAAAAACTTATAAAAATGGGAGTGCCGAAAGAAGAGATAGAGTTTATTCATAATGCAAAAAACAATAAGGAAAAAGATGCCATATTTGACAAGGTAAGAAGTGGAGAAATAAGGGTACTACTTGGCTCAACTCAGAAGATGGGAGCAGGGACAAACTGTCAAGATAAGCTGATTGCTATTCACGATCTTGACATACCATGGAGACCGTCTGATTTGGCTCAAAGAGCAGGTCGTATTGTAAGACAGGGAAATGAAAATAGTGATGTCCATATCTTCAGGTATATAACAGAAAATACATTTGATGCCTACCTTTTCCAAACTCTTGAGAATAAACAAAAATATATTTCTCAAATAATGACTTCTAAAACACCTGTAAGAGTTGCTGAGGATGTAGATGAAGCCACATTAAACTACGCTGAGATTAAGGCACTTGCAACGGGAAATCCACTTATTCGTGAGAAGATGGATCTTGATGTGGAAGTAAGCAAATTAAAAATGTTAGAGTCCAATTTTAAATCCAACCTATACAAGCTGGAGGATAAGGTAGTTAAGTTTTATCCAAAAGAAATAGAAAGATTGGAGATAAAAATAGAGAATCTGAAGAAAGATATAGAACAAGTAGAGCCATATAAAGATACAAAAAATCAAGAGGAGTTTGTAAGTGTAGTTCAAGAGTCTCTTGTAGGAATAGAAGAACTTGATAGAAAAGATAATCAAGTAGGCAAAGAAAAAATATCTAAGTTTACTGCATTAACTTTAGATGAAAGAAGATATACAGATAAAAAGTTAGCTGGAGAATTTTTGATAAATAGGATAAAGTCTATTAAAAAAAGTGAGTTAGGAGATACAAGTAAGGACACTTTGATAGGTCAGTATAGGAATTTTGATCTTTATGCTTTTTATGATAGTTTTGGTGGGCAATATAAATTTAAGTTACAGGGACAGGAAAGTCATTATGGGGAATTTGGTACAGATGAAGTAGGAAATATTACAAGAATGGATAATGTACTTGATAAACTCCCTGAAAGATTGGAACAGACATTAGGTAAACTCAAAGATACAAAAAAGCAATTTGAAATTGCAAAACTTGAAGTAGAGAAAAAATTTCCACAGGCTGATTTATTAAGAGAAAAGAATTTAAGGCTTGCTGAGGTCAATAATATTCTTGATATGGGAAAAAGCGATGAAAAAGAAAATGTAGATGAATCTCTTCTAAAAGAAGTTAAAGAAGAGATTATAAATTTTATCAATCGTGAATATGATGAAGAAAATAGAGTGGAAGATTTTGATACTTTATTTCCGGATCTTTCAAATGTTGGAATAGCATATACGACAACACCTGATGAAAAACATGAGATTCAAACGAATTTGGATTTGATAAACTATAAGCTAAATACCTATGTGGATAATACTTTGATAGAGAGCTATCCATATATTTATGATAAGGATGATGCAGCCAGTCAAAAAGAATTGATACAACTAAAAAATGATATTGCATTTTGGGATTTTAATGAACTTGTATCTATTGATGAAGAAAAGCTAAAAGAAGTTCTTAATCTTGAAATTGATGATGAGGGCAATTTTTATGATCCACTATCAAGGGATATGGATTTAGACGGAGTAGTAGATAGGTATGATGCAGATTTTAGAGATAGCAAAGTACAAAGTGTAGGAGATCTTGATAAAAGAGAAAAATCATCTGTAATGGATAGGCTTAGCTACTTTAAGGAAAAAGTGGAGAGAGGAGACTTTAAAGAAGAAAATAACAATAGAAAAATAGAAGGTAAGGAGGAGAGTAGATAATTGGAATATCAAAAAAATGTTAGAGCGACATTACAGGAGATGAATAAGCTTTTTGAAAATCAGGAATACAACTACTTGGTAAAAAGTTTTGAAAAAGTAGGTAAGGATTTATTTAAATTAGCAATTCGCACACCAGAAAATACTATATTTCCAAAGTCTAAAACCTTATCTATAAGTACAATTAAAAAAATACTTGAAACAAGGGAAAATATCAATGCTAATTATATAGAAGATGAATTTACAAAAATGAAAAATAAGATTAAAGAATTTAATCAAAAGAAATATCCAAATTACGAGGATATGGATCTAAAGTTAATAATATCTACTGCTAAGGGTATCGAGGATTTCGATACCCTTAATAAGATTTATGAGGATTTAAAAGGACAAGGGTATTTAGAGGAACTAAAGGAAAATATTAGTAAAACTATTGGTAAATCATTAGAAGAAATAAAACTTAAAAAAGAATTGGAGGAAAAGAATATGAGATTAGAAAAAGGCGATATTATAAAAACATCACTTTCAGATAATACAGTTGTTTTGGATGTGAAGGATAATCAGGCGGTACTGTTTTCTGGTACTCAGTTTGTACTTGCAACAGGGATTAAAGAAAATAAAGAAAGCGGAAAATTTGAATGGGATAATGGAAGGTATGCAAATGATTTAAAAAGCATTTCCGATATGCAGAATAATAACTTTGAAACCATGAAGGATACCTTATCTTTTTTAGCAGAATATAACCATAGCGATTTTGTGAAAGGGATTATATCTTTGGAAACAGGAATAGAAAATGAAGATACCCTCGATGTTGCCTATGATAACTACATGAATGATAAGGTTATGGGATTAGTTGATGAAAAATTTTATGATTATATAGATGAAAATGAGATTGAAATGCCTGATTTAGAAAGTACATTGGAAGGAAATATAGAAGATAAGGAATTATCCGGTGAAGATAATGTGAAAGAGGACAATGATGTTATGAGTAATAAGTCGACTGAAAATAAGGAAAAAGCAAATACTGTAAATATCAATGGTAATATTTCCTCGGATGTAGACATTAAAAATTTAACATCGAAAGACGGTAAAGACTTTACGGTTGCAAGTTTTGCTATTGCTGAAAATGACAAAGAAGGGAATGTAAAATACACCAACTGTTTAGCCTATAACGATAAAGTAAGCAGTGTGAAAAATTTGAAAAAAGGAGATTTTGTTCATGTATTTGGGAAAGAAAAAATTAGTCAAGGAAAGGACGGAAAGGAGTATATGTCTCTTAAAGTTTATTCCGCAAAGTTGTTAAAAGCCAAAGAACAGGTTAAAACAAATCAAAATACAAAGGAAACAAAAAAGCCTTCAGCACTTGGTAAGTTAAAGAAGTATAAGGAAAAGACAGGTGAAAAATCAAGAGAACAGAACGGTCCCCAAAAAGAGAAAAGTGTAGAGAGATAAAATTATAAAAAATTTAAATAGTGGGTAAATAGCTAATAGAGCTGTTTATCCACTATTTTTCTTTGGTTTTTATTAGGAATAGAAAATATAGGTTTGATAAATTTAAACGGGAGCGTTATTTTATTAAAAGTAAGAAAATTATTTAGATAGGAAGGGGGAGATGATATGATTGGTATGGTTATGCTTTTTATAGCCTTAATTATACTATATTTAGGAGTTATCCTATTTGTAGGGGCAACATTTGTAAAAATCAGCCTGTTTGCACTGGATAAACTTGTAGTATTTATAGCGAGCTGGTATTATACTCATCATCATTTTTCTGTCCGATTTTCCTCCGGATATGCCATATATTTTTGGGATGTACTGGTAGCAATATTGGCAGTAATAATATATTCCATCCTATTTCAAATCATACACAAAAAATTTAATGTGGTAGGAAAAATTTTGAATTTAGCTGTTTCATTTTTTAGTTCTATGACCGTATATTGCCTTTTGGTGCATGGATTTATTACAAATGAAAAATCTTATTTTCTTCCACTTTTAAATCATCAGTTTATGAATCAGGTGGTCAATTATATTATAATTACCATTATTTCTTTGGTCGTATGGAAAAGAAGAGAGGACTACCTTATAGAAATGCAAGAAGAATAAAGAACATGGCATTATCGCAGAAAAATCGGAGAAAAGATATTTTTATCAACTTGAAGAAGGAGGGCGTTCTTACCTGAAATATGGTAGGGGCGATCTCCTTCTTTTTTATTTTTCAAGATGATTATCAAGGTATAAATCTGTATTTTTCTTTGCTTGCCCAAGGTTATGGAGCATAGAGTTTTGAGTGGAATATTTTTCCATAAGCGTAGTTTTTTCTTGTTCCAAGACAATATATTTTTCGGATAAATTCTTAATGCTTAATGTTTGATGTTTGGAAATTTTAAGATTTTTCATAGCTGTTTCATAGGCAATAATCTGTGGTTTATATTCTTCATAAAAGGCTTTGTTTTGCTTATCTTTTATATACATATCATAGATTAGTTGATTTTTGGCTATGGTATTTTTATTTTCTATTACAGAATAGATGGATTTCATTTCTTTTTCTACTTCCTTTATATGATCTGATAATTGCTGTCTGTCTGATGCTACTTTCTTTAATTTTAAATCTAGTTCTTCGTAGGAATTAACACCTGATTTTCTCATTTCATTTAAAGCAGATGCCATAGTTTTCATATTATGTTTACCTGCCCACACTTCATATCCCTTAGATGATTTTACCTTTTCATTGTTTTTCATATCTACAATAGTATCCGTTTTTTTGTAGGAGTGTTTTTCATAATGATATTCCTGATTAACATAAATATGATGTTTATTAGGATCTTTGATTCGTTCTTTTATTCTCTCTTTTGTGTAATCTTCTCCCAAAGTAGATGCTTTAGCACGAGTAAATCTTCCATTATCTCTTTTGTCTTTATGCCTGAAGGAAAGGTACTTTCCAATCTTAATTTCATAACCGAAATCTTCCATTGTTTTTAGAAATTCCTCATAAGTTTTGGATTTTAAAACAGCTTTATCAATAGTAAGTTGAAGCTTATTTTTCCAAGAATTTCCTCTCTTAAATTCAGTATATTCCACATAGCTTTTGCCATTTGTAGAGTATCTATTCTTAAACCTTTTGTAGTTTTCATCAATGACAGACAAGCCGTTTTCTCTACATAAATCGTCGCTGACAGTTCGGATTTGATGATAACTTCTCTTATTACTTTGATATGCCTTACCTGTTTCAAAGCTGACATTATTAAACAGAATATGATTGTGTAAATGCCCTTTGTCGATATGGGTAGTAAGTACATATTCATATTTTCCCTGCAAAATCTTCTCACATAAATCCAGTCCTATTTTGTGTGCCTGCTCGGGTGTAGTTTCTCCGGGAGCGAATGCTTGGATTAGATGTCTTGCTAAGATTTTTGCTTTGGAATTACATTCTTTTTTGGTTTGCTCAAATTCTAAATGAGCAGTTTGTGGATTACAGGCAAAAGACGAAATTAGAATTTTTTCATCTGTTTTATCCTCGTTCATGATGTAATCTAATGCTAAATACAATGTATTTTTTATCGGGTGTATTTTTGTAACCGCCATTACTTATCCTCCGTCCTATAAGTCTCTAAATTACCAAATGAGTAAATCTTTCTTCTCATATCAAGGATTTCTTTCCCTTGTTTTGTAAGTAAGGTTTTAAGATCATCTATATCGTTCTTATAAATTACATTAGTTGAATTTACCCTTTTAGCTATCTGATTAATGTTAGAAGAAATTCTTGAAATGCTTGTGGACATATCTCTAAATACATCCATATCAAGTACAAAAATATCTTTTTCTAAAATACATTTCATAATAAACTGTCTTAAACTTTTACAACCAGATAGCTTATATTTTTTTTCTAAAATCTCAAGTTCATCATCTGAGAGCATTAAATATATTCCATTATTTCTATATCTATTAGCCAAACAAAATCATCTCCTTAAAAATATGTAAAATAAAAGACCTGTAAAATTAAGTAAAAAAACTTAATCTACAGGTCTAATTTTAAAATATATTCCTTGTGTGAAATCTCCTGATTAAATATCATTTATTATTAATATTATAGCACTATTTTATGATTAACTCAAATTAAGAAATAATAGGGTATCATTTAGAGTAAATATATTAAATAAGGAGAGAAGATATGAATTTAGAAAATTTAGTAGATGAATATTTAAATGTATGTGAAAAGCAAAATAATTTAAACTATAAAACAGTAAAGTCTTATAAACTCGATTTAAAACAATATATAGTATTTTTGGGTAAGGAAGAAAATTATCACAGAAAAGATATATTATGTAAATATATAGAAATGTTACACACAAGGGGTTATAGTGTGAAAACAGTTAAAAGAAAGATAGCTACTTTAAAAGCCTTTTTTTCATATCTTACATATGAGGAGGTATTAGAATATAATCCTTTTGTAAAAATAAGATTAAGATTAAAGGAACCTATTATTTTACCAAAAACAATACCTGTAAGATATTTAAAAAACTTATTTAAGTATTTATATGATGCAAGAGATAATGTCGATAAAAATACATATAAATATAAATTGCTTTCAAGAGATATAGTGGTCTTAGAAATATTAATAAGTACAGGAATAAGAATTAGTGAGTTGTGTGATTTAAGAAAAGAAGATATATCCTATAATGAAAAGACTATTAGAATTTATGGGAAAGGAGCTAAAGAGAGAATATTACCAGTATATAATGAAAATCTATGGAAAGAAATAAAAGAATATGAAGAATTGTTTGGGTTGAAAATAAAGGAGCATTTCTTTGTTAATAGAATTAATAATAAATTGTCAGATCAATCAGTTAGAAATATGATTAAAAAAAATTGTAAGAATGCAGGTATACCAATTAATATCACTCCTCATATGTTTAGACATACATTTGCTACGCTTTTATTAGAAAATGATGTTGATTCAAGATATATACAACAAATACTGGGGCATTCAAGTATAACAACAACACAGATTTATACGAATATAACTTCCAACAAAAAAATTGAAATAATGAAATATAAAAATCCTAGATTAAAAATATCTACATATAAAGGATAATATTGAATTATCTGTAGTAAATATAAGGAGGTAATTTTATGATAAATTTAAAAAAAGCGATAGAAATATTTAATAAGAAAAATAAGAAACCAGACATTTATCTTGTTGCAAATGCTCAAGATTATACAAAAAAGATATCAGAATACGATATTATACATTCTTCAAATAGTGAGTTTTTTTCAGCAGAAGAGTTAGGAGAAATAGCATCTTCATTATTTGAGATTGGATGTTATGTTAGTATTTTTTACACTGAATTAGATTTTATAAAATTTGTTTTAAATAATAATTATCGTTTAGATTATGAAAATTTGTTAATTCTAAACTTGTCTAGAGATGGTAATTTAGAGGGTAAAAAAAGTCTTGTTCCTGCATTTTGTGATATGATGGGTATCAGATATAGTGGGTCCAATCCTTTTGTGGTTTCATTGTGTAGAAATAAATTTATTTGGAGCTCTGTATTGAAGAATCATGGTATTAATGTGCCTGATTTTTTTGCTATAAAGAACAATACTAAAATTGGGGAAAACAGTATAAAAAAAGATAAAAAAGTAATAATTAAGAATATTTTTGAGTCCGCAAGTATTGGATTAGATGATAAGTCTGTTGTTACTAATCTAATCATTGATGATAAGTTTTTAAAAAATAATGAGAATATTTTGATTCAAGATTATGTTGAGGGGCGTGAGATAGAAGTGCCTTTTTTCAAGATAGGCAAAGAATTTATTGTTAGTAATCCAGTGTGTATAGACTTTTTTAAAGGAGAAGAATTTTTAACTTCTATGTCGTCCGATGCTTATAACTATGGATTTTCATCACTAAATAATATAAGCTTATCAGAAAGCATTAAAGAAGAAACCAAACACATCGCTGAAATTTTAGGTCTTAACGTATATGGTAGAGTAGACTATAGAATAGATAAAAACAATAAATTTTTCGTTATAGATATTGCGACAATGCCTTATACTATAAATCACAGTTCTTTCGCATATTGGTTTGAAAAAGAAAATTTAAAATACTCAGACTTATATAAAATACTATTGTTGTCAACTGAAAATAAGTACCTCAAATAAATAATAATAAGAGGTACTTATTAAATTTATAAGATTGAAGTGTGATGAATATCTGTAAGCATGAATCCTCTTGAAAAGAAAGACCAATCTTTGTAATTATTTTTCTTATTAACTATAAATCTAGAAAAATCTTTACCAGTCAAGTTTTTCTCCTCAAATATATCTTTATAGCACATATATTTTGACTTTAAAAGATCTTCATCACCTTTAAAGATAGTTGGAATAAAATCATTTAATTGCATATAAATATTTTTTGCATTCTCTAAATCGCCTGCTATAATGTTTTTTCCAAATTCAAACCAAGCAAAATAATAACGATAAAAATCATCTATTGATTCGTCTTTTATATTAGATATGTCATCTATATTGTTTATATCATTTATTATTTCTTTGTATTGTTCATAATTTTCTATTTTACCATATTCCAAAGAAATCGCAGATAAATTCGTATATATAATATTTTTAGCTGTTAATGAAATATCTTTATTTTCCAAAATGGATAAGTATTTATCTCTTATATTTTTATAATTCAAATCTGGATTTTCAAATATTTCTAATAAAATGAAATTAATTTCAGATTTATAGTATTGTGGTAAATTTGTCTTGTTTTTTAATTTGATAATTTCATTTTTATAATTTGTAGCCTTTTCTAAATCTCCATTAACTATCGATAGAGATAATAGAGTATTTAAAGTCATATACTCTTCTTTATCGTCTCCTAAAGTTTGAAAAAATTTTAAAGCTTTTAACGACTTATTAATTGAAATAGTGGTATTCTCAAACAAAAATGATTTTCTGTATAAAATATTTTTATAAAAGTCTATTTGTTTTTTTGTTTCAAGGAATCTAGGTTCAAGTACTTCAAATTTTTTCATTAGGCTATTTGCTTTATTAAAATTGTTAAATTTATCAATAAATTGAGGTATCAGTAAAATATAATATACACTCTTTCTTAGAGGGTCATATTTCAAAAAATCTTCCTTTTGAACAATGCTATATAATAAATTACAAAAGGTCTTTAATTCTTCTGAATTCGCTGAAATCACAGAATTAAACTCTATGTCCCTTTTTAATAATAGTGCATTTAAAGATGTGTAATCAGCTCCAAAAATATTATACATAGAAATCTGTTTCTCTGAATACTCAAAGTTACAGATATCTTGAAAAATCTTTTTTTTACTTTCTTCTATTTGAGAAGTTTGTACTTCAATTTTAATTTCCTCAATCTGGTCGCTCATATTATTTATATAAAAGTAATCAAAAAGTGAAACATATTGATATAATAATTCGTCTTCATCTTTTAAATAGGAAGACAATATATCTATTCTTCTCCTATAATCTAGTGGATAGAACTCAGTAAGATATTGATAATATAATGAAAAAACTTCTTTTCTAACAGAATCATTAGCGGTCAATAATTTGGTTTTTAATTGTTCTAATAACTTATACTCTGATTGCGATACATCCCTTTTGAATAAGATAAATAGTTTTTCTAAAATAGCTAAATTCTTCTCTAATTCATATTTATCTAAATTAATTTCAATATTTGTAATCTCATAAGGATCAAAATATTTGGGGAAAACAGAAAACAAGCGTATAACTTTTCTCTGAGATATATTTGTAAAATTAACACTCTCATCAATCATGTCAAGCATATTTTCTAAAGCACGATTTAGAGTATCTTTAGAAACTTTATAGTCATTTATTTTTGTAATTTGTAAAATAAATACTATGTCTTCAAACTTTCCAGAGTTGAGATAATATATTTCAGCAAAGGTTGATTTTTTAATATCTCTAAATTCTTTATAATTGTTTCGAATCAAATCAAATGCATCATCTACAGATAACTTTGGTATCGTAAAGATATTATTAAATAATGAATCTGATAGTTTGGTATTTTCATTTGTGCATCCACAAATGAAGGTTATGCTATCTTTTTTGTATTTATCTGCATATTTATCTTTTTGTTTTATTAATGAAATTAAAAAACTTTGTGTATCATTAGATAAGAAGGTCCAATCTTCTATTAAAATTAAAATGTTTTTATAATTATTTTTGAGTATTTTTTTTTCAACTTCATTAACCTTAGTTTCAATCCCTATAGATGTTATTAAGATATTTATAGAAACCTTGATTTTAATTTTAGATAAACGCTTAAAAAATTTATTGTTTTCATACTGATCAACATTATTATATTTATTTAAATCCGAGAAAACATAGTCGAATTTTGATTCGAAATCCATTGAATTAAATAAAGAATTTAATAATTGAGAATCTTCAAATATGATTTTGTAATTTTTATTTTTTTCAATTGCATCAAGTAATTCACTATGCTTAATTTCTACGCTCATGTATACAACCTCCTTATATTTACTACAGATAATTCAATATTATCCTTTACTTAATTCTATAATATAAACAAGTATAAAGCAACATTATACAGTAGAGTGATATAATTTTTAACAGGGGTTTGGGGATACTCCCCAACAAGTAAAACAAAAAACAAACAACTAGGATGAAAGTTCTAGTAGTTTGTTTTTTCGTAAGTGCATATGCACTTACTGTGCTTGCTATTCAAGAAAAAAACATATATAATGAGATAATCAGATAAAATATGAAAAGGAGTCTTTATGCATAGAGTATATTTAGTGGAAAATTATTTGGAAAATATTTATATATTATCGTTAGAAAATAATGAAGTTAGGCACAAGGATGTAACTGAAAAGATGAATCGTGCCAAATCTGTAGTTACAAAGGCAATACATATACTTGAAGAAAAAGGATATGTTGTATATGATGAAGATAAAATTATACGATTAACAGAAGAAGGACGTGCTATTGCAGAGCGAGTTTATGAAAAGCATATATATATACAGAACTTATTATTAGAAGCAGGGGTAAATAAACACATTGCCGAAAGTGAAGCTTGTGATATTGAACATGTAATATCAGATGAAAGTTTTGAAAAAATAAAAAAATATATAAAAAAATTAAGTAGCTACAAATGAGATTATAATCCGTTTGGAGCTACTTTTTTTTACCCTACTTTTTTTATTTGGTGGAGGCAAAATAAGATATTGACATTCAATATTTATTAGGAGTAAAATATAATTGAGTTCTATACAGAGAACAGAATTTGTTTATAGTAAAATAGAAGAAATACGATATATGAAATTATTTAGCTAAGGAGAAGAATTTGATTATGGATGAGATGTTAATTTTCAAAAAACAAAAAAATTACAAGGAACACAGTGTAGATATTTTGAATGGTAGTTTGAATAAGTACGAATTAGCAATTGGTGTAACAAAAAAATTTTTAGAACAACAAGGCGATTCATATATGATTTATGAAAATAAAAGTAGAGGTGAAATTTCATTGGGGATAGGTAAGTATTTAGAAATTTCATTTTTCAGTGATAAAATTCAAATTAAAAAGGGCGATAATGTAGAAGAAGTTTTTGTTGATGATATTAATAAAGATATTTACAACATTTTCAAAAAAGTACATATAGATGAATGGAAAGCATATGGATTTGCAAATTTTTCCTATGCTAAAAAAACTTTTTTAAATACTGCAAATGATGACGAGTTAATGAAACTTTTCATTCCTAATATAGATATTAGAATTGAAAAAAATAGAATTTTAATTAGATATATGGAAGAGTTTGAATGTATAGTTTCTATGGTTAAAGATTGTTTATCAAATCTGAAAGAAGTAAAAGAAATTATTACGGAAAATGATAAATCAAAATTAGAGCTGATTAAGTCCATAGAAGAAGATTATTATAAAAGTATTGTATCAAAGGCAACAGAAGAAATTAAGAGTAATAAATATGAAAAAGTCATTTTATCCAGAAAAATAAATTTGGGAAAAAGAATTTCATTCATGGATAGTTATTTGGAAGGAAGGAAACATAACAATCCTGCTAGATCATATTGTATGAAAATAGATGATTTAGAAGTTGTCGGATTTAGTCCGGAAACTGTAGTTGAGGTTGATAGAGATAAAACCGTATATACTTTTCCGTTAGCCGGAACGAGAGCATTAACGGAAGATAAAGAGCTTAATAAAAAATTAAAAGATGAACTTTTAAAAGATCCAAAAGAAATTGCGGAACATGCAGTTTCAGTAAAATTGGCATATGAAGAGCTAGAAAAAGTTTGCGATAAGGATAGTGTTTCAGTAATTCAATTTATGGATGTTTTAGAAAGAGGAACAGTTCAACATTTAGCCTCAAGATTAAGAGGAAAAATTAAAGACGAATTTAATGAATGGCATGCTTTTACAACATTATTTCCGGCAGTAACTGCATCGGGAATACCTAAAAAAGAATGTATAGAAGCCATTGATAGATTAGAGAAAGATGAGAGAGGCTTATATAGTGGCGGAGTATTAACTTACGATAAAGATGGTACACTAGATGTAGCTTTGGTGTTAAGAACAGCTTTTCAGAATGAAAAAGAATCTTGGGTTAGAGTTGGTGCTGGCATTGTGAAATTATCGAATCCGGAAAGAGAATTAGAGGAAACAAAAGAGAAAGTTGGAAGCATTATAAACAAACTTGTATATATAGAGGATTAAAAATGAGTAAGTTGGATTTATTCTGGAATTTAGAATATGAGATATGTTTTGGTATAGATATACGAGAAAAATTACAGTCATTTATTGAAAATAATTATAAATATCGAAAAGTTATTTTTATTACAGACGAAACAGTTAGTTCGTTATATTCAAAATTCTCAGAATTTAATTTTTTACATCAAAAAAAGCCTTATAAATATATAATAAAAGCAGGAGAGACATCTAAAAGCATATCAGAATATTACAAAATAATTCGATTTTTAGCTTCGATTAATGCAGATAGGCATGACTTAATTATTGCATTTGGAGGTGGTGTAGTTGGAGATTTGTCAGGATTTGTAGCCTCTACATATATGAGAGGTATTGATTATATCCAAGTACCAACAACGCTTTTATCTATGGTGGACTCCTCTATCGGCTCAAAGACTGCAATAAATACTGAAGATGGAAAAAACTTAATAGGTACCTTTTATAATCCTAAGGCAGTATTTATAAACTTGAAATTTTTAGATACTCTTTCTGATAAAGAATTTAGAAATGGATTGGTTGAAGTTATTAAAAGTGCAATTATAAGAGATAAGGAATTGTCTGATTTACTTATGTCAAAAAATGTATACGAAAAAGATATATTAGAAATTGTAATCAGAAAAAGTATAAGTATCAAAAAGAAGATTGTTGAATGTGATTTAAAAGAATCAGGTGAGAGACAATTATTAAATTTTGGACATACAATCGGTCATGCAATAGAGAAACTAAGTGGTTTTTCTGTATCTCATGGATATGCTGTTGCTATCGGTATGGCTATGTTCAGCAAAGCATATTATAAATTGGGTGTCATTTCTAAAGAAACATATTTGCAAATAATCAACATATTAAAAAAATATCAATTACCAGTGAGTTGTGAATATAATGAAGAACAAATATATCAAGAAGTGTTAAAAGATAAAAAGAATAATGGTGATAAAATAAATTTGGTATATCCAAAAGAAATTGGTTGTGCTGCGATTGACTGTATAAGCAGGAAAGACTTGAAGAATATTATAAGTGTTGCATGTAGATAAGGTGGAGATTATGGACATAAAAATTATACCTAACGATTTATTTGGAGAAGTAAAGGCTATTCCTTCTAAATCTGTGTTACATAGGGCTCTGATCGCAAGCTCTATTTCGCAAAAACAAAATATAAAATTATCTAATGTAGATATGATTTCGGATGATGTTCTTGCAACTATAAATTGTCTTCAAGCGTTAGGTGCAAAAATAGAAACAGAAAGTAATAATATTTATGTTCGTTCCATTAAGAATATATCTGATGAAATTTATATTGACTGTAAAGAGAGCGGAACAACTTTAAGGTTGTTATTACCATTGCTTAGCATGTTTTCAAAAAGTACAATAGTAAATTGTAAAGGGAGTTTAAGGGATAGACCGATTATAGAGTTAATAGACACACTAAAAAATTCTGGAGTATGTTTTGAAGGTGAAATATTTCCGATAAAAGTTTCTGGGAATGTAACAGGAACTCATTTTAAGATAAAGGGAGATATTAGTTCTCAGTATATTAGTGGTTTGCTTTTGCTATCGGCGCTAATGGAACAGCAAACAACTATTTTTTTGACGACTCCTTTAGAATCTAAAAATTACGTTGATATGACAATAGATATTTTAAGGGATTTTGGAATAACTGTAAAAGAGAAAGAGAACAGTTATGTGGTCTTTGGAGGTAGGAGATTGTTCAAAGCACCTAATAAATATATTGTTGAAGGAGATTGGTCAAATGCTGCATTTTTTATTGTAGCAGGATGCTTGGGTAAGAACTTAAAAGTAAATGGATTGAATTTTAATTCTATTCAAGGAGACAAGCAAATCATAGAGATGTTAAAAAAAATAGGGGGAAATTTAGACAATTCAAGAGATTGTGTTTTTGCTTCAAAAAGTGATTTCACTTCTTTTAACCTTGATTTTACCGACATACCAGATTTATTTCCTATGTTATCTGTTGTTGCGGCATTATCGAGAGGAACAAGTATATTAAGTGGTGGTAAAAGGTTAAAATACAAAGAGAGTAATCGGATAGAATCCACATTTCAAATGTTAAAAAACTTAGGTGCAGAAGTTGAGAAAATAGATTGCGGCTTAAAGATTACAGGACAAGAGTTTTTAAATGGAGGCATAGTAAATTCTTTTAACGATCACAGAATAGTAATGGCTGCTTCTATTGCATCAATAAGATGCAAGAAACCTATTTCAATAATAAATACAGAAGCTGTTAATAAATCATATCCAAAGTTTATACAAGATTTTGAAAAGGTAGGTGGAAATATTAATGTCATCCGTTAGTATAGGCAAAAATATAAAGTTGAGTATTTTTGGAGAATCTCATGGAAAGTATATTGGTGGTGTAGCAGATGGATTTCCGTATGGAGTTAGTATAGACTTAGATAAATTGCAAAAATTTATGAAAAGACGAACTCCAGGGAACAATAAATTTGTTACACAAAGAGTAGAAGAAGACAAAATTGAATTTTTATCAGGGATAAAAAACAATATTATTATGGGCGATCCATTGTCTCTTGTTATTGAAAATAAAAATGCAAATTCACAAGAATATAAGGATACAGATGGGATACTAAGACCTTCACATGTTGATTTTCCTGCGATGATTAAATATGGAGAGTATATTCAATTAGAAGGTGGAGGGCATTTTTCTGGTAGATTGACAGCGATAATTACAGCATTTGGGGGGATAGCAAAACAAATATTGGGAAAACACAATATACATGTTTTAGCTCATCTTTATAAAATAAGAAATATTTTAGACATAGAACATAACTTTGAAGAAGATATGATGAATAAATATAAAGCATCTGAAGAAAATAGGTATTCGGTAATTAATGAAAAAAATATAGAAAAGATAGATAAAATAATATCAGAATTAAAATTAAAAGGTGATTCAACTGGTGGAATTGTGTATAATGAAAAAGCAGATGAATTAGCCAAAAGAGCTCTTTTGTCGCAGGGGTATAAAACATATAATGACGGATCTATCTATTTCATAGGTTTTCAAAAACAAGATTGGATTAGTATGGTAGAATCACTCAATAATGAAATTAATGAAGAGAATATAGAATACAATATTAGGGTGGAAGAATCTAATCCGAAGGATTATTTAGATAAATTGCTACTTATATTTGATGGTCAACGAGTGATTATTAACTGTTACAAAGGTAACAAATCTTATGTTCAAGGGAAACAGAGTTTATTATTTCAGAAAATTATTTCATTAGCCATTGAAAAATTACCAACAGATAATGCTGTTATAGAAGTCCTAAATACGTATCATGCTTTAACAGTAGAAAAGTCTGAAGTAGAAAATGCCTTTTCTGCTATATTACCTAATTTCCCAATTAATGAACAAGATACAAAACTGAGAAACACGTTATTATCAGCAGTATTTAATACCCTAATAATAGGGTATATGCCTGATTATACTTATTTAGTTACACCACTTTTTAGAGTTATGGAATTTTATTTGCATAGAATTTTGAGTGATAGATTAGGAAAAAATACAACTACATCAAAAGGAAAGAATAAATTTGGTTACTTCAAACCTAACAAGTCAACAAATAGGTACGAATATAATTCTTCAAAAGGAAATCTTAATAATAATCAGATAGATTATTTAAATGATTTGTATAATAGGTATAACAAGATGAGACATCCATATTCTCACTGGTCAGAGAATTCAATGGATACTCAAGTTATAACGGATATAAAAACAGCTCATGATATAATTTTAGAGGGCTTGCAATTTATAAATAAATATTATATAATGTTCTAGTTACTTTTTTATAAGAATGATTTAAGAGGAAGGAGGAGATGTTGTAATGAAGCCATATTTGATAAATAGTTTAAAAAAAGATGGATTTGATGCCATAATAACATTGTTGGATTACCAAACTCAAATATCAAGATGTTTAAAATCCATTAGAATGTCTCCGGATGAAACAAGAAAACTCTTGATAGATACCATATTATGTTCAGGAATGAATGAGTATCGTTTTATTGAAACTACTTTAAATGAAGATGGAACAATCAATCTAAATCATTATAATTATGTTAATGTAAACGATGATGTACTTAAAAAAGCAAATGATATTCTAAAATATCAACCTGTTTTTTTAAGAAATTCTGTATTGCCAGAATCACAAATAAAAAAAATAGCACAAAATTAAATATACTATAATACTATATACTAGATAACGCATCAAAGCACTTAAAGAAATTTAGGTGCTTTTTTAATATCAATTACTTGACATTGTAGGGAAAGACTACTATAACAAACTTACTTCTGAGATTTTATGATGTGCATAAAGGGAAAATTACACTCGGAGGAACTGATATAAGGGATATTCCTTATGATGAGCTTTTAGACCGTATTAGCATTGTCATGCAGAATGTTCAACTATTCGATAACACGATTGAAGAAAATATCAGAGTAGGTAAAAAAGGAGCTACAAAAGAGGAAATCATTAAAGCTGCAAAGAAGGCAAGGATACATGATTTCATTATGAGTTTACCAAAGGGTTATGAAACTGATATTGGGGAAAATGGTGGGATTCTTTCAGGGGGACAAAGACAAAGAATATCTATTGCAAGAGCTTTTCTAAAAGATGCACCGATTTTAATTCTTGATGAAATGACAAGTAATGTTGATCCTGTAAATGAATCTTTGATACAAGATGCGATTACAGAACTTGCAAAGAATAGAACCGTACTTGTAGTGGCTCATCATTTAAAAACAATTCAAAAAGCTGATCAAATTCTCGTATTTCAAAAAGGAAATTTACTTGAAAAAGGAAAGCATGGCGAACTTCTTGCAAAAAATGGTTACTACACAAAATTATGGAAAGCTCAGTATGAGGTATAACCATGATTTTGCTAAAAAATGTTTATTATGAATGGGAAGATGGACGAACTGCTTTAAAAAATGTCAATCTTGAAATTAGAAAAGGTGAATTTGTTTTAATTTCAGGGAAAAGTGGAAGTGGTAAAAGCACTCTTGGAAGCGTGATGAATGGTCTTATTCCACATTATTACAAAGGCAAAATGCAAGGGGAAGCTTTTGCATCCGGAAAAGATATAAGCAAATTATCGCTTCATGAAATAGGGCATATTGTAGGGACTGTATTTCAAGATCCAAGAAGTCAATTTTTTACGACAACGACAGATGAAGAAATAGCTTTTGGGCTTCAAACCATCTGCAAATCAAGAGATGAAATAAAACAGAGAGTAGAAGAAGTATATGCAGAACTGGATATTGAGGAACTGAAAGGAAAATCTGTTTTTGAATTATCAAGCGGACAGAAACAAAAGATAGCTATTGCAAGTATCTATGCGATGAATCCGAAAGTTTTAATTTTAGATGAACCTTCAGCAAATTTGGATATGAAAGCAACATTTGACCTATTTTTAATTTTGGAAAAATTAAAGAAAAAGGGAACAACAGTTGTTCTAATTGAACATCGTTTGTACTATGTAAAATCTTTATTTGACCGTTTTCTTTTGGTGAAAGATGGAGAAATTGCACAGGACTTGAGTCGGGAAGAAGTTATTCATCTTGAAGGGGAGTTTTGGGATGAGAATGGACTAAGAACTCTTGAATTAGAAGAATACAGGATAAGTGAGAAGAAAGATTCATATCAATTAAAGGATGAAAGTATCAGCGGGAAAGACTTGAAATTTTGCTATTCGAATGTAGCTAAGAATGGAAAGAAGCAAAAACATTACATTTTAAATCATCTTGATTTCAATATGGAGTGTGGAAAAGCTATTGGTCTTATCGGCTTAAATGGTACTGGGAAAACTACCTTTGCAAGAGTGCTTTCAGGACTTGAGAAGATAGAAGAGGGAAAAATTTGGTTGGAAAAAGATAAAGAGTTGAATCGTAAAGATTTAATGGATATGTCATATTTTGTATTTCAAGATTCAGACTATCAGTTATTTTCGGAAAGTGTACTTGATGAAATGCTACTTGGTTTTTCAAGTAAAGATAAAAAAGAAAATACTCAAAAGGCAAAGTCTATTTTGAGTGTACTTGGCTTAGACAAATACATTGATAAGCATCCGTTTGCTTTATCAAGAGGAGAAAAACAAAGACTGACAATAGCTTGCGGAATTATGAAACAGGCAAAAGTTTTTATCTATGATGAACCAACGTCAGGTTGTGATAAAGACTCAATGCTTTCGGTGGCAAAATTGATTGAAGAACAATTAAAAAATGGGACAACAGTTTTGGTAATAAGTCATGATTTTGAGTTTTTAGCAAACACAGTAAGCGAGCTGTGGGTAATGGGAGATGAAAAAATAGAAACTGTTTTGAATATGAGTGAAAGTAACAAATTTCTCATATTAGACAAGATGAGAGGAGGTAAGAAGCTTGGCAGATAGAAAAACCATTGATCCGAGAATAAAGCTTACTCTACTTCCAATTGCCTCCTTTACGAGCTTTTTTATAAGCGATACAATTCTACTTTTTGTTCTAATTGCTTTTGTCTTTTTTCTGTATGTATATAGCAGTATGTGGAAAAGGGCTTTATGCTTTATCTTGTTTTTTGTGCTTTTATACTGCATAGAGTTAGGGCTTAGCAAGTTTTCTGAATCAAGCATTGTATTTGCAATATATATGTTTATTTACTTTGCATCAAGAATGACCTTAATTGCTATGTTTGGTGGATATATAACAAAGACTACAAGTGTAAGTGAAATGCTTGAAGCATTAAATAGAATGAAAGTACCAAGAAGCATTGGTATACCTTTTAGTGTTTTGCTTAGGTTTGTACCAACTATAAAAATAGAACTCAAGGCATTAAAAGAGAATATGAAGATTCGAGGAATTGTAACAAGTAGATTTTTTCCATTGCTACACCCAATTAAATACATTGAATATACACTTGTTCCGCTTTTAATGAGAATGATTAAGATTTCAGATGAATTGTCAGCTTCAGCACTTATTAGAGGACTTGATAGTGATGAGAACAGGGTAACATTAACAGAATTGCAGTTTAGATGTGCAGACTTAACTATTGGACTATTAGGAGCTTTTATGATTGCTCTTATGATAGTAATACAGAGAATTTATTAGGAGGACTTTTATGAAAAACAAATTAAATGGTCGTGATTTTATTACAATCGGAATTTTTAATGCAATTGGAATTGTCATATACATGGCAGCCAGCTTTGCTATGGCAACAACAGTTGTTGGAGGCTTTATTGCTTCAGGAGTTAGCTTTATGGTAGCTGCCACCGTTTATATCCTTATGGCTGTGAAAGTTAAAAAGAAGGGCGTATTTACAATATCAGGAACGCTTCTTGGTTTAATTGCGTTGTCAGGAGGACATTTGCCTCATGCAGTCTTTGCTGTAATCGGTGGAATTATATGTGATTTGATTATAGGAAATTATGAGAGCAAGGGACGAATGATTATTGGATATGGGACATTTGCATTAGCAGATTTTTTAGGAACAGTAATTCCTGTGATTTTATTCGGAACTGCTTCTTTTGTGGAAAGAGCAACAAAATGGAAAATGAGCGAAGCACAAATAAATGAAGCATTATCTTATTTCAAAGTTTCGTGGGCAGTAGGCTTTGGTTTGATAACTTTTATTCTTGCTTGCATAGGAGCATTTGTTGCAACAAGAATACTTAAAAAACATTTTGAAAAAGCTGGAGTGATTTAATCAATATTTATTTGTGAGGGAAAAATGGATTAAATAATGGAGGTAATTGCTATGTATTATTAGGGTCTGTTATTCATATAGAAAAAAACAATAGACCTTTTTGATACTAGTAATTATCATAAAAAATCAAATTTAAAATATATAGAAAGAACAAGTTTTCTTCATTTTAGAGGATTTATGCCTAATAGCATAAGTTCTTATTTTAATATTCAAATTAATCTATAAAACTTAAAAATACTATAGAAAAATAAAAACTTTGGTTGCCAAAGAGGGCAAAATTCACTATATAAGGTGAGAGGTATTTTGTCATCTTTCTATAAAAATCAAAATACTTTGAAGTGTGAATATTCTTGAAATTGATTATGTGAGATTAGTATATTTTAAATTTAATTCACTTATCAAGGTAAAAAAATAACTTACATAGGAGGTTAAAATGCAAGCAATAAAGATTTATAGTATGAGAGTTGCTATGTTATGTAGACTTTATGACCTTAAATTAATTAATGATAAAGAATATATAAAAATAAAAAATAGAATAGAAAATGATTATAAGAAGAGAGATAGAAAGTAGTTAATCTTGTGATATAATAACACTGTAGAAAGATATAAAATGGGAAGGAGGTAAAATGAATACTAAAGTAAAAGTAATAAAAGCTTCAAATACAGGAGCAAGAAATAGAAATGCACTACATTTAGATTTAAAATGTGTTGCAGCATATTGTCGAGTAAGTACAGATAGTAAAGACCAACTTGAATCATATAAATCGCAAGTTGATTATTATACTAATCTAATAAAAAATAATAAAAACTGGACTCTGGCTGATATATATGCAGATGAAGCGACAACAGGAACAACTGCTACTAAAAGAGCAGATTTCATGAGACTAATAAGCGATTGTCAAAATGAAGATATAGACATGATAATTACTAAATCTATATCAAGATTTGCTAGAAATACATTAGATATCTTAAAGTATGTAAGACTATTAAAGGAAAACAATGTTGGTGTAGTATTTGAAGAAGAAAATATAGATACTTTGACAATGAATGGAGAGTTACTATTAACAATATTAAGTTCAGTAGCTCAACAAGAAGTAGAAAATACCTCAGCCCATGTAAAAAAAGGACTGAAAATGAAAATGGAAAAGGGGGAGCTTATTGGTTTTCAAGGTTGCCTTGGATATGATTATGACCCTATAACAAAAAGCATCTCTATAAATGAAGAAGAAGCTAAAATTGTTAGATATATCTTTAAAAGATATTTAGAGGGCAATGGTGGCTCAGTCATTGGCAGGGAACTAGAAGAACAAGGATATCTCACCCCTAGAGGTAAAACAAAATGGCCTGATACTACAACAGTGTTAGGAATAATTAAAAATGAAAAGTATATTGGCGATATACTAATGGGAAAGACCTTCACAGTTGATCCCATAACAAAAAGAAGACTAGCAAATTTTGGAGAATCTGATAAATACCACATTGAAAATCATCACGAGCCAATTATATCAAGAGAAGATTTTGAAAAAGCACAAGAGATTAGACTTAGGAGAGCACAAAACAAAAACACTATTGCTAATAAGGATAGGAAAAAAGAAAAACTATCAAGACAATACGCTTTTTCAAGTATGCTGGAATGTGGATTTTGTGGAGAGATACTTTCAAGAATAACTTGGCACACAAGTTCAATTTACAAAAAAATTAACTGGCAATGTGTAAGGTCAACAAAAAAAGGTAAAAAATATTGCCCTCATTCAAAAGAAATACAAGAAGCAGCAATAGAAAAAGCTTTTGTTGAAAGCTATAGGCAATTATGCCATGCAGATTCAACAGAAATAGATGACTTTTTAAAAATTGTAGAAGAAGAAATAAATGATAATACTTTAGTCAAAGATTTGAAAAAGTTAGAAAACCAATTAAACAGAATCATTAGTCAAGAAAGAAAGTTAGTTGATCTTCATTTAGAAGATAGTATAGACGAAGAAGTTTATGCTAAAAAGTATAAAAAACTGACAAAACAAAAAGAAGAATTACTTGATGAAAAGAAAACACTAGAGCTAACTATCAAAGATGAAAACTCTATTAAAAAAAGATTAAAGAAATTTAAAAAGGTGTTAGAGAATAGAGAAATTATATAAGAATTTAACAGAACAGTATTTGAAAGCATAGTTGATAAAGTCGTGGTGGGTAGAATTGACAAAGACGGAACAGTTCATCCATATGACTTAACATTCTATTTCAAAACAGGAGTTAAAGATAGTCAAGATTCTAATAACTTTAAAGATAAAAGAAAAAATTCCAAAGACAATGACATTAATAAATTGTGCTCCCACAAAAATGACGAGGATAAAAAATTATGTTTCCAAGCAAAAGACAATGCATGTTGAGACGGTAGCACTTTTGTCCAAACTAAACATAGAACATCATTTAGATATATAAATAGGTAAAGATGAACTATCTGAAATTGATTTTTCAAAAGACGCAACTTATGGAGAAATTAAAAAACATGTGTTAGATAAATATGGACTAAAAGTTTCAAGTCTATATATTGCACAAGTTAGAGAAAACATGGTATAATAGAAAGAGAAAATTATAATATTAGTAAAAAAGAAAATCAAAGAGTACCAAATTGTCCAGAAGAAAAAGAAAAAGCAATCGAAGATGCTTTAGAGTATTTTGGAATGATTTAAATAATATCTAAGATCGAGAATTATAAAATTAAGATATTAAAAACTAATGAAGCCTTGTAAGAAAATACAGATTAGGATAGTGAAATACACAAGGCTATGATAATTGATAAATGTCATATAAATTATAGAACAAAAATCATAAGATCAATTAACAAAGGAGCATAACATGAACCAAAAAGAAAAAATATTAGAATCATGGATTATGGTGGAGCATTTATCGGAAGGAGATATCAATTTAAGAGACAGTAAACTTTTAACTTTTCAATATCTCAAGGATGATGATTTCTATGATTTATTTAATAAAAAGATTAAATATCTTAATCTGAAACCATATCAAAAAGGTGGAATAGTTGTATATTTTGATGTGTTTAAATTCACGGAAGTAATCGATTTTTTGAGAGAAAAATTCAATCGTCCCCTATATAATCAAGAAATCACATTGGGAAATAAATTTTCATTCGCATTGTATTTCGATAAGGATTTGAAGCTAAGTGCTGATATGACTTTTTTAACAGAAAGTTCTTATATTAGAAACTTTCATAAAATTCCTTCGGAAAAAGAGTTTAGGGAATATGATGAAGATTTCAACAAGAAAATTCAAGAAGTATTTGAATGTCCAGAGAATAAACCTTATAAAGATTGCTTTAATAAGGCTATACTGGACATTTTAGAAACCAATAAAATAGATATTAATAACTGTAGAATGAAGCCTTTGAAAAATTTGGAGACCGATGCAATTAATCTACATTCATTTTTCATTAAGGATTTGCAAAAGGCTAAATTTGTTGATTCGAAAAACTTGAATGATTATTTGCTTGGGAATTGTTCAAATAGAAAAAATTTAGATAGTAGAACCACTTCTCCTAAGTTTAATAAATATATTTTTACAGAGATTTTACAGCCAAACAACTATCCATTGTCAAGGTTTCCGAGCAATATTCAATTTGCACCATCTTTCATGCAACAAGTCGCAATTAATTTGTCGTTAGGATATGATTCTAATAATATGAGAAGTGTAAATGGACCTCCAGGAACAGGGAAAACAACACTTTTGAGAGACATTTTTGCACAATTATTAGTAGATCAATCCTATGAAATCACAAAACTAAACAACAAAAAAATTACGGGGGAAAACGGATCACACAAAGCTTCAATTGGTATCCTTCCAGCAAAAATAGCAGAAAATGGGATTATTGTTGCAAGTTCTAACAATGGAGCTGTGAAAAATATTGTAGATGAACTTCCTCTAATATCTGAAATTGATGAATCATTGGTAGTTGAGTTAAAAAAAATAGATTATTTTAAAGATATATCAAACTCTAAAGTTTCGACAAAATGGGTCAAAGAAAATGGTAAAAACATCGAAAAGTTAGAATCTGAAAAAAACTCAGAAGAAAAATTCTGGGGATTGTTTTCTCTTGAAGGTGGAAGATCAGAAAACATGCAATACATAATCACTGCATTAAAACATGTGGTTAATGATTTAAAAAGCAATTATATTTCTGATGATAATGTCTATAGTGAATTTGAGAAAAAATACAATGAAGCATTATCTTATAGAAATAAAAGACAAGAAATATCGGATAAATACTCCTCTTTAGAAAAATTTGAATACGAGTTATTAAATAAAAAATCAGACTTCATCAAAAATGTAAAAATTAGAGAGAATGAATTGAGCAGTTTTATAAATGAGATTAATGTACAATTAGAAGAATTATCTTCCAATAAGAATCAACTAAGTCAAAAAATTGATGAATTGAACAAGGAATCGTCAAATATAAGCGAAGATAAGAAAATGATTGAAAATAGCATTGATGTTTTGAAATTAAAGAAACCAGGATTTTTCCAATTCAGTAGGAAAAAAACATATAATGAGCAGATGAGAAAATATTCAGACGAACTGCTACAAATATTAGACAAAGAAAGAACCACAAAATCAATGCTAGATGATTTTGTACAAGAGTTAAAAGCCATTGAATCTCAAATTTCGCACGAAAATAAGCTTATAAAAGATAAAAACTCAGAGATTGTACAAGCAACTCAAAAGGACGATTATGAAATCAAAAAACTAGAAGCAAAAATCATAGATCTAAAGGATGTATCTGTAAATACAGATGTTAATGTGTTGGATTTTTCACTGCCATATGATGATTTGCAAATGAGTAATCCTTGGTTTGATGAAGAGTATCGTAGAATTCAGTCTGAACTATTCATAATTGCACTGAAAGTTCGAAAACAATTCTTGTATGAAAATATAGAAAATATTGAAGCTGCAACTAGAATATGGGATAAACAACAAACTTACTTGGACAAAAACATCGTTATACAGCAAGCTTGGAACTGGATAAACATGGTAGTTCCAGTTATAAGTTCCACATTTGCAAGTATGGGAAGGATGTTTTCAAATATTCAAGCAAATTCTTTGGGACATTTGTTTATTGACGAAGCTGGTCAAGCTTTGCCACAAGCAAGCGTAGGAGCAATATTTAGATGTAAGCACGTAATGGCAGTTGGAGATCCAGCGCAAATCAAACCAGTTCTAACACTAGATTCATGTATACTTAGATTGTTGGGACAAAATTATGGAGTTGGACAAGCTTATCTATCAGAAGATGCGTCCACCCAAACTCTGATAGACAGAGCTAGTCAATATGGATTTTATAAAGATATCAACAATCCTGAAAATTGGATAGGAATTCCTTTATGGGTACACAGACGTTGCAAGTATCCAATGTTCAACATATCAAATGAAATCTCTTATGGTGGTAACATGGTTCAAGGAAATAAATTATACGGAAAAGCAGAATGGTATGATGTTAGAGGATCTGCGGATAATAAGTATGTAAAAGAACAGGGTGAATTTTTGGTAGAAAAAATCAAGAAATTAGCAGAAACTAATAAAGACATTCTAGATAAAAATAAGAAAGACCAGGTATATGTAATATCGCCGTTTAAAAATGTTGCGTTTAAGCTATCCAAAAAACTTGCAACAGATATCAACTTTACAAGATATGACAGTAAAGACAGTCCGACAAATGTAGGAACAGTACACACATTCCAAGGAAAAGAAGCACCAATAGTATTCTTGGTTTTAGGAGCAGATGAAAAAAGCAAGGGAGCTGCAAAGTGGGCAATGGGATCTGAAAATCCAAACATAATGAACGTATCAGCAACTAGAGCAAAAAAAGAATTTTATATAATTGGAGATAAAAAGTTGTACTCAAGCTTGGATAGTGATGTTATAGATAAAACGATGAACGAAATTAGAAAATTTAATTCAAAACAAAAAGAATGCTAACGCGACATAAAAATCTCCCGAAACATAGAGAAAGAATACATGATTTCATCACGGGCAGAAACATTTCTGAAAAAATTACAGATTTTAATTATGTCTATAAGTTCAGTTTTACTAATTTTTTCTCTAGACTGGTAACTATCTTTATATCTTTCACCAAAATCTCTAGCAATTTTATTTTGAAGAGATTCATCTAGGGAATTATAAAAATAAGATATATTTCCTAAAGTAAGGAAATTTACAAGAACCCAAAGATGAATATGGTCATGCTTTTTTATATAATGCTTAATAGGTTTCTTGCCATTTGAATTTTTATTTTTCCTACTTATGGCATTAGATAATGTTCCTATATTTTTCAAAACATAATTTAGTTTATGCTTTGATTCAGAATAATTTTCAATTTGTAAGTAAGGATATAGTCCATCTCTGTGTAAGTCTGAAAAATGATAAGCACAGGATGTTTTTAGAAGTTTCTCAAAACGGAGTAGAGAAGAAAAAAACCACTTCTTTTAATTCTAGATTCATTTCATGAAGAGAATAAATTTCTTCAAAACTACTACCAGCTTTATATGCATCTTCTACCTCGTTAGAATATGTATTATCTAAAAATAGAGCTTTATAGCCATTAATAAGGTTATAGTAATTAACTTGTGATAAACTAATCTTAGTATATTTTGGATTATTAATGTCTAAATCTCTATTTGAGAGTATTTCAATTTGTTCATCATAAGTTTTAAACGGTTTACTCATATACACACCTCATAAAAAAAAGCCCCGCCACGTATGGCAAAGGCTTGTTCCTTAACTAATTATAGCAGAATTATACTTAAAGTCAAGGTTGTAAGAAATAATATTTTATGATGTATAATAAGAGATA
>KQ959616.1:58668-178191 GCA_001552895.1 Tissierellia bacterium KA00581
ATGTATAATAAGAGATAGATATGTTCCCACATACTAAGCTTTTGAAAAATCATTAAATTTATTCATACTGACCACTCAAGCCACATAGAAATAGTAGTTCTATTGTCAAGTGTAGAGGAGTAGACGAAAATAGTAAAGATTAAGATTTAGTATATGTAAGAAATAGGATGATTGTTAGAGTTTTTTTATTTTTGTCCAAAGCAAAGTTAGTTTAGATAAAAATAACTACGAGTTTATAAAAAATTACTGGAGGATTGGTAAGATGTTTATAGTATTAAAAATTATACTAATAATTCTCGGGGCTACATTTATTACATTTGGATATGAGATTTATTTTAAAAAGAAGTATAATCTAATCAACGGTTTTAAAGAAGATTATAAAGCAGGTAGAAAAACAAAATTATATGCTAAAAGAGTTGGATTGTTAGAACTTATAATTGGAATTATCCTAATTTTATTTGGAGTCTGTGTGATTATTATTAAATAAAAAATTTGAACTTAAATGGGGGGTAAAATATGAAATTTTGGATTTTTATGTTTATAGTTACATTGCTGATACCAACATCATTATTATTAACATGGTATATATGTCCAAAAATCAAAACAATTAATAATGTAAGTGGATATAGAACAAAACGTTCAATGCAAAATCAAAACGCATGGGATTTTGCTCAAAAATATTGCTCAAAAATTTCACTTTATGTGTTTTTTCCTTCATTGATATTAGCAATTGTAATTATGCCCACAGTTACTAGTAAGCCAGTTGATGTAATAGGTTGGATAGGACTTGGTATTACAATGATTCAAATGGTAAGTTTTATTGTAATTATTATATTTACTGAAAAAGCTTTGAAGAAGACTTTTGATGAAAGTAAAAACAAAGTTTAATACAAAAACCAGTTTGAAATGGATTTAAAATAAAACTTCATAGCAATGTAGAAATTGGAGTAGATGAAAGCTCAGGAAGAAAAGAAATATAGTTTGAAGAGAGGTGTCAAATTGTGATAGAAAACTTAAAATACAAATCATGGTGTAGAAAGTGTATGAAATTTTTATTTTTTGTTTATGAAATCATAAGGCATCCAATTAAAAACATTTCAATATGGTTAGTAGGATTGGTAGCATTATTGATTTATGAAAATATACCTATAGAAATAAAAGGAAAAGATATGTTTTTGATGTCTGTTGGATTAGTATCAATAATTACATTCATATCGAACTTTTTAGAGAAGCAGACGATAGATATTGATAATAAAGATAATTTCTACTTAGGATATAATATAAAAAAATTGAAATTTTATAGAAATTTTTGGCTTAAAAGATTTAATGAACTTCCAGTTAAACTACTGTTTTGGGTAATTGCTATTATTCCAATTATCACAATTTTTGTTGAGTTAAAATACAAATCTAAAGTATTAAATGAGATGGTTGAAATAATAGTTGCACATATTAAATATATAGATTCAATATGGCTTGCTACATTCATAGTTAGCTCATTTTATTGCACCGCACTTTTGATAGAGTCAGTAGATTTATCCAGAAAAAATTTCTCGCAAAGTTATTTATATAAAATCACTAATCAATTTGAAAAGTATAAAATAAAAATTGAGATTAAGCAAGATTTCAAAGAAATATTTAATAATATTTTAAATATGAAAAGTATATTAGGATTAGAAAATAATTTTAACAGTAATGTTGAAAGAGTTATTAATTACATTGTTAATAGTGGGGATGCAGTTAGTGCAAGTGATTCTGAAATTATAGAATTTTATAACATTGCATTTGAATGTGAAGGAAATAAGATAGACAATCTACTAAATAAAGTGTATAAATATGCAAAATGGAAAAAAAATAAAAAGATAAAATTTTTTATTGATACTCATTTACTTAGCAGAATTTTGAAATCACTTAAATTGTATTATTACATAAAATGGGATACACTAAATAAGTTAGATGTATTACCATCAGGGATTATAAGTATTGCAATCCGAGATTTAAGGAGATTAATAGAAATAGAACAAAATTTATATCAAAATACAGAATATAAAAAAAAATTTTGGGGAAATTACACAAGGAATAAATATTATTTTAAAGAAGATAAGACAAAGAGTAATTTATGCATTTCAAAAATATGTGAAATTTTAGAAGAAAAGTTTAGAAATATTAATTTCTTAAACCAGTTTAATGATATTAAAAGTATGATGAACTTATTTGAAGTTTTAAGTAAAGTAGATTGTCAAAATAAAAACAATAGATATTTATCACCAATATTTAAAATATTATTTGAACATATTATTGATGATAAAAATAAAGAAAATGCTTTTGTTAAATTATTTTATGATAGCATGAAAAATAACCACTTGCCAGAATATATTATTAACGAAAGAAATAATATTAGTAAGAACATATTAATGAGTGGAAATTTGATTACAAATAATATTTTAGAGTATCTTTTGAGTTTCATGAAACTAGAAGATATTGTTGTTGTATTGATTTTTAGGCTTGCGTATTCAGAACGATCTTATAGAGGAGTAATGGCAATTGATGAATTTAAAGTTTGGAAAAGTGTGATTAATAAACTTATAGCAAGAAAAGATATTGATGATTTAAAAAATCCAAAATTTGTAGATGAATTGTGTAATGAAATATCGACTTCATATGTTTCTCATTTTATTATTGAAGAATTTGTTAGATGGATGTGGTATTCATTATTTGAAAACTTTGATGAAAAGAAATATGAGGAATTTGTAAAACTTGGTGAAGAAGGAATTAGAATAAATTTTAGTTTAGATAGTTATATTATTGTAAGATTATTATTATGTAATTATCCATATAGTTCATTACATACTTATGAGTTTAAAGATAAAAATAAAAATAAAAAATGAGCTATGTTCTATTAGAGATATATTAGATTATGCAATGAATATATACTTATAGATTTACACTATTAAAATTATTACTTTTAAAAGTATATTGGTAAGTCTGAAAATATCTTAATAATCTCATATGGATACTATAAGTATTGATGTTCATCTACTAAGCAAGTAAATCCTTTATATTAAAAATACAAAAAAATTAACCCAAAGGTAAAACTCCTTGAGCTATTAAATTATTATCTAAATGAATTAAATATCTATTTAGAGCTAGAATTGTATTTACTGTATAAATATTTAAATAATGATGAAAGTGTAGAAAGAACATTTGCTAAAATATAATGAATTAGTAATAAAATTCTAAAAAATATAAAAAACATTGCAAGAGATATTTTACATATTAGGCTAGTTCAAGAATAGATAATCAATGATTTTAAAAAAATAGTAAAGTTATTTTTTATTATACATTACATAACTCCAAGAAAAGCATTAGAAGAAGGTTGGAAAGAATATAAAGGACATAATGATGTAATAATAGGAAAAGGTAATTGGTCAGATTTAAAAGTTATGGGACTAGCTATTGAAAAAGGTCATTCTTTTGTTTGATTTGGAATATCTGAAAATGACCCTGCAGGATTTTATTGGGAAAATAAGTAGAAAAAATGGAAACTCTTTAATTAATTAAATATAAAATTTATTAATGAAAAGCATATTAAGCTTTTCATTTTTTTATATCTAAATAGATTTAGCACTTTAATGTAAACAAATAATTTTTGTTTTTTATAAAATAAAAACCTAAAAAATAAAAAAATAAAGGAAATATGATAAATGAAAAGAAAAAAAGTCCCACTATAAAATAAAAATTTTAAAAAGATTTAAAAAATTAAAGAAATACAAGGAGGTAAAAATGGAAAATATAACAAAAAAATAATATCTTTTATAATGCTTTTTTCTATAAGTTTAACTAGTATTTTGCCAAGTTTTAATATTTTAAATGCTCAAAAAGAAGAAAAGACAAAAGGAAATGTAAAAGAAATATACATATAATATTTATCTAAAAATATAAATTAACTAAAAACTTTTGTTTTATCTAGTATATCTATTATAAAAATTAACATTTATATTTTAATTGAAATATTAATTTCACAGTGTTATAATATAGGTAAATTAAAAGTTTTCAAGGGGGATAATTTATGATTAACGAAAGAATTGCAAAATTAAGAAAATTAATGAAAGCGAATGATATTTCAGCTTATATAGTACCAAGTTCAGATCCTCATCAATCGGAATATTTAGCGGATTATTATAAGACTAGAGAATTTATTACAGGTTTTACTGGTTCTGCCGGTTGTGCTGTGATAACAATGAAAAAGTCAGCTCTTTTTACTGATGGTAGATATTTTCTTCAAGCAGAAAATGAACTTTCAAAAAGTGAAGTTGAACTTTATAAAATGGGACTTGCAGATTCTATTTCTATTGAAGATTTTTTGTTACAAAACGTAGAAAAAAATTCTAAAATTGCTTTTGATGGTAATACTATTTCAGTTTATGAATATTTTAAATATAAGGATAATTTAACAGATTTTGATTTTGTTACAGATAAAGATTTTATAGGTGATATCTGGAATGAAGAAGGTAGACCTTCAAAGCCTGAAAGTAAGGTTTATATATTTGATGAAAAATATTCTGGTGAGTCTACTATTGATAGAATTAATAGACTTAAAACTATGATGAAAGATAGAAAAATAGATTATCATTTTATCGGCTCTCTTGATGATATAGCATATGTTTTAAATATTAGAGCAAATGATATTCATTGTAATCCTGTCGTTATTTCATATCTATTAGTTTCTAAAGATAGTTGTGTATTGTATATAGATAAAGAAAAATTATCTAAGCAATTACTAGAATATTTTAAAGATAATGACGTAACTGTAAAAAATTATGAAGAAATAAAGAAAGATATAAAAAAAATAGAGCCTAAAAAGACTTTATATTTGGAAAGCAAAAAGACAAATGTTGCAATTTATTCTCTTATAAATAAAACTGTTAAAATTGTTGACGGTTTGAATTTAACTTCTATTATGAAAGCACATAAAAATAAAGTAGAAATAGAAAATATGAAAAATGCTTTTATAAAAGATGGGGTAGCTTTAGTTAGATATTTAAATTGGGTTGAAGTTGGTTGTAAGACTGGAAATTTAACTGAAATGATAGGATCAGATAAATTGTTAGAATTTAGAAAACAAGGAGATCTTTTTATAGAAGATAGTTTTGATGCTATTTCTGCTTATGGAGCTAACGCATCATTACCTCATTACAAGCCAAGTCATGAACATCCTGTAACAATTAAGCCAAAGGGATTATATTTACTTGATAGTGGTGGTCACTATTTAGATGGAACTACTGATATTACAAGAACTATTGCTCTTGGAAAACTTACAGAAGATGAAATTTATCATTATACTTTAGTTTTAAAAGCACATATTACTTTGATGTCGGCTAAATTTTTAGAAGGTACAAATGGTGGTTATTTAGATGCTTTTACTAGATATAATATGTGGAAAAATAGAATTAATTTTAATCATGGTACAGGTCATGGCGTAGGACATGTGTTAAATGTTCATGAAGGACCACAAAGAATTTCTCTTGCTTCAAATAGTTATCCAATGGAAGAAGGAATGGTTACATCAGATGAACCAGGAATCTACATTTCAGGAAGCCATGGAATAAGAATTGAAAGTATAATGGTTTGTGTAAAAGATGAAATGACAGAATTTGGTCAATTTTTAAAATTTGAAAATTTAACTGTTGTTCCAATAGATACACGACCTGTTGATAAATCTTTATTATCTAATGAAGAAATAAAATGGCTTAATGATTATAATAAAAATTGTTTTGAAAAATTATCTCCATATTTATCTGGAAATGATTTAGAATATTTAAAAGAACAATGCAAAGAGATTTAAAAAGTTTTGATATAAGTGAACAGTTAAAAAAGCTTCCAGATTCTCCTGGAGTTTATATAATGTATAATAAAGAAAATGAGATAATCTATGTTGGAAAAAGTGTTTCTTTGAAAAATAGAGTAAGGTCATATTTTAATTCTGATCATAGTAGGTATAAAAAAGTACAGGCTATGGTTGAAAATATTTATAGGTTTGAATATATTATAGTTAATAACGAAACAGAAAGTTTAGTTTTAGAAGCAAATTTGATAAAGAAAAATAGACCAAAATACAATATAAATTTAAAGGACGATAAGCAATATCCATATATAAAGATTACAAATGAAAAATTTCCTAAGATTTTAAAGGTTAGAGATTTACTTGATGATAAGGCTCAATATTTTGGGCCTTTTCCTACAGTAAGCGATTTAGAAAAATTAGTTGAACTTTCTATTTTAGCTTATAAAATTAGAGATTGTAAACTTAATTTTGATAATGGAAAGTTTTTAAAAAGACCTTGTATTAACTATTATATAAATAGATGTAGTGCTCCTTGTGTTAAAAATATAAGTAAAGATGATTATAATGAAACAATAAAAAAAGTTATAAAATTTTTGCAAGGAGATAGTTCGGATATAAAAAAAATTCTTAAAAATAATATGTTTGAAGCATCTATAGAAAAAAAATATGAATTAGCTTCTAAGTATAGAGATTATTTGTATGAAGTCGATAATTTGTTTTCAAAGCAAATTTTTAATATAAAAAAATTTAAAGAATATCATTTGATTTCATATAGTTATTTTGAAAATACTTTAGTTGTTGCAATATTTATCGTTAATGATGGTCTTGTTGTTGATAGTAAACATTTTATTGTAGAGAATAATTTAAATTTAACTTTTGATGAATTATTTTCAAATGTTATAAGACAATTTTATATAGGATTTAATTGTAAAGTTAAAGAAGTTTATATTGACTATGATAATGATAAATTTTTATGTGAAATTTCAAAGTTTTTAAAAAGTATTTATTCTTTTAATTCTATTTTTGTAAAGTTTCCCCATAGAGGGATTAAACATGAACAGATGATTATTTTAAATAAAAATGCTAAAGAAATACTTACAAAACATATGATTAACAATAAGTCTATAAATTTCAAATATTTAGAGGCTATAAAGTATTTAAAAACTTTATTGTCTATTGAAACACTTGATAGAATAGAATGTTATGATATTTCTAATATATCAGGTGATTTTAATGTTGGTAGTATGGTTGTTTATAAAAATGGATATAAAAGTAAGAAAGATTATAGAAAATTTAAAATAAATACTGTTAAAGGTCAAGATGATTATTCAAGTCATAGAGAAATGCTTACAAGAAGATTAGATAGATTAATTGATGAAAAATTAGAAAATAAAAATTCAAGTTTTTCACAAACTCCTGATTTGATTATAATGGATGGTGGAAAAGGACATTTTAACGTTGCAAAAGAAGTTATTTTAGAAAAAAATCTTAACATTGCTGTTATTGGACTTGTAAAAGATGATAAGCATAGAACAAGAGCTATTGTATTTGATGATAATTATATAGAGCTTGAAGTTAATTCTAATATATACAGATTTTTATATGATATTCAAGAAGAAGTACATAGATTTGCAATAAACTACCATAGAAGTTTACAAAATAAAAAATTGCAAATTTCAATATTAGACGAAATAAAAGGTGTTGGAGATGTTAAAAAAATTAATTTATTAAAACATTTTGGAAGCATTTCTAATATTAAAAATGCTAGTGTACAAGAAATTCTTATGGTTGATAAAATGGATAAAACAACAGCAAATAATATTTTTAATTTTTTTAATAGAAAGGATTAATTATGAAAAGTGTTTCTTTGAAATTTTTAGTTGAAAAACTAGATTTAGAAATTATTTATAAGTCTTCAGATTTTGAAAAAATAGAAATTGAATTAAATGAAATTAATAGACCAGGTCTTCAGTTGTCAGGATTTTTTGATAATTTTCCTTATAAGAGAATACAGATAATTGGACAGCCAGAAGATGAGTTTTATAATAAATATTTACCTTTTAATGAAAGAAGAGATAGATTTGATACTATATTTTCTTATAAGATTCCAGCACTTATATATACATATTCTATTTCTATTCCATATGAAGTTTTTTCTCTTGCTAAAAAACATGATAGGACTATTTTAAGAAGTAATTATGGTAGTACAAGGTTAATATCAAAAATGAATGCTATTTTGGAGTATGCTTTAAGTGAAGAAATTAGAATACATGGGGGGTTACTTGAAGTTTTCGGCATGGGTATTTTAATAACTGGTAAAAGTAGCATTGGTAAAAGCGAAACTGCTCTTGAACTTATTGCAAGAGGACATAGGCTTGTGGCAGATGATGCTGTTGATATAATGAAAATAGATGATAAACTTTATGGACAATCTCCTAAAAATATTCGACATTTTTTAGAAATTCGTGGAATTGGAATATTAGATATCCAAAGACTTTATGGAGTAGGTGCAATTAAAAGATCTGCAGAAATAGATTTTATTATAGAACTTGAAAAATGGGATGATGATAAAGAATATGATAGATTAGGATTGGATGAAAGTTATAAGACTATATTAGGAGTTGAGCTTCCTTATATTGTTATTCCAGTTAAGCCTGGAAGAAATATTGCACTTATAGTTGAAGTGGCAGCAAGAAATATTAGACAAAAAATGTATGGATATAATGCTGCTAAAGAACTTAATAAAAGAATATTAGATGAAATAAAAAATAAAAGTAAGTTAGGGGAAAATGAATGATTTTTGATAAATTAAATTGTAATGTTATTTATAACGAAATGCTAAAAAATCACACAACTTTTAGAATAGGTGGAAAATGTATAGCACTTATAGAACCAAAATGTGTAGATGATATTATAGAAACAATAAAAATTTGTAAAGAAAATAATTTGAAATTTTTTATAATTGGTAATGGATCAAATCTTCTTGTATCTGACAACGGATATAATGGGGTTATAATAAAATTAAAAAAAGAATTTTCAAAAATTGAAGTTTGTAAAAATAAAATAATTGCTCAATCTGGAGCAAAATTATCAGAAATTTTTAATGCAAGTTTAAATAATTCTTTGTCTGGATTTGAATTTGCATCTGGAATACCAGGAACAATTGGTGGTGCTATATACATGAATGCTGGTGCTTATGGCAGTGAGATGAAAGATGTTGTTTTTGGTGTTGAAGTTTTAGATATAGATAATTTAAAAATTTTAAAATTATCTACAGAAGATTTACATTTTTCTTATAGAAAAAGTGTAATTCAAGATAAAAATTTTATTGTAACCAAAGTAATTATTAACCTTAAAAATGGAGATTATAAAAAAATTAAAGAACTTTATGAAGATTTAAATGAAAGAAGAAATTCTAAACAACCGATGGAATTTGGATCTGCTGGAAGTACTTTTAAAAGACCAGATGGATATTTCGCTGCAAAGTTGATAGAAGATTCTGGATTAAAGGGCTTTAGTGTAAATGATGCACAAGTTTCTGTTAAACATGCAGGTTTTGTTATAAATAGAAAAAATGCAAGTTGTAAAGATGTATTAGATTTAGTTAATCATATTAAAAAGACCGTATTTGAAAAATTTAAAGTTAACTTGGAACTAGAAGTTAGGATTTTAGAGGATTAATATTATGCAAGCTATCATAATTACTGGAATGAGTGGCGCTGGAAAAACTTTGGCACTTAATCATTTTGAAGATATGGGATATTATTGTATGGAAAATCTTCCTCCACAATTTATTGTAAATTTTATCGAGCTTATAAATAATTCTAAAAAAACTATAGAAAAATTAGCTATATTGATTGATGTTAGAGCAAGATTTTTTGAAGAACTATATGAAACAGTTCAAAATTTAAAAAAAATGGATTGTCATGTAAAGATTTTATTTTTAGATGCAATGGATAAAGTTATTATAAATCGTTATAAAGAACTTAGAAGACCACATCCAATTGAATCTACTTCTCTTTCTCTATCTATTGATAAAGAAAGAAAAATGTTAAATAATATAAAGGATTGTTCTGATGTTATAATTGATACAAGTCGTTTATCAACTTCAGAATTTAAAAATAAGTTAAATAAAATTTTTTTTAACGGAAATAAAAAGGGACTTAATATAAATATAGAGTCATTTGGTTTTAAAAATGGAATTTTGTTAGAAGCAGACCTTGTTTTTGATGTTAGATTTATAGAAAATCCTTATTATATTGAAGAATTAAAAGAGTTAAATGGAACAGATGAAAAAATAAAAAATTTTATTTTTTCATTTGAGGATTCTAATATTTTTGTAGAGAAAGTTATAAATCTTTTAGAATTTTTAATTCCAAAATATATTAAAGAAGGTAAAAGTATGCTTACGATAGGTATTGGCTGTACGGGTGGAAAGCATCGCTCTGTATGTATTGCACAAAAACTTTATGAACAATTAAAAATTAAATATTTAACTGTTCATATTTCACATAGGGATCAAAGATTATGGTAAATTTAAAAGATATAAAAATTTGTACAATTGGTGGAGGAACTGGTAATTCAACTATCTTAAAGGGATTAAAAAAGTATACTAAAAATATAACAGCTATTGTAACCGTTGCAGATGATGGTGGAAGTTCTGGAATGTTAAGAGAAGATTTGAAAATTATTCCTCCAGGAGATATAAGAGCTTGTTTAATTGCCCTTGCAAATACAGAGAAATCTATGGAAAAACTTATGAAATATAGATTTAAAGAGGGAAATTTAAAGGGTCAAAGTTTTGGAAATTTATTTTTAGTTGCTATGGCAGATATATATAAAGATTTTGTTAATGGAATAAAAGAAACTTCTAATATTTTAGCTATAACTGGTAAAGTTCTTCCTGTTTCTTTAGATAATATAACTCTTTTTGCAGAGCTTGAAGATAAAACAATAATAGAGGGAGAAAGTAATATTGCACTTTTAAATAAGAACAATAAAAAGATAAAAAGAGTTTTTGTTTCTCCAGAATATGTTGAGCCTTTAGATGAAGTTGTTTATGAAATTTTAAATTCAGATATTATAGTGCTTGGTCCAGGTAGCTTATATACTTCTATAATTCCTAATTTATTGATTTCTAATATAGCTTTTGCTTTGAAAAAAACAAAAGCAAAGATATATTATGTTCTAAATATTATGACAGAACCTGCAGAAACATACAACTATTCTGTATTAGAACATATACAAGCTATTTTAAATCATTGTAATGGTCTTAAGATTGACACTATTGTTGTAAACAATGAAAAAATATCTAGTAATTTAGAACAAAGATATAATAAATTTAATTCTAGACAGATATTATTAACAAATTATGAAAAAAATTATATAAAAGATATGAAAATTAATATAATTGAAGAAAATTTATTAAAAAAAAGTTCTTATTATGTAAAACATAATGAAAATAATTTGGCAAAAGTTATATATGATGATTATATAAAATATATTAATGTTGTTGATTAGAATATAATAAGTGATGTATTTTATATTATGATTAATTAATATTACTAATTTTTAGTTGGAGATGTTTAATGAGTAATAAAGAATATTACGAGCGTATAAGAAAATATTCCGATATTAAAGTTGATGATTTATATGCTGATATGGGAATAAGTGATAATGGACTTACAAAAAAAGAAGTTGAATATTTTAGAAAAATATATGGTGAAAATAATTTTATAGAAGATAAAACTAATACTACTTTGTACAGAGTGGTTCGCTCATTTATAAATCCATTTAATAGTATATTGTTTTTTTTAGTAGTTATATCCTATATATCTAATATTTCATTACATTCCTATTCTATGAAAAATTCAGCTACAACTATAATATTATTTTTTATGATAGCAATTAGTGGATTTATTAGATTGCCACAAGAACTTCATGCAAAAAATACAATAAAAAATTTAAAAAAACTAGTTAAAGAGACTGTTACTGTTTGTAGAAATGGTAAGATAAGTGAAATTTTAGCAGAAGAATTAGTTGTTGGTGATAAAGTCTTTTTTTCTGCAGGAGAAAAGTTACCTGCAGATGTTAGAATTACAAGAGCAAATGATTTGTTTATTTCTCAAGCGACTATAACTGGCGAAAGTGAATTATTAGAGAAAGATTCTATAAATTTTATTAAAAATAATGATTTAGCTATTACTGATTATTCGAATATTGCATTTATGGGCACTACTATAGTAAGTGGGACTTTACAAGGAATTGTTATTGGAGTTGGAAAAGAAACTTTATATGGTAGTATGTCGAATAAATCTTTTTATTCAATAAAATTGTTTCAAAAAAGAGCAAATGATATTACATGGGTTATGCTTAAATTTATGTTTGTTCTTATCCCAATTGTATTTATTGCTTTGGGAATTACAAAGGGAAATTGGATTAAATCATTACTTTTTGCTGTATCAATTTCTTTTGGGTTAGTTCCAGAAATGCTTCCAATGGTTGTTACCACTTGCCTGACAAAGGGAAGTATTTCTATGCAAAAAAATCAAACTTTTGTAAAAGATATTAGTGTTATGCAAAGTTTTGGTAGTATGGATATTTTGTGTATGGATAAAACTGGAACACTAACTAATGAAAGTATTTTATTAGAATATTATATGGATATTTTAGGAAATGAAAGCTCTAAGGTATTAGATTATGCATATTTAAATAGTTCTTATAACTTTGGCATTAGAAATCCGATAGATAGTGCGATTTTAGCTTGTGATACTATGCCTAAGAAAGAATTTTATTATAAAAATTTATTAGAAAATTACCAAAAATTAGATGATTTACCTTTTGATTATAATAGAAAATTTATAAGTGTTTTAGTAAATGATATTGATAAAAAAGAATATCAAATAATTACTAAAGGTGATATAAAAAATGTAATAAGTCGTTGTAGTTATTTTGAGTATAATAATAAAATTTTACCTATAAATAAGGATATGTATGATAGTGTTAAAGTAGTTGTAGATGAAATGTTAAATTATGGTATGAAAGTAATTGCAATCGCAAGAAAAACAACTTTAAATTCTCAATTACATTATGACGATGAAAGAGAAATGATTTTAATGGGATATTTAGCTTTTTTTGATTCTCCGAAGTCTACTGCAAAGTTATCTATAGAATCTTTAAAAAATTTAAATATCATTCCTAAGGTTCTTACAGGAGATCATGTTTCTGTAGCAAAATCTATTTGTACTAGGGTTGGTATAGATTCTTTTAAAGTTTTTACAGGAAATGAAATTAATGATATTTCTGATGCTGAATTATCTGATGTTGTAGAAAAAAATAATATATTTGCTGAGCTAACTCCTGAACAAAAATCAAGAATTGTTAAATGTATAAAAGATAATGGACATGTAGTTGGATTTTTAGGAGATGGCATAAATGATATTTCTGCTTTAAATGAAGCGGATATTGGAATTTCTGTTGATACAGCTATTGATGTTGCAAAAGATGCATCTGATGTAGTGCTTTTACAAAATGATTTAAACATATTAAATAAAGCAATTATAGAAGGGCGAAAAACTTTTACCAATATGCTTAAGTACATAAAGATAACAGCAAGTTCTAATTTTGGAAATATATTGTCAATAGTTTGTGCAAGTGTCTTTTTACCATTTTTTCCGATGATGTCTATTCAGATATTAATGTTAAATCTATTATATGATGCACTTTGTATTGTAATACCTTGGGATAATGTTGATAATATTGATTTAATAAAGCCAAAAACATGGTCAGCTAAAAGACTTACTAGTTTTATGCTTACTTTTGGCCCTATAAGTTCTTTGTTTGATATTATTACTTTTATATTTTTGTATTATATTTTATGTCCTTCTATAACGGGAAATACATTTTTTAATATAACTGATATAAATTTGCAAACAAAGTATATTGCAATATTCAACACAGGATGGTTTTTAGAATCTATGTGGACACAAGTTTTGATATTACATTTTTTAAGAACTAAAAAGTTACCATTTATACAAAGTAGACCATCAAGACCAGTAATAATTATAACCATATTTGGAATAATATTTTTTACAGCAATGACTTTTACAAAATTTGCATCTATAATAGGACTTACAAAGTTACCAATTGTCTATTTTGTATTTTTACTTTTAGTTGTAATTATGTATACATTATTTACTACGATAGTCAAGTATTTTTATCAAAGAAAAAATAATGAATTAATTTAAGGAGGAAGTTATGAAAGGTAATATGAGTTTAATAAATATTGACAAAATCCTTCTTAAATTTATTTATGACAGGTTAAAAGAAGATTATCCAAATAGTATCTATACGAAATCTATGATAGAAGAGTTTAAAAATTTATTAAATGGAGATATATCATCTGTATTAATAATACCAGTAGAAAATACAAATACATTAATAGAAAAAGATGAAATTTTAACAATTGAAAATATTAAGATTGATATTAAAAAAAGAAAAGTTACAGTAAATGATATTGATGCAAATTTAACTGCTAAAGAATTTGATCTTTTATATTTTTTAGCAAAAAATAGAGGGGAAGTTTTTACTAAAGAACAAATTTATAAACAAGTATGGAATGACAATTATCTTTTAGACGACAGTAATATAATGGCATTTATTAGAAAAATAAGAAAAAAAATAGAACCCAATCCAGATTCTCCAAGATATATAATTACTATATGGGGAGTTGGATATAAATTTAATGAAGAGTTATAAATAATATTTTAATTTGATTAATAAGCAAAAATAGTATCTGGTTAATACTTTTTTGCTTATTTTTTTTAAAAGCAAGAAATTCGCAAGATATATATCATTTTATTTTGTAGTATTTTTTGTTATTCTATGTAAGGAAATAAATTTATTTTATTATAAAAAACGGAGGTGAAATTATGGCTAAAAGAAATAATCGCTTATTAGCAAAAAAAATTGCAGAAAAAGAAATTAAACGTGCTGAACAAAATAGTATAATAGAGTTTTCAGCAATTAATTCACAAAAAGAAATTTTAAAAAAATTTCATACATCACTTAAAGGACTTGAAAAAGAAGCAATAGAAATAAGTAGAGATAAGTTTGGGTGTAATAAAGTTAATCGTGAAAAAGAAAAATCACTGAGCAAAAAACTTTTACAAGCATTTATCAATCCATTTACATTGATACTTATTTGTTTAGCACTTGTTTCCACTGTAACAGATATGATTTTTCCATATTTTGAACTTTTTGGTAGTTCAAAAGATGATTTTGATTTTATTACAGTTGCAATTATATCTACTATGGTAATTATATCTGGGACTTTAAGATTTATTCAAGAAACTAGAAGTGGAAATGCAGCAAAAAAATTATTAGAAATGATTTCTAATACATGTACTGTTACAAGAATAGGTCAAGAGAAAAAAGAAATTCCATTAGATGAACTTGTAGTTGGAGATATTATTCATTTATCAGCAGGAGATATGTTGCCTGCAGATGTTCGTATATTAGATGCTAAAGATTTATTTGTAAGTCAATCAAGTTTAACAGGAGAAAGCGAACCGATTGAAAAAACTTATAAGGAAAGTTCTAAAAAGCAAATAGTAACAGATTATAATAATATTGCTTTTATGGGAAGTGATGTTATATCTGGAAGTGCTATTGCAGTTGTTATAAGCGTAGGTGATAATACTATTTTTGGCTCCATGGCGGTTGAAATTTCTACAGAAAATGTACAAACAAGTTTTTCAAAAGGAATAAATTCAATTTCATGGGTTTTAATCCGTTTTATGTTCGTAATGGTTCCAATAGTATTTTTAATAAATGGAATAACAAAAGGAGATTGGGTACAAGCTTTTCTTTTTGCTATTTCTATTGCAGTTGGATTAACTCCTGAAATGCTTCCTATGATAGTAACTACATCTCTTGCAAAAGGTGCAGTTTCTATGAGTAAGAAAAAAACAATAGTTAAAAATATTAATTCAATTCAAAATTTTGGTGCGATTGATATTTTATGTACAGATAAAACAGGAACTTTAACACAAGATAAAGTTGTTTTAGAGTATCATCTAAACGTTGAAGGAAATGAAGATACTAGAGTATTAAGACATGCTTATCTAAATAGTTATTTTCAAACTGGATATAAAAATCTTGTAGATTTAGCAATAATTCATAAAACAGAAGAAGAAGAATCTATGGATAAAAGTCTTGTAGATTTATCTGAAAATTATGTAAAAGTAGATGAAATACCATTTGATTTTAATCGCCGTAGATTAACTACAGTAGTTAAAGATAAAGCTGGAAAAACACAAATGGTTACTAAAGGTGCAGTTGAAGAAATGCTTTCTATTTGTTCTTTCGTTGAAATTGAAAGAGAAGTTAAAATTCTTACAAAAGAAATTAAAGATAAAATACTTGCGGTAGTTGATTCGTTGAATGAAAAAGGATTTAGAGTTTTAGCAGTTGCACAAAAGAGTAATCCAGCACCAGAGGGAGTTTTTGGAGTTAAAGATGAATGTCAAATGGTACTTATGGGATATTTAGCATTTTTAGATCCACCTAAAGAATCAGCAGCAAAAGCAATAAAAACTCTTAAAAATTATGGGGTTACTACAAAAATATTAACAGGAGATAATGATAAAGTTACACGTACAATTTGTAAACAAGTAGGATTAGAAGTCGAAAATATGATTCTTGGTTCTGATTTGGCACAATTAACAGATATAGAACTTTCAGAAGTAGCAGAAAATATAAATGTATTTGCTAAATTAACACCTGATCAAAAATCAAGAGTAGTTAGAGTTTTAAGAGAAAACGGACATGTAGTTGGATTTATGGGAGATGGAATTAATGACGCTTCTGCTATGAAAGAATCTGATATAGGAATTTCAGTAGATACAGCAGTAGATGTTGCAAAAGAATCAGCAGATATTATTTTGCTTGAAAAAAACTTAATGGTTCTTGAAGAAGGGATAAAAGAAGGTCGTAAAACATACGCTAATATGATTAAATATATTAAAATGACTGCTTCTTCTAATTTTGGAAATGTATTTTCTGTACTTGCAGCATCAACATTATTACCATTTTTGCCTATGATGAGTATACATTTAATTTTATTAAATTTAATATATGATTTATCATGTAATGCAATACCTTGGGATAATGTAGATGAAGATTTTATTAAAAAACCACGAAAATGGGATGCTTCAAGTGTTGGTAGTTTTATGTTATGGCTTGGACCTACAAGCTCTATTTTTGACTTTACAACATATATATTTATGTATTTTATAATATGCCCTATGACTATTTCAAATGGAGTATTGTTTAACGATCTTTCAGCATATTATACTGGCACTCAATTATTACAAATGCAAGCAGCTTATATGGGATTATTCCATGCTGGATGGTTTGTTGAATCAATGTGGAGTCAAACACTTGTTATTCATATGATTCGTACTCCTAAATTACCTTTTATACATTCACACGCTTCTATGCCATTAACTTTTTTAACAATGACAGCAATTTTTGTTTTAACAATAATACCATTTACTCCTTTAGGCACTGCTTTAGGATTTAGAGCATTACCTGTTTCATATTTTATGTATTTGATACCTTGTATTTTATTATATATGGTATTAGCTACAAGTATAAAAAAAGCATATGTTAGATATTATGGTAAATTATTGTAGGAGGAGAAGTTTATGGATTGGAAAGAAATATGGATTTATATATTTGGAACAACAAAATGGTTAGGTATAGATTTAGGTTTTTGGATATCTTTAGCATTTGTATGTATAATTGTAGTTATAATGAATTTGGGATTTTGGCTAGTTAAACCTAAAAAAAATAGAAATAATTTGTAATATTTATGATTTAATAAATAAAAAATATCTTCATTACGTTTAAATATCGTAAAGAAGATATTTTTTATTGTATAATTTTGATTAATAAGTAATTATATGGTATAATTATTTAGCCATAGGAGGAATTTATGAAATATATAACTAAAAAATATGTTATTTCTCTTATATTAATTTTTATAGGCACTATATGTTTTGGATTTTATTTAAAAAACATAAAGTTTGACCATATGATTATGAAATTTATTCAAAATAATAATTTTTTTGTTTCAAATTTATTTTTTTTAAAATTAATTAAGACGATAACGTATATTGGAAATAAAAAAACTTATTTTTTTGTTTTACCTTTAATTTTTGTATATTTATATTATAAAAAATTAAAAAAAGAGATTATAATATTGATATTAGCTATATTATTTTCATATATTATGAATGAAGTTATAAAACATATAGTTTGTAGAGTAAGACCTAAAGAATTTTTTGTTATATATATGAAAGGTTATAGTTTTCCAAGTGGCCATGCAATGAATATGAGTAGTTTTTACCTAACATTAGGCTATATCTTAAAAGAAAAACTTAATATTAAATATATAAATTGTTTTTTATATATTTTAGTTTTTTTTGTTTCTTTTAGTAGGATTATACTTGGAGTACATTGGGTTAGCGATGTTTTGGTTGGACTTTTACTTGGAGTTTTAATTTCTTGTATGTTTATTCATTTATATAACAATTATTGGAGGAATTGATGAAGTTTTTAGTATCTTATACAATTATAATGCTTTTATTGACTACGATAGTAGGAAATATATTGAAATTTAAAGATTTTAAACTTGACTTAAAGATTAAAAATTTTTTTCTAAAAGACAATTTAAGATTTCTTAAAACTTCTATGAAACATATAACGTCAATGGGAGATGTTGTAACTTCACTTATTATAATATTACCGATTTTCTTTTATGCTGTTTGTGAAAAAAAATTTATTCTTGCAACAGCAATTTTAAATTCATCATTATTTAATATGATTTTTTTAAATACTTTTAAATTTTTATTTAGAAGAGAACGACCTGTTACAAAGTCCGATATAAAATATTGGGGATATAGCTTTCCAAGTGGGCATTCATGTATAGGACTTAGTTTTTATCCAACAATTATGCATATACTATTTGTTGGATATGATAGTTATATATTTTGGCTTTCTGTTGGGATAATTTTTGGACTTAGTATAGCTGTAAGCAGAATTATCGTTGGAGTACATTGGTTTTCTGATGTTATTTTTGGGTCGATAATTGGTAGTGTGTTTTTTTTGTGGACTATTTATTTGTATAATATTGGATTTTATTATAAATTTTTATTTTAATTAGGAGGAAATTATGATTAAAGCAGTAGTAGGAGCAAACTGGGGAGACGAAGGTAAAGGTAAAATAACAGATATGTTAGCAGAAAATGCTGATATTGTAGTTAGATTTCAAGGAGGTTCCAATGCAGGACATACTATAATAAATGAATATGGTAGATTTGCTTTGCATTTATTACCTTCAGGAATATTTTATAAACACACAACATCTGTTATAGGAAATGGAGTTGCATTGAATATACCATTTTTACTTAAAGAAATAGAATCGTTAAAGGAAAAGAATGTTCCAGATATTAAAATATTAGTTTCAGATAGGGCACAATTGGTTATGCCTTATCATATTGATTTTGATACTTATGAAGAAGAAAGACTTGGAAAAAATTCATTTGGTTCTACAAAATCTGGTATAGCACCATGTTATTCTGATAAGTATGCAAAAATAGGATTTCAAGTTAATGAATTATTTGATGATAATTTATTTGAAAAAGTACAAAGAGTTGTTGAATATAAGAATATTATATTAGAAAATTTATATAAAAAAGATAAAATAGATGCAAAAGAATTATATGAACTTATGCTTTCATGGAGAGAAAAAATTAAGCCTTATGTATGTGATACTTCAAAATTTTTACATGATGCAATTAAAGAAGGAAAAAATATCTTACTTGAAGGTCAATTAGGCTCTTTGAAAGATACAGATCATGGAATTTATCCAATGGTTACATCATCTTCAACTTTAGCTGGATTTGGAGCTGTAGGTGCTGGTATTGCACCTTATCTAATAAAAGATATAGTTACAGTTGTTAAATCTTATTCAAGTGCAGTAGGTGCTGGTGCTTTTATCAGTGAAATATTTGGAAAAGAAGCTGAAGAATTAAGAAATCGTGGTGGAGATAAAGGAGAATATGGAGCTACAACTGGTAGACCAAGAAGAGTTGGATACTTTGATGCAGTTGCAAGTAGATATGGTTGTAGAGTTCAATCTAGTACAGAAGTTGTTTTAACAGTAATTGATGCTTTAAGTTATCTTGATAAAATTCCTGTATGTGTTGGATATGATATAGATGGAACTGTATATAAAGATTTTCCTACAACTCATCTTCTAGAAAAAGCTAAACCAGTTTGGAAAGTTTTAGATGGATGGAAAGTTGATATAAGAGGAATAAAGAAATATGAAGATTTACCATTGAAATGTAGAGAATATATAGAATTTATAGAAAAAGAATTAGAAGTTCCAGTTACAATGATTTCTAATGGACCTAAAAGAGAGGATATAATTTATAAAAATAGATAACATTGTTTATATTTAAGTGTTATGATATAATTAGGTATATATATGAAAAAACAATTTGAAATTAAACATTTATTAAAAAAACGTAAAAATATTTTATTTTTAATTTTTTTAGTTTTAGTTTGTATCTTTTTTGCAAAAAATATTTTTTTAAAATCTAATTTTAAAGATAAAATCATAATGTTAAAAGAGCCAAAAACAAAGACAATAAATCTTCCAGCAAGAGCATTGGTTATAAAAGATGAATATCTATATTATTTAGGAGAAAATGACTTTAAAGAAGATGGATTAAAAATAAATGTTAATAAGGAACTAGCAGATGTAGATGTTTCAAATGTTGATGAAAATTTAAAAAATCATGTATCTTCTGTAATTGATAAATTTAATGAAAAACTTGATGAAAAAGATTCTGATTCAAAAAACTTTAATTTAGATGGTATATCTTATTATATAAGAGAAAAAAATTTTTTCAACGCTTTTTCTGAAGTTAATAAAATATCTAAAGTTGTTCCAAATAAGAAAGTTTATGTTAAGGATAAACTTTTTAGATATTCATTATTAGATAATACCTTTAAAACTGGAAAGATTTTGTCAAAAAATTCTGGAGTCGTATCTAACAAGATAGATGGTCTTGAAAATATTTATGATTTTTCTATTATAGATTTATTAGATGAAGATGACTTTAATTTTGAAAATTCTAAAAGTTCTTCTTTTATTTCAGGAATTAAGATTGTAGATAATTTAAGGTATTATCTTTGTTTAAAAACTAAACATGATATGATAAGTGATGTTGATGTAAATAGTAGTTTATTGGTTAATTTTGGGAGCGACTCTTTTGAAGGAATTGTAAAAAAAATAAAAAGAAATTCTTCTAGTGATTTATTTGTACTTGAATTTTATTCTGGATTTGATGAAATTTTAGATAAAAGATTTTTAGATGTTAATATAGAAAAATCTTTTAATAAAATTTATGAATTACCTAAAAGTTCTTTAATGCAAGAAGATGGAGAAAATTATATAATTTCTGTTGATTCTTTTAATAATATGAAAAAAATTAAGGTTGTTGTTAAGTTTATTGATAACGTAAATGATAAAGTATATATAGATGCTATAAAAAGTTATATTGGACCTTTTTATAATATTTTAAAAGATGCAAGATTGGTTAAAAAAGGAGAAATTTCAAATTAATCATGAAAGAAAATATAGAATATGTTTTAAAGGCTATTTGTGATGCTTGTAAAAAAGCAAATAGAAATGTTGATGATGTCTTTTTGCTTCCTGTATCAAAGACAAAATCAGTTTATGATATGGAAGATGTTATTTCTAGTGGATTTTATACATTTGGAGAAAATAAAGTTCAAGAAATTTTACAAAAGTATGAATATTTTAAAAATAGTAAAATAAAATTTCATATGATTGGACATTTGCAAACAAATAAGGTAAAATATATAATAGATAAGGTTTCTCTTATACATTCTTTAGATAGTATTTCTCTATTAGATAAAATCCAACAAGAAGCAAAAAAACGAAATATGATTGTAAATTGTTTAGTTGAAATAAATATTGCTAGAGAAGAATCTAAGTATGGTATTTTTGAAGAAGATTTATTTGATTTTTTATCAGAAATTTCCAAAAGAGATAATGTTAGAGTACAAGGTCTTATGACTGTTGCACCTTATTTTGAAGATGCGGAAAATACAAGAATTTATTTTAGAAAAATGAAATTATTATTTGATAAAATAGCAAAAGAAAATTATGAAAATGTTGAAATGAAGATATTATCTATGGGAATGAGTAATGATTTTAAAGTTGCTATTGAAGAAGGTGCTAATCTTATAAGAGTTGGAACTCTTATTTTTGGCAAAAGAGATTATAGTAAAATTTAATTTTACTTAATATAAAAATATATTAAAATGGAGGTCTGGTTTATGGCAAGTTTTATGGATAAAATTAAGAAATTTGTTGGAAATGATGATATTGAAGATGAATATGATGAATATGAAAATGATGAGGTAAAATCTGAAAGTGTAAAATCACCTTTAGGACAAAAGTATTCTAAAGATGGTTTTTCATCAAAAGTTACAGCTGAAAAAAATTCAAATGTTGTTTCTATGCCTAATATGAGTAGATTTTTGATTTCTATTAGAGAACCTATAACATTTGATGATGGAACTCAAGTTTTAGATGATGTTTTGAAAGGAAAAGTTGTAGTTTTAAATTTAGAAATGTTAGAAGTTGATAAGAAAAGACAAATATTTGATTTTGTAAGTGGTGGTATTTATTCTTTAAATGGAAAAATTCAAAAAGTAACAAAAGATATTTTTATCTTAGCTCCAAAAGGTGTAGATATTGATGGAAAAGTAAAAGATCAAATTGAAAATAATGGATTTTATCAATTATAATAAATGAAAAATTTTAATAAAATTGAATTTTTAGATAAAGTAAACAACATAGAAGTAAAAAAGACCATCAATAAATTACTAGATGGTCTTATTTCTATGGAAAAAAGAAAAAATATTTATGTTTCAGATTTTCTTACACCTTTAGAATTTAGTTTTGCATATAAGATAATTAGTAAGCTTGATATAGATTATGATATAATATTTAAAAATGAAGATTATGATAGAAAATTGATAGTTTTTTATAAACAAGATTATGATTTAAAAAATTTTTTAGAAATTATAAAATTTAAAGATTTAGATAATATGGAGCATAGAAATATTTTAGGTAACATTTTGCATTTGGGAATAAATCGTGAAAAAATAGGTGACATAATAAAAATAGAAAACTATTGGTATGTTTATTGTTTAAAACCTATTGGTAAGTTTATATTTTCAAATGGAATTAAGCATTTAAAACAAGATGTTGAAGTTCAACTTTTAGATGATATTTTTATTTTTGAGAATTTTAGAGAATTTAGTAATGAAAAAATCATAGTTTCAAGTTTTAGGCTAGATTGTTTTGTGAAAGAATTATCAAAAACATCAAGAGAAGTTTCTAAAAAACTTATAAAAAATTCATATGTAAAGTTAAATTATAATGAATGTAATGATTTTGATAAAAAAGTAAGTTCGGATGATATTATTTCTATCAGAAAAGTTGGAAAGTTTAAAGTTGGAGTTGTTGAAAGAACGACAAAAAAAGATAAATATATTGTGAATGTTAAGAGGTATAAATGATTTATATAGTTTTATTTATTGCACTTATTTTAGATCAGATTACTAAATATTGGGCGGTAGTTAATTTGAAAAATTCTGTTTCTATAAATATTATAGATAAATGGTTAGAATTTAGTTATGTTGAAAATACAGGTGTTGCTTTTGGAAGTTTTAAAGGATATAAATTTTTATTTATAATTTTATCCATTGTAGCATTTGTTGCAATTTTAATTTATATAAATAAATATAAAAATAAAATTTCTTTGTTTGAAAAAATCTTATATATTTTAATAGCAACTGGAGCTATAGGAAATTGTATTGATAGAATAAGATATTCTTTTGTTGTTGATTTTATACATTCTTCATTGGGAGGATTGTATGACTTTCCAGTTTTTAATCTTGCAGATATTTATATTTCAATATCATGTATTTTACTTATATTTTTTTCTTTTTTAAAAAAGGAGAGTTAGTATGAATGAAAATTATAAAGCTTGGACAGATATTTTAAAAGATGAATTTAACAAAGAATATTTTTTAAAAATAACATCATTTTTAAATCATGAATACTCTAAAAAAGAAATATTTCCACCTAAAGAGCTTGTTTTTAATATTTTTAAAAAAGTTAATCCTAATGATATTAAAGTTGTAATTTTAGGGCAAGACCCGTATCATGGTCTAAATCAAGCTAACGGAATGAGTTTTTCTGTAAATAAGGGAGAAAAAATTCCTCCTTCGTTAAGAAATATATATTTAGAGCTTTATTCTGATTTAAAAATTGATTTACCTAAACATGGAGATTTAACATCTTGGGTAAATCAAGGTGTTTTTTTATTAAATGCAACTCTTACAGTTGAAAAAGGAAAGCCTAATTCTCACAAAGATATAGGTTGGCAAATTTTTACAGATAAAGTTATAAATATAATTTCAAAATTTGATTTTCCTAAAGTTTTTATTCTTTGGGGAAATTTTGCTATATCAAAAAAATTTTTAATAGAAAATAATAAAAATAATTTTATTATATCAAGTCCTCATCCATCTCCATTTTCTGCAAATAAGGGATTTTTTGGAAGTCACCCTTTTTCAAAAACTAATAATTTTTTAATTAATAATGGTATTAAACCTATAGACTGGAGAATTAAACCATGAAAGAATTAAAATTTATTTGTGATAAAAAAATAAGATGTGATGTTTTTTTATCTTCTAAAATTTCTGATTTATCAAGAACTGCTATTCAAAAATTAATAAAAGAAAATTTAATTTTTGTAAATGGTAAAAATGTAAAACCAAATATTATTTTAGAAATAGGAGATGAAATTATAATTTCTATTCCACAGAAGAAAAAAATTGAATTAATTGCTGAAGATATAGATTTGGATATTATATATGAAGATGAATATATGATTGTTGTAAATAAAGATAGAAATATGGTTGTTCATCCAGCTAATGGAAATGAAGAACATACTTTAGTAAATGCACTTTTAAATCATTGTAACTTATCTATGATAAATCCAAATCGTCCAGGAATAGTCCATAGACTTGATAAAGATACAACTGGTCTTATAGTTTGTGCAAAAGATGATAAAACTCATTTAAAACTTGTTGAAATGTTTTCTAATAGAGAGATAAATAAAAAGTATCTTGCTATTTGTAATGGAGTTTTTATAAATAAGCATTCAATAATAAACAAACCTATAGGTAGAGATGAAAAAGATAGAAAAAAAATGAGTGTAAATTCAAAAAATGCTAAGATGGCAATTACGGAATATAGTATTTTAGCTGAAAATGAAAAATATTCTCTAGTTGATATTAAACTTCATACGGGTAGAACTCATCAAATAAGAGTTCATTTTAGTAGTTTAAACCACCCTATAGTAGGTGATGAAACTTATGGAAATAAAAATGAAAAAATAAAAGCAAAAGGACAAATGTTACATGCTTATAGTTTAAATTTTATTCATCCAATTACTAAAAAAAATATGAATTTTTTTAAATTACCAGATGAGTATTTTTTTCAAATTTTAAAAAAAACGGCTATTAATTTTGATAAGGAGGAATTATGCAAAGCGAGAGATTAATTTTTAGAAATTTTAATTTAGATGATTTAGAAGATGTTTATGAATTTGGAAGTGATAAAGAAGTTTCTAAATATGTTACATGGGAAACTCATAAAAGTTTGTTAGAAAGTGAAAAAATTTTAAAGGATATTTTTATTGCTAATAAATATATTTTTGCAATAGTTGAAAAAAATTCTAATAAATGTATTGGAGCTTTCGAATTTATGCCAGAAATAAAAAATAATTCTTTATGTTTTGGATATGTTTTAAATAGAAAATATTGGAATAAAGGATATATGAGTGAAACATTAAATTTTATGCTTGATTATGCTTTTAATTATTTAAAAGTAAATAGAGTATATGGAATGCATAGGAAAGAAAATATAGCATCTGGTAGAGTTATGGAAAAATGTGGTCTTAAAATTGAAGGAGAATTTGAAGATGCTGAATTTTTAAAAGGAAAATATATTACTTTGGTATATAGAGCAATTTTAAGAAAAAATTATAAAAGGGGATAGATAGATAATGCAACAACTTCAACTACCTAAGATAGGCGAAAAAATTTATATAATGAAAACAACTTTAGGAGATATATATTTCAGATTATTTGAGGATAAGGCAAAAAAATCTTGTGAAAATTTTATTAAATTATCAGAAAGTGGATATTATGATAATGTTAAATTTCATAGGGTAATAAAAGATTTTATGATACAATCAGGTGATCCAACTGCAACAGGAATGGGCGGAGAAAGTATTTGGAAGGCTCCTTTTGAAGATGAATTTAATTTTGATTTAAGACATTTTAGAGGAGCATTAAGTATGGCAAATGCTGGTCCTAATACCAATGGTAGTCAATTTTTTATAGTTCAAAATAGTAATATTTCTAAAGAATATATAAATTATTTAAAAAATAGTAAAGATGATTTATATACAGATGAAATTATTGATTTATATGAAAAAAATGGCGGAGCTTTTTGGCTTGATTATAAGCATTCTGTTTTTGGACAAGTCTTTAAAGGAATGGACATAGTAGATAAAATAGCATCTGTTAACTGTTCTAATGATAGACCTATAGATGATATAGTTATTATTAAAATAATTTCAGAAAAATTTGAGGGTTAATATGCATCAATACAAAGGAAAAATGATTTTACATACAGGTAGTATGTTTTCTGGAAAAACTTCAAGTCTTTGGAAAGATTTAAATAGATTTGAAATAGCAAAGTATAATACTGTAGTTTTTAAACCAAAATTAGATAATAGATATTCTAAGCAACAAATAGTTACTCATGATAATAATAAAATGAATGCTGTTAATGTAGAAAGTATTTATGATATTGTTGATTATATGAAAACAAGTAAAGCGACTGTAATAGGAATTGATGAAGTACAATTTATAAAAGGAGATATAAAAGATATAATAAAGATTTTAGATTGTTTTTTAGAAAATGAATTTACAATAGTATTAGCAGGTCTTGATATGGATTTTAAATCTGAACCTTTTGAAATTGTAAAAGAAATAATGCCAAGAGTGGATTATTTATATAAACATCATGCTGTTTGTGCAAATTGTGGAATGGATGCATGGGTAAGTTATAGAAAAACTCATGATGGAGAAAGAATAAAACTTGGATCACAAGAGTCGTATGAACCACTTTGTAGAAAGTGTTTTTATGAAAAAGAAAAAATTAGACAAAAAATGGAAAATCAGTTAAGTATGTTGGATGATTAAAAATTTTTAATTAAATTTAAAAAAATACTTGACAAAAATTTAAATAATGATATAATATAGGGGTCAAGAAAAAAACTTGACCCCTTGTGTTTTTTTAAAAATTATATTGCTGTAGGATTTTTTTAATCTTATTAGGAGAAAATATGGAAAAAATAGTTGAAGTAGCAGTTTTATTTGATTATTATGGAAAACTCTTAAGTAAAAAACAATATGATGTAGTTGATCAATATTGTAATGAAGATTTGTCACTTAGGGAAATTGCAGAATTAAATGGAAATTCAAAACAGGGTATATCAGATATTTTAAATAGATCAGAAAAAAAATTACAATTTTATGAAAAAGAATTAAAAATTATTGAAAAGTTTAATAAAATAAATTCTATTTTGAAAGAAATTAATAAAATGATTTTAGATTCTAAAGATAAAGATAAAGATGATTTATTTAAACTTCTAGATATTATTCAAAATAAAAATAACGAAATTATCAAAAGTAATTTATAGGATGTGATAGAATGATATTTGAGAATTTATCTGAAAAACTTCAAAATGCACTTAATAAATTAAGAGGTAAAGGAAAACTTACTGAAAAAGATGTTGACTTAGTAATGAGAGAGGTAAAGCTTGCTTTACTTGAATCAGATGTTAATTTTAAGGTTGTTAAGAATTTTATCTCTAGTGTAAAAGAACGTGCAATAGGAAAAGAAGTAATGGAGAGTTTAACTCCAGGTCAACAAGTAGTAAAAATTGTAAATGAAGAGCTTACAGCTCTTATGGGTGAAAAAGAAGAAAAAATACAAATTTCATCTAAACCGCCTACAATTATAATGCTTTGTGGGCTTCAAGGTGCTGGTAAAACTACACATGCAGGGAAACTTTGTAAATATTTTTTAAAACAAAATAAAAAACCACTTTTAGTTGCATGTGATGTATATAGACCAGCTGCAATTAAACAATTACAAGTAGTTGGGAAATCTATAAATGTTCCAGTTTTTACAATTGAAAATTGTAAAGATGTAACTAAAATAGCAAATGAATCTATAAAATATGCTAATTCTAACTCTAATGATATTGTAATTTTAGATACTGCTGGTAGATTACATATAGATGAAGTTTTGATGGACGAACTTAAGTCTATTAAAGAAAGTTTAAATCCTATTGAAATTTTATTAGTTGTAGATTCCATGACAGGACAAGATGCTGTTAATGTTGCAAAATCTTTTAATGATACGCTTGATATAACTGGTGTAATAATGACTAAGTTAGATGGTGATGCAAGAGGTGGAGCAGCTTTATCAATAAAAGCAATAACTAAAAAAGCTATAAAATTTGTTGGTGTTGGTGAAAAAATGGATGATTTAGAACCATTTTATCCTGATAGAATGGCATCAAGAATTTTAGGAATGGGAGATATATTATCAGTAATTGATAAAGTTCAAAAGCAATTCGATCTTAAGAAAACTAGAGAACTTGAAGAAAAAATTAGAAAACAAACATTTACTCTTGAAGATTTTTTAAATCAAATGAGACAAGTTAGAAATATGGGACCGATTCAAGATTTACTTGCTATGATGCCGGGAGTTAATTCTAAAATGTTAAAAAATGTAAATGTTGATGAAAAAGAATTAGATAAGATAGAAGCAATGATTTTATCTATGACAAGAAAAGAAAGAGAAAATCCAGATATTTTAGATAATTCAAGAAAGCAAAGAATTACAAAAGGATCTGGTACAAATATTACTGCTCTTAATAAGTTGTTAAAACAATTTAAAGAAAGTAAAAAAATGATGAAAAAAATGCAAGAGATGACTAAAGGGGTTAAGAAAAAAGGAAAATTCGGTTTACCTTTTTTTAAATAAATTTTAAGGAGGAAATTATGGCAGTTAAAATTAGATTAAAAAGAATGGGATCAAAGAAAAAACCATTTTATAGAATAGTTGTTGCCGATTCAAGAGCACCAAGAGATGGAAAATTTATAGAAGAAATAGGTTATTATAATCCACTTACTGAAGCAAAAGAAATTAAGGTTGACAAAGAAAAAGTTAATGCTTGGATTAAAAACGGAGCTAAACCATCTGATACTGTAAATAGATTGTTTAAAAACAATGGTATTTATTCTGAAGATAATTAGGAAAAAATTATGAAAGAATTAGTTGAATTTATTGTAAAATCTTTAGTTAGTAAGCCAGAATTATTAGTTATAACTAGTGAAGAAGAAGGAGATTTTATAAAAATTTCTATTAAAGCAGATGAAGAAGATGTTGGAAAAATTATTGGCAAGCAAGGGAAAATAGCAAAGTCAATAAGAACTATTGCAAGATCTGTTGCAATGAAATCAGGTAAAAAAGTAGCTGTAGAAATAAATTAATATTATGGAATTTGTAGAAGTTGCTAAAATTGTTAATTCTCATGGCATAAAAGGAGCGGTAAAAGTTTTTTTATTTACTGATAATATTGAAAGATTTAAAGAAAATTGTAAATTTTATATTGATAAGAAATTTAAAGTTACAATTAAATCTGCAAGAGCTTTAGCTAATAATTATGCTATATTAATGTTTAATGAATATAATAACATTAATGAAATTTTGCAATTTAAAAATTTGAGTTTATTTGTAGAAGAAAAAGATTTAAAAAATCTTTCTGATGATGAATTTTATGTCTATAAATTAATAGGATTAGAAGTTTATAATCAAAATGATGAATTTGTAGGAAAAGTTAAAGATGTATTATCTACTTTAGCAAATGATGTTTTTGAAATTGATAGTAATGAAAAAAGTATCTATGTTCCAGTAGTTAAAGAATTTATAAAAGAAATTGATCTTGTAAATTCAAAAATAAAAATTAATTTTATAAAAGGAATGCTAGATGATTAAGATTACAATTTTAACTTTATTTCCAGATTTTATAAATTCAATACGAAATTATGGCATCTTAGGTAAAGCCATAAATAAAAAAATTATTGAGTTAGAAGTTTTAAATATTAGAGATTTTTCTAAAGACAAACATAATAGAGTTGATGATGAAATGTTTGGTGGTGGTGCTGGAATGCTTATGACACCACAGCCAGTTTTCGATGCTATATCTTTTGCTAAGAAAGAGAATTCAAAAGTTATATATCTTTCACCTCAAGGAAATGTTTTAACACAAGAAAAATGTAAACAATTATCTAAAAATACACATTTAATTTTTTTATGTGGCCATTACGAAGGTATAGATTCACGTATAGTAAATAATTTTGTTGATGAAGAAATTTCAATTGGAGATTATGTTGTTACAGGTGGAGAGATTCCAGCACTTATATTGATGGATTCTGTATGCAGAATGATTGATGGAGTGTTAGGTAACTCTGATAGTGCCAGAACAGATTCCCACTACAATTTATTGTTAGAACATGATGTTTTTACAAGACCTAGAGAATTTAAAGGACTTTTAGTTCCAGATGTTTTATTAAGTGGTAATCATAAAAATATTGAAAAATGGAAAATTGATTCTTCAATTGAAAATACAAAGAAAAAAAGACCTGATTTATATGAAAAATACAAAAAAAACAAATAATATATGCTCCTCTAATTATAAATATATGGATAGTTAAGAGCATTAATATAGGAGGAATAGTTGTGGATATTATAAAACAAATAGAAAACGAACAATTAAGAAAAGAAACTTTTGATTTTAATGTTGGTGATAGTGTTGTTGTTGGTTATAAAATCAAAGAAGGTAATAGAGAAAGAGTTCAAGCTTTTGAAGGAACTGTAATTAAAATTCAAGGTAAAGGTTCAAGAGCTACTTTTACTGTAAGAAGAGTTTTACAAGGTGTTGGAGTTGAAAGAACTTTCCCTATTCATTCTCCAAGAATTGAAAGTTTAAAAGTAACTAGACATGGTAAAGTAAGACGTGCTAAGTTATATTACTTAAGAGATAGACAAGGTAAAGCTGCTAAAGTTAAAGAATTAAAGAAATTTTAATTTTGTATTATAAACTAATACCTCGAGAAAAATCGAGGTATTAGTTTTATAAAAAATGAGGGAAAAATATGGATTTATTTAAAATAAATTATAGCTTATTTTCTAAATCATCAAAGCCATTAGCTGAAAGAGTAAGACCCAATTCACTATCTTCATTTTTTGGGCAAGATAATATAATAAATGATAATTCTGTTTTATATAATATGATAAAATCGAATAAATTTTATTCTATGATATTATATGGCCCAACTGGTAGTGGTAAAACTACTTTAGCTAATATAATTTCAAATAGTACAGATAATTTTTTTGTTAAAATCTCTGCAATAACTTCTGGTATAAAAGAGGTAAAAGATATTATAAATATAGCAAAGGATAATTTGTCTATGTATAATAAAAAAACTATATTGTTTATAGATGAAATACATAGATTTAATAAATCACAACAAGATTTTTTATTAGAGTATATTGAAAATGGAGATATTATTTTTATAGGAGCAACAACAGAAAATCCAATATATGAAATTAATAATGCATTGTTATCAAGGGTTATTGTTTTTGAATTAAATAGTTTAAAATTTGATGACTTAAAAAATATAGCTACTAATGCTATTTTAAATGATGAGATACTTAAAAATTTAGATATAAAAATTCTTGATGATGCTATGAAATATTTAATTAAGATATCTTCAGGAGATGCAAGAACGCTTCTTAATAATTTAGAATTAATTGTTGATAATATAGAAGATGAAAAGAAAATAATTAGTATAGATTGTATAGTTAATATATTTGATAAAGTAAAAATTTATTATGATAAAAACAAAGATAATCACTATAATTTTATTTCTGCATTTATAAAGTCTATGAGAATTGGAGATTCTAATGCTGTTATTTATTATCTTGCATCTATGTTATCTTCTGGAGAAGATATAAATTTTATTGCTAGAAGAATGATTATATTTGCATCAGAAGATGTAGGAAATGCTAATCCAGATGCTATTGTTTTTGCAAATTCTTGTGCTGAAGCTATTAAAAAGATTGGTATGCCAGAAGCTAGAATTATATTGGCTCAATGTGCAATTTATTTAGCAAATTCAAAAAAAAGCAATTCTTCTTATTTAGCTATAAACAAAGCTTTAGAGTATATTAAAAATAATGGAATAGTTGAAGTTCCTAATTTTTTGAAGATTACAAAATCATTAACTGAAAAAAAACAAGAATATAAATATCCGCATGATTATGATGATATGAAAACAAATCAAGAATATAAACCTAAAGAAATTATAGGAATTGATTTTTATGTTCCTAAAGATATAGGATATGAATCTAATTTTATAAAAAAATTAAAGGAGGATTAAAATGTTTTTATTAAAAGATATTTTTGAAAAAGAAAAAGATTTTATTGGAAAAAAAATTGAGGTTGCTGGTTGGATAAAAAATAGTAGATTTAATAACAATATTGGGTTTATAGAATTAAATGATGGTACAACTTTTAAAAACGTTCAAGTTGTTGTAGAAACAAAAGTTGATAATTTTTTACTTGTTTCAAAATTATTTTTATCATCTGCAATTATTGTAAAAGGAACTATAGTTGAAAGTAAAGGAAAAAAACAAAATTTTGAAATTAATGCTGATGAGATAATTTTAGAAGGAGAATCTAGTGAAAAATATCCTCTACAAAAGAAAAGACATACTTTTGAATTTTTAAGAACAATTCAACATTTAAGACCAAGAACTAATACTTTTAATGCAGTTTATAGGGTTAGATCTGTTTTAAGCTATGCTATTCATAAATTTTTTTATGAAAGAGGGTTTGTTTATGCACATACTCCTATAATTACTTCAAGTGATGCTGAAGGTGCTGGAGAAATGTTTAGAGTAACAACAATTGATTTAAATAATGTAGCTAAGGATAAAAATGGGGAAGTTGATTTTACTAAAGATTTTTTCTCTAAATCTACTAATTTAACAGTTAGTGGTCAACTTCAAGCAGAAGCTTTTTCTATGGCTTTTAGAAATGTTTATACATTTGGACCAACATTTAGAGCTGAAAATTCAAATACTACAAGGCACGCTGCTGAGTTTTGGATGATAGAACCTGAAATTGCATTTGCAGAACTTAAAGATGTTATAAAATTATCTGAAGATATGGTTAAATATATTATTAAATTTGTTTTAGAAAATGCACCAGATGAAATGAACTTTTTTAATAATTTTGTAGATACCGGCTTACTTGAAAGGTTAAATTCAGTTGTTAATTCAGAATTTAAAATTATGACATATACTGAAGCTATTGATATTTTAAAAAATTCAAAAGAAAATTTCAAATATCCTGTAGAATGGGGAATGGATTTAAAAACAGAACATGAAAGATATATATGTGAAAAAATTGTAAAAGGTCCAGTATTTTTAACTGATTATCCAAAAGAAATAAAGGCATTTTATATGAGATTAAATGATGATAATAAAACTGTTGCAGCAACTGATATGTTAGTTCCAGGAATAGGTGAGCTTATAGGCGGAAGTCAAAGGGAAGAAAGAATAGATGTATTAGAACAAAAGATGATACAATCAAATATGAAGTTAGAAGATTATCAATGGTATCTTGATTTAAGAAGATATGGTGGAACTAAACATGGTGGATATGGATTAGGTTTTGAAAGAATGCTTATGTATCTTACAGGTATGCAAAATATAAGAGATGTATTACCTTTCCCAAGAACTGTTGGATTATGTGAATTTTAAAAATAAAAAATAGAAGTATTTTAAAATGCTTCTATTTTTTTAGGGTAAAAATATGGTAGAAAATATTTTATAAATATGTTACAATATAACTTGGGGTGAAATTATGACTAATAAAATATCTGTTATAATTACAGCAGCTGGTTCATCAAGTAGAATGAAATCAAATATAAATAAATTATTTTTGAAAGTTGATGAAAATGATACAGTAATAGAAAAAACTCTGAAGGCTTTTATTGGTTTTGATAATATAGTTGAAATAATTTTGGTTACTAAAAAAGAATTTTTTGATAAATTTTTAAAAATTAAAAAATCATTACCTTTAAATATAAAGTTGGTTGAAGGAGGAAATTCAAGAGAAGTATCTACTTTTAATGGCTTATTAGCAGTTTGTGAGCAATCACAGTATGTTTTATGCCATGATGGTGCACGTCCGCTGGTTTCTAAAGATAATATTTTAAAAGTTATTAACGAGCTTTCAAATTTTGATGCTGTTATTACTGCTGTAAAAGCTAAAGATACTATGAAATTAGTAACAGAAAAAAATGAAGTTATTAAGACTTTAGATAGAAGATTTTTATATAATGTTCAAACTCCACAAGCTTTTAAAAAAGAATTGATTTTAAAAGCATATAAAAAATATTTTGAAAATTCTTTTTTTGTAACAGATGATTCATCTGTTGTTGAAGATTTTACAAAAGTCATAAAAGTAGTTGAGGGCGATTATAGTAATATTAAGGTTACTACTCAAGAAGATATAGTTTACATAAGAGAAATATTAAAACGAGGTGCTATATAAAATGAAAATAGGAATGGGATTTGATGTTCATGAACTAGTTTTTGGACGAGATTTAATATTAGGTGGAGTTAAGATAGATTATGAAAAAGGTCTTTTAGGTCATAGCGATTCTGATGTTTTAGTTCATTCTATAAATGATGCAATAATTGGAGCACTTGCTCTTGGAGATATTGGAAAATTATTTCCAGATACTGATCCTAAATATAAAGGAATTTCTTCTTTACTTATGACAAAAGAAGTTGTAAGGCTTATGAAGAATAAGGGCTATAAAATAGTTAATATAGATAGTATAATATCTATACAAAATCCGAAAATTTCTCCATATATATTAGATATGAGAAAAAATATAGCTAAAGTTTTAGAAATAGAGATTGAAAATGTTAGTGTTAAAGCAACTACTACAGAACATTTAGGCTTTGAAGGAAGAGAAGAAGGAGTTTCTTCTAGAGCTGTCGTTTTAATAGAAAAAATTTAAAGGGGGAATATTTAATGAAAAAACTTTTATTTACATCTGAATCTGTGACGGAGGGTCATCCTGATAAAATGTGTGATCAGATTTCTGATGCGATTTTAGATGAACTTTTAAAAGTAGATCCAAATGCAAGGGTTGCTTGTGAAACTTTGACAACTACTGGAGTTGTTATGGTTGTTGGTGAAATAACTACATCAAAATATGTAGATATACAAAGTGTTGTTAGAAGTGTTATAAAAGATATAGGATATACTAGAGCAAAGTTTGGATTTGATGCTAGTACTTGTTCTGTTATTACAAGTATTAATGAACAATCAAAAGATATTGCTTTAGGAGTTGATAAAGCATTAGAATATAAAAAAGGAAATGAAGATAAGTATAATTCAGTAGGAGCTGGAGATCAAGGAATGATGTTTGGTTATGCTTGTACTGAAACAGATGAATTCATGCCATTACCTATTACTTTAGCTCACAAACTTTCAAAAAGACTTTCTTATGTTAGAAAAAATGATATAATTGGTTATTTAAGACCGGATGGAAAAAGCCAAGTAACTGTTGAGTACGATGATGGATATCCAAAGAGAATTGAAGCTATAGTTGTATCTTCTCAACATGCACCTGTAAAATCTGAAAAAATAGAAGAAGATATTAAAAAATATGTTATAGATGAGGTTATTCCAAAAGAATTATTAGATGAAAACACTAAGATTTATATAAATCCAACTGGAAAGTTTGAAATCGGTGGTCCTATGGGTGATTCTGGATTAACAGGTAGAAAGCTTATTGTTGATACTTATGGAGGTTTTAGTAGACATGGAGGAGGAGCTTTTTCAGGGAAAGATCCTACTAAAGTTGATAGATCTGCAACTTATATGGCAAGATATATAGCAAAGAATATTGTAGCAAGTGGAATTTGTGAAAAATTAGAAATTGGAATTTCTTATGCTATTGGAGTTGCAAAACCTCTTTCTATATATGTTGATACTTTTGGTACTGGAAAAATTTCTGATGATAAAATTATTGAAATTATAAATAAGGTATTCGATTTAAGACCTGCTGCTATAATAGATACTTTGGATTTAAGAAGACCAATATACAGACAAGTTGCAGCTTATGGTCATTTTGGAAGAAATGACTTAGATTTACCTTGGGAAAAACTTGATAGGGTAGAAGAAATAAAAAAATTATTGTAATTTTTGTTTAATTTATAGGGGGAAAAAATTATTATGAAAAAATGTTATGATTTTGATCAATATGTTGATAGAAAACATAGTCATGCTGAAAAATGGAATAATATGGTTTCAGCTGGTGCAAAAGAAAATGATTATTCAATTTTATCTATGTCTATTGCTGATATGGAATTTAGATGTGCAGATGAAATATTAAATGCATTAGAAGAACCCATAAAAAATGGCGTTATCGGATATGATTGTCCTAGTGAAGAATTTTTCTCATCTTTTATAAAATGGCAAAAAGAAAAAAATGGTTGGGATATAAAAAAAGAATGGATAGTTCCTGTTCCTGGTGTTGTTCCAGGAATTGCTAATACAGTTTTAACAAACACCGAAAAAAATGATGCTGTTATTATAAATTCTCCTGTATATCCACCTTTTTTTGATGTTATAAATATGAATTCTAGAACATTAGTTGAAAATGTATTGATAGAAAGAGAAAAAGATTATATAATTGATTTTGATGATTTTGAAAAGAAAATTAAAGAAAATAATGTAAAAGTTGCAATTTTATGTAGTCCACATAATCCTGTTGGTAGAGTTTGGACAAAAGATGAACTTGAAAGATATGGTAAAATTTGTTTAGATAATAATGTTTTAATAATTTCTGATGAAATTCATTCTGATTTGATTTTAAAAGGATATACTCATACCCCTATAGCGACTATATCAGAAAAATTATTACAAAATACTGTAACTCTTACAGCTCCAAGTAAAACTTTTAATATAGCAGGTCTTGCACAATCTGTTGCTATAATTCCAAATAAACAAATAAGAGAAAGATTTATAAATGGACTTATTGGACATGGAATTTGCCACATGGCAAGTTTTGCTGTAGTTGGATTTATTGCTGCTTACACTTATGGAAAAGAATGGTTTGAACAATGTATGAAATATATAGAATCAAACATTGATTTTGCTATTGATTTTATAGAAAAAGAAATTCCAAAAGTTAAAGTAAAAAGACCTCAAGCTACTTTTCTTTTGTGGTTAGATTTATCTAGTATAGATATGGAACATGAACAATTAGATCAATATTTGATAAATGAAGGGAAATTACTTTTAAATTCTGGTATAACATATGGCAACTCAGCAGATAAATTCTTTAGAATGAATATTGCTTGTAATAGAGAAATGCTTACTGATGCATTAAATAGATTAAAAAATGCAATAGATAAATTAAATTAATAAAATTATTAAAAAAGGATTGAAAATTTGATTTTCAATCCTTTTTTTATTGTAAAAAAATTAGTTATATGATAAAATAGTTCTGGTTAAGGAGGTGTTTTTTTGAAACTTGAAATATTTGATTTTTTATCTAAATCAATTGAGCATATGTATAATCATATGGATTTTATTACTAATTCTTCTTCTTCTTTAAGAAAATTTTTTAAAGATATTTTTTTAAATTCTGATTTTTATATAAATACTACATCAAGAATAAAAAGTGAAGATAGTATAAGGGAAAAATTATTAAGAAATAATTATTACTATATTTATTCCGACTATAAAAAAGCTATTGAAAATTTACCAGATCTTATAGGAATTAGAATTGAATGTAGATTTATAGATGATGAAAAGAAAATATTTAATATTATTTCTAATAATTTTAACGTAAAAATGAAAGATGGATTTTACAGAAGTGAATTAAATTCAAATATTGAGCTTCAATTAGGAGAAAAACAACCTAAAATTCAAAAAAATGGCTTCGAAATTTATAAAATTGATGGAAGATATGTTATTGATAAGGAACATTTTATTAATTTTGAATTGCAGATAAAGTCTCTTGTAAATATATTTTGGGGTGAAATAGATCATAGTGTGTTATATAAAAATTTCAATTATATGGTTACCGAAGATTTTGTACGTTCTATAATGTTTTCTATTAAATCTAATTTAACTATGGTAGATAATCAATTACAAAATGTATATAATCATTTAAAAAATGTTGAAAATAAAAGTAATTTTGATTCTTCTAAAATTCAATTAAAATCAATAATTTCAAAAATGGTTCATGATTTATATTCTGTAAAGATAAAAGAAACTATAGGATTTGTTGTTGATTTTAGAGATTGTTCAGATATCATTGTAGATTATATATTTTCTAAAAATAAATTTCAAAATTCTATGAAATATGAAGATTATTTTGTTAAAATATTAAAAAAATTAAGTAGTGCAAATAGCAGAAAAATTGTAATTGGTGAATATTTTAACTTTGATGAAAATATTAAATTTAAAAATGATTTATGTGAGAAATTTGGAACTGGACTTATAGAATTAGTTAATAGAGATTTTAGATGGAATTTGATTTTTTCTGTTATTAGAGATATCGAAGAAAATAGTATTACTAAAGAATTTACTTTATTTGTTGAATTTGTGGTTTTTGCGGTTATTAGAAGAGTAAAAAGAGCAGTTTATGATCTTAAAATTTCATTTAAAGATAAATATAAATTAAAATGGGATATTTCTTATATTGTTTTAAATTTTATATCTCAATCATATGATACTAAATTATTGACATATAAAAGTATGAAAAATATTGAAAATAAAATTAAAAAATTTTTAAAAAATGTAGAACAATATGAAGATATTTTTTCTTTAGATTATGAAGATTTAAATAGTTTATTAGAAAATGATTCTTTTGATAATGATAAGGAAGAAAATGATTAGTTATGATAGGAATAGATGTATGTAGCATATCAAGATTTCAGAATATGAATAATCTTGATGGCTTTTTAAAAAAATATTTTACTACAAGAGAAATAGAATATATTGGAGAAGGAAAAAGCAAATATGAGCATATAGCAAGTATTTTTTCTTTGAAAGAGGCGTTTGTTAAGGCTTTAGGTACAGGATTTGGTCAAATAAATCCTATCGATGTTGAAATTATTCATAATTTTTCAAAAAAACCTAATATAATATTACATAATCATAACATAGATTCTTTAAATAATATAGAATGTTCTGTTACACATGATGGTGGTGTTGCTATTGCAGTTGTAGTTATTGAAGTTTTGATAAAAGATTATTTTGAAAATTTAGATAAATATAAAATACTATTAAAAAATAGAGATATATATGGACATAAAGGAACTTTTGGAAAAGTTGGAATAATTGGTGGAAGTGTAGGAATGTGCGGTAGTGTTTATTTATCTGCAAAATCAGCACTTCGTTCTGGTTCGGGTCTTGTTTATAATATATGCCCTAAATCAATTTCTGAAATTTTACAAATAAAATCTGTTGAAAATATAATTCTTCCAGTAGATGATTTTTCTAATGGACATTTTGTTTCTAAAAGTATTGATGAAATATTAGATAAGATAAAAAACTTAGATGCTTTAGCAATAGGTCCAGGCATGAGTAAAAACAGTGATAATATAATTATTTTAAAAGAAATAATTAAAAATTTTTCAAATCCAATTGTAATTGATGCAGATGCATTAGTTTCTTTTAAATATTTATTAAAAGAATTTTCAAATAGAAATAATATTGTTTTGACTCCTCATGCTAGTGAGTTTTCTAATTTGTCAGGTTATAATATCGATTATATAAACAATAATAGAAATGAAAGTTCTGAAAGATTTTTAAAAGAAAATCAATTAAATTCAATATTAGTTTTAAAAGGAAAGGGAACTATTGTAAGAAATAAAAATAATTTTTATATAAATAACACAGGAAATGATGGAATGGCAACTGCTGGTAGTGGTGATTGTCTTACTGGAATTATTTTATCATTGTTAGGTCAAAAAATTGATGCATTCAATTGTGCAAAACTTGGAGTTTTTATTCATGGATTAGCAGCAGATATTGCATCTATATACGTTGGAAAAGATTCCTTAATTGCATCAGATATTATAAAATATTTACCTTATGCAATTAAACAAATTAGGAGGTAAGTTTATGTATGAAAATCAGTCTTTACTTTTTATAAATTTAGACAATTTAAAGAGTAATTTTTTAAGTATAAAGGAAAAATGTAATGGAGCTAAAATTGGTATAGTTTTAAAAGCAAATGCTTATGGTATTGGAGCTTGTACAGTTGCTGAGTTTTTAGAAAAATATAAAGCAGATTATTTTTGCGTTGCAAATTTTTCGGAGGCAATGGAACTTAGAAAAAAGAAGATAAAATTACCTATTTTAATTTTAGGTTATGTTCCTAATACTTTATTTGAAAAATTAATTAAAAATAATATAGATTTAACTGTATATAATATAAAAATGGCTAGAGAATTAAATGAAATTTCAGCAAAAATTAAAAAGAAATGTAAAATACATATAAAAATAGATACAGGAATGAATAGATTAGGTTTTTTAATTGATGAAAATTTAAAAGAATATTTAAAAGAAATTTATTCAATGAAGAATATAATTGTTAAGGGTATGTTTTCACATTTTTGTGTTTCAGATATTGAAAATTTTGAATTTACAAATCTTCAAGTTGAAAGATTTGAAAAAGTTAAATCTATTTTAGAAGAGGAAAATTTAAAAATACCTATGTTACATATAAGTAATGATGGAGGAGTGCTTTTACATAATTATTATTATGATATGGTTAGAGTTGGAATAGGAATTTATGGACATTATCCTTCAGAATATGTAAGAGATAATTCAAAAATTAAAATGCTAAATGTTATAAGTTTTGTAAGCACTGTAAGTAATGTAAAGTATATAAATCCTGGAGATACTATAGGTTATGGACGTACTTTTAAAGCGGATAAAAAAATAAAAGTAGCTACTATTTCTGTAGGTTATGCAGATGGATATCCTTATGAATTGAGTAATAAAGGATATGTCATGATTAAAAATAAAAAAGCTTATATACTTGGAAGAGTTTGTATGGATCAAATGATGGTAGATGTTTCACATATAGATGATGTAAAAATAGGAGATCCAGTTTTACTTTATGGTGAATATGATAATATGAAATTAGATATATTTGAAGTAGCAAAACTTTCAAATACAAATATTTATGATCTTATATGCAGAATTAATATGAGAATACCAAGATTATATATAGAAAATAATAAAATAGTAAGAGTAGTTGATTATTTATCAACAGAAAAAGATTACTATGAATTGTAATATTAAATAAAAAAAGTCGATTAATATTAATCGACTTTTTTATTTAGTTAATTTAAATTAAGCAGTTGCAATTTTTTCTCCAAAAGCAACACAATCGTCTTCGTCTTCAGGAGTTGGACAATCATAAACACAAAGTGGTTCAGTAACAAGAACAGCACCAACGCCTTCACATCTTACTTTCCAATCTTTCATCCATTTTTGACCTTCATTCCATTCATAAGAACCAAATAAAGCAATCTTTCTTCCCTTTAGTTCGCCTTCAACTTCTTCAAACATTGGTTCGAAACTTGATTCTTCTAGAACTTCATCTCCCATTGCTGGGCAACCAAAAGCGATTACATCAAAATCATCTAACATATCTGCTCCAAAATCATCACAGAAAATTACTTCAACTTCTGCTCCTTTGTTTTCTACACCTTCAGCAATACAATCAGCCATTTTTTCAGTATTACCTGTACCTGACCAATATACAACTCCAACTTTCATATTAATCTTAATCCTCCTTTATTTTAAAAAAACGAAAGTTTTTTATAAATTTTACAAGATAATAATAGCAAGAATATATAAATTTGTCAACCATTATGTATTTTTTTATAAAATTTTTTTGTACATTTGTAAATAATGTTAAGATAAAGTTATAAAAAATATAACATGTATGTTAGAATTAAGTAATAATTAATTTTCCTTTAATTATAATAAATTTTTACTTTTTTCAATAGGTAAAAGGTAATTTAAAGTTTTTTAAAAAATCTAAAAAAGAAAGATGTTTGCTATAGCCTTTATTTAGTTTAAGTTTAGAGTAAAGTTAAATGTAACCTATTTAAAGCAAATAAGAGATATATCGTTGATTATTTTTTATAATTTCTTTATTTTTTTTGATATAACATTATCTATAAAAGAAGAAATTCTTTTTAATTATACAGAATATTTTTTTGTATCCTAGCTATCATATTAATTGTATAATAACAAATAAAATATCTTAATTCATATTAAGTATATTGACTTTTTTTAAATATGTGATATATTAATACTATAAATCAAAAAATACAATTGTGAATTGGAATTTATTATTAGGAGATAATATGTACTATAAATTTATAAGGAAAGATGTCTATTTCGATATGTTTAGTAAAAAATTTGTAGATGATAGATATTTGGAATTATTTAAAAAGTACAATTGTAGTATAGTAGTATAGGAATAAGTATTGATGGTACTACTTTTGAGGAAAATAAAAATCGTTCTAAAACTTTTTCACAGTTTTTTACAGTTGTAGAAAATATATTTAAAGTTAAAAAATATGGAGTATATTTTTTTCTGTTTTTTACTATTTGTGAATTTGATTTGGCTAGAATTAATAATATTCATAATTTTGTAGAATGTGTAAAAGCTAAATCTTTTGCTATAAATCTCATAAAAGGTTCAACAAAAAACTCTAAATAGTGAATAGTTGTATAAACTTTATAAATTAAATCATAATTTACAGAAATAACAGATATTAAAGAATTTATTACATCAAATTTGGACTTGGCAAAATTAGGGAAAATACCTAATATGTGTACATTGAATGGTCTTTGTAATAATTTTATATATGGATAGTTGTGGTAATTTATATAAAAGTTGTGTATTTAAATGATAAAAGGGAGGAGTAGATATGAAAATTTTTTGGTATTTTTTGCATAATGTAATAAGCAAGATAGGAAATAAAATTACCTCCATAGCCATTTTATTTATTTTAATTTCAAGTTTTTCAAAAAATTCATTGTCAATATCTATTCTGCTATTTTCGATAGACCCTATTATAAATATTTTATTTTCAAGGTTGTATTCAAAGATAATAAGTAGATATAAAAAATTTGTAATATTAGTATTTTTAGATTTTATAAGTGCTATTTTTATTTTTTTAGTATTTTTATTTAGTAAAAATATTTTACTTATGTTTATCTTCTATATTTTATTATCTATTGTTGTAAATCTAAGTAGTAGATACAGTAAGGGACTTTTTTTTAATCTTACAAAAAACACAATTAAAGAAGAGTGGTATTACAAGATAAATTCAAGAATAAATACTATTTTGTCAATTGTAGCTCCTTCTATTTCAAGTTTTATCATTGCAAAAATAGGTAATGAAAATGCTTTTATTTTTGACGGAGTTTCTTTTATGATAGGTGGAGTAATATATCTGTTAATTTTAGATAAGTTAAAAGAAATTACACAAAGTAAGGTAAAAGAAAGTATAAGTGAAAAAAGTGTAAATGTTAGAAGTAAAGAAGAATATAAATTTATGTATATGTTAAGTAAATGTAGTAATGATTTTAAATTTATATGTACATTATTTATAGCAGTTTCATTTATAACTAACTTTGAGGAACCTTTGATATTTAATTATTTATCTTTAGAACGTTCTTTTTCAAAAGAGCTTATAGGAATTTCACTTAGTGTATTCAGTGTGGGAATGTTTTTAGGTAGTTTTATTTATGATTATATACCAAAGAATACTTTAGGACTATTTGCTTGCGTGGTATTAGATGGTTTTTTTTCCTTTTTTCTTTCAATTAATATTTACAGATGGTTGATTGTGTTTTTTTATATGTTACAAGGAATTATGGCAACTATTATTATGATATATTTTAGTGTATCAGTTCAAAAAGAATTTGAAACAAATGATTTCTTTATGCAATTTGATAATCAACTAAATAAAGTGCTATCATTTTTTTCACTAGCTTCGTATTTTTGTGGTTTTTTACTTTCAAATATTATAAGTGATAGTTCGATATTTTTAAAAATATTGGCTATATTAGAGATTTTAACTGCTATTTTTTATCTTTATAGGTGGAAGGTAATTAATAAATAAATATTAATTTTAGTAGCTATTTTATGGAAAATCGAAAAAAGGTTAGTTTTATTGATAAAATTGATGAATAATTTTAAATCAAACAAGAGATATATCGTTGATTATTTTTTATAATTTCTTAATTTTTTGGTATAATATTATTCATAAAAGAGAATGCCTTTTTAATTAATTTGTTTTAATTATACAGATATTCTCTTTTTTTGTACTATTGTTCTTATATCAATTATATCATAATAGAACTATAAAAATAAAAAATAATATATTTGAGAAATTATGTAAAATATGTTAGAATATTTTTGAGGTGATTTTTTGAAAAACTTAAAAATTAAAAAATTTTTTAAAAATAGCGTGTTGATTTTTTTTATATTTTTTATTTTTTTAACTTGTTCAGTTAAAACCTTTGCTATAAATGAATCAAGAGCAAATAGACTTTTTAATTTGGAGTATAGGTCTTTTTTTATAGGAACAATTATAGATGATAGTAATGAAAAGTTTAAAATTAAAATAGATAGAGTATTTATTGGGGATAAAATTTCAACAATTGAAGTTGATAAATTTTATAAATATAGTTATAGTGTACTAATTCCACAAAAAAAAGATCATATAGTTGCTGTTTTAAATAGAGATAATAAGTTAGATTTAACTTGGATATTCAAAGCAACTTCAACTAATTATAAAACTTTATATCTTGCAAATGATTTAGATGAAAATAATGAAGATGTGAAACTTTTTCAAAAATTTATTAATGATGGTGAATATATTTTAAATCTTGAAGAGGGAAAATTAAATTTTAAAGATAAAAATAATACTAAAGAAAAAAATAACAATGAAAAATTAAAAGATATAAATAAAAAAGCAGATAAGGAGTTTGAAGATAAGATGAATAGTATATATTCTCTTTTAAAGAACCCTATTTTATTTATTTTTTCTGTTATTTTGTTTTTAGTTATATTTTATTGTTTAAGAAGTAGAAAAAAATTTAGAGAAGAAGTTGAAAAAGATGAAAAAAAAGATTTTATGTAATTGTGTAAGTTCTGAGATTGAAGCAAAAAAGTTGCTTAATTTTAGTATTAAATTTTCTTATGAATTATTATCTAGTGGAGCAGAAGTTTATAGAGTTGAAGATAGTATAAATAGAATTTGTAGATCGTTTAGAAATATAAAAGCTGTAAATGTATTTGCTATAGACAATATGGTTATAATAACATTTGTATATGATGGAACAAATTATACAAGTATGAGAAGAGTAGATGAAAGTGATGCGGATTTAACAAAAATTACACTTTTAAATGAATTATCAAGAAATATAGTTGATGGTAATTGTAATATAGACAAAGCTTTTAAAAAATTAAAGGATATAAAAAATACTAAAAGCTATAAAAATTATATTAAAATAATTCTATTAACAATTTCAGCACCTTTTTTATGTTTTATTTTTGGAGGAACAATAAAAGATTTTTTTGCAGCAGCGGTTACATTAACCTTTGAAATTATCTTTATGTTGTATATTGAAAGATTTTCTTTACCATCTCTTTTAAATGTTTCACTTTGTTCCTCAGCTGTTACTTTATTTACTGTTATTTTATCTAAAATTATATATATTGAAAAAATTCCAAGCATAATAGTTGCTGGAATAATTATTCTGTTTCCTGGAATGAAAATTACAAATGCTATGAGAGATGTTTTATCTGGAGATATATTATCTGGAATAATAGGTATAACAAAAGCAACTCTTAGTGCATTATCTATTGCGGTTGGAGTAGTTATTATACTTAAATTTTTAGGGTAGGTGATGAAATGGATTTATTTTTAAACATAATTTCGGCGATTATTTCAAATATTGCATTTTCAGTTTTTTTTAATGTTCCTAAAAAAGCGATAATTTATTGTACAATAACTGGAACTGTTGGATGGATGACGTATTATTTATTACATTTATATTTTTTTGGAAATTCTGCAAGTAACTTTTTTGCAGCGATAGTTATTGGTGGATGTGCTGAATATTTTTCTTATAAAATAAAAATGCCGTCTACTGTTTTTATATATATTGGTATAATGATGCTTGTTCCTGGATATAGGATGTATGTTTCTATGGAACATTTTGCAAAAGAAGAATATATAATCGCACTTAATATTGGCGCTATTGCAGTTGTACATGCAATATGTATAGCCGTTGGAGTTCTTATATCATCAATTTTTTCAAAATCTATAAAAAGAGTTAAATTAATGAGATTTAGTAAACTTTATGAAAATAACGATTAAAAAGCAAGAGTTTTTTATTATGCTCTTGTTTTTTTTATGAAATATATTAAATTTAAGTTAAATGATAGTATTTTTATATTCTTAAAGTATAATTTATTATGAAAATTATAAAAAATATAATGTTTATATGAAATTAAAATGTATTTTAATACTTAGTTTTTTTAGAATTAGTAGTAAGTTAAATATTTTTCTTAAAATGTTATAGCTAAAGAAAAATCGAATTTTTTTAAAATTAATAAAAGAAAATAAAAAATGATAAAAGATACAAATTTAAAAGATAAAATATTAAACTTTTTTAATTAAGAATTAGTATATAAAATAAAAAATAAACTTCTACTTAACAGTTTATAAATTAAAAAAACAAGCAAATTTTGCCTGTTTTTTATTCTATGCCTAATTTTTCAATTGTTTGTACTAATATATTACAATCTACATATCTAAAATCTTTAAGAACTCTATCTATCCAAAGTGGTGTTTTTAAATTTTTTTGAAACTTTTTATAAGTTTCAATTGCTTCATCAATAATTATTATTCCATTTACGTCAAGTTCTTTTGTCTTTGCGATTAAAATAGATCTATATGGTGTTTCATTTGGTTTTATACTTCCACAAAGTGGATGAGTAGAAAGTTCAAATCCTTCTTGTAATTTTTTCTTTACAATATCTAAAACATCAGCGTATGTATATTTTTGGTCAAAAATTATATCAAGTTCTTTTTTGTTTTTTACTTTTTCATATAAATCAATATTATTTGTTACTAATGTAAATTTCATAAATATCCTCCTTTATCCTATAAGATTGTAACATAAAAATAAAAAAATATAAATAGTTAACCTTTAGATATTTAAAAAAATTTAAAAATATGTTAAAATCAAAATAAGGGGTGATAGTTTTGGCTGAAAATTTCGTTCATCTAAATGTTCATACAGAATATAGTCTTTTAAATAATTATAATCCAATGGAAAAGTTAATAAATAAAGCGATAGAATTAAAATTTAAAGCTATGGCTATTACTGATTATAATAATATGTATGGAGTTATTGATTTTTATAAAAGATGTAAAAAGGCAAATATAAAACCTATAATTGGTTCTGAAATAACTATTAAATATAAAAATAATAAATTTTATAATGTGATTTTACTTGCTAAAAACAATAAAGGATATAAAAATTTATGTAAATTAGTGTCTAATTTATATGTCGTTGAAGATAGAGATAAAACTTTTATAACTTTTGATGAGCTTTTAAAGTTTTCTAGTAATTTGATTTTAATTTTTGGATCTAGAAGAAGCTTTTTATATGATTGTGTTATAAATAATAATTTGGAAATGGCAAGGGCTGAAATTTTAAATTTTAAAAATATTTTTAACAAAGAAGATTTATTTTTAGAACTTAATTTTCATTTTGAAAGTAATGATGAGAAAAATATAAATACTTATTTAAAGCTTTCATCAGAAAATAATATAAATACAGTTGTTACAAATGATGTTCATTATGTTGATGGTAGCTGTTTTAATTTATTTAATATCGCTAGATGTATTGATAAAGGAATTGAAATTTCAGAACTTAAAGATGAATATTTTACAAAGGCTGAATATTATTTAAAAAGTGAAGAAGAAATGCTTAAAATATTTTCGCAATTAAAACAATCAATTAATAATACTAAATATATTGCAGATAGATGTAATGTTGATTTTGATTTTAAAACTTATCATTTGCCAGAATATACGGTTCCTGATGGTTTTACAACAAAAGAAGATTTTCTTTATAGTTTGGTACAAAATGGTGTAAAAAAAAGATATCCAAAATTAACAGATGAAATAAGAAAAAGAATAAAGTATGAACTTACAATAATAAATAAAATGGGATTTACAGACTATTTTTTAATTGTTTGGGATTTTATAAATTTTGCTATTGAAAATAAAATTTCAGTTGGCCCAGGAAGAGGTTCTGGAGCAAGTTCAATTGTTGCTTATTGCCTTTATATAACAGATATTGATCCTATAAAATACGATTTAATTTTTGAAAGATTTTTAAATCCAGAAAGAATTTCAATGCCAGATTTTGATATAGATTTTTGTAACGAACGTCGTGAAGAGGTAATTAATTATGTTATAAATAAATATGGAAAAGATAGAGTTTCACAAATTGTAACATTTGGTACAATAAAACCAAGAGTTGGTATAAGAGATATAGCAAGAGTATTAGGTTATAAACTTGTTCTTGTAGATAAAATAGCAAAACTTATTCCTATAAATAGTATAAATTTTAAACAAGCATTGGATAGTAGTAAAGAGCTTAAATCTTTATATGATAATGATATTGAAATAAAAAAGATGATAAATATAGCGGAAAAATTTGAAAATATAAAAAGACATATATCAATTCATGCCGCTGGTATAGTAATTACTAAAGAACCTTTAACAAATTATGTTCCTCTTTGTAGAAGTTCATCTAATATTTTAACTCAATATAATATGATAGAGCTTGAAGAATTAGGACTTTTAAAGATAGATTTTTTAGGCCTTAGAACATTAACAGTAATAGATGACACTATAAATCTTATAAAAAAAGATTATGGAAAGTTGATAGATATAAAAAATATTGATTTAAACGATAAAAATGTTTTAAAACTTTTTAAAACTGCTGAAACTATTGGAGTTTTCCAGTTTGAAAGTGTTGGTATGAGATTGTTTTTAAAAGATTTAGATGCAAAAGATTTTGATGAATTAATTTTAGCTAATTCAATTTTTAGACCAGGTCCTATGAATCAAATTCCTAATTATATAAAAAATAAAAATAATCCTAATAATATAAATTATTTAGATAGTAGAATAGCAAAATATTTAAAAAATACCTATGGTATTATAGTTTATCAAGAACAAGTTATGCAAATAGCAAGAGAACTTGCAGGATATTCTTGGGGACAAGCAGATAATTTAAGAAAAGCTATTGGAAAGAAAAATATGTCTATAATGGAACATAATAGAAAAATTTTTATTTATGGTCTTGATGATATTTCTGGAAATATTAAGATAAAAGGTTGTATTAGAAACGGTGTAAATGAAGATTTAGCTAAAAAAATTTTTAATCTAATTATAGAATTTGGAAACTATGCTTTTAATAAATCTCATAGCGCTTGCTATACTCTAAATGCTTTTAGAACAGCATATTTAAAATGTTATTACCCTTTAGAATTTATGTGTTCACTTTTAAATTCTGTTGTTAATTTTGAAAATCAATTTTTCAAATATTTTCAGGAAGCAAAAAGAATTAAAATAAAATTTTTATTGCCAGATATAAATAAAAGTTTTTATAAATTGATAATAGATAAAAAAAATATTAGATTAGGATTTAGCAATATAAAGTCTTTAAATAAAATTTTATGCACTGAAATAATACAAGAAAGAAAAAAAGGTGAGTTTAAAAGTTTTATTGATTTTTTAAATAGATGTAAAAATTTAAAAAATTTAAATTTATTGTCAGTAGAAAATTTTATAAAGGCTGGAGCATTTGATTCAATTTCCAAAAGCAGAAACGAACTTTTAAGTTCGTATCAAGAACTTTTTAAACAAATAGTATCAAAAAGTAAATTTGAAATTTCTGGACAGCTTTCTTTGATTAATTCAGAAAATGTTGAAAAAAAAGACTTGAATTTAAAAAAATTTACAAAAAATGAAATTTTAGAATTTGAAAAAGATGTTTTAGGCTTTTATCTTTCTTCTCATCCGCTAGAAGCTTATAAAAATTATATAAAAAAAGAAAATGCTATTTCTTTATCTAAACTTAAAACATTAAAAAAAGGAATTTATGAAATTATAGTATATGTAAATTCCATTAAAATAAGAAAAAATAAAAAAAATAAATTAGTAAAAACAATAAATGTTGAAGATTTTTCTACAAGTATGGACCTTCTAGATATAAAAAATTTAGAAATAAAAAAATCACAAGTTGTAAAATTATTTGTAAATGTAACTGAAAATTATTATGGAAGTACTCATTTTTCTATATCAAACTTTACAGATATTGACAATATTTTTTCAAAAAAGTTATATGTTAAAGTTAAAGAATTAAATTTTGAAATTAAAGAAAAAATATTAGAAATTTCAAAAAAATATAATGGTTATAATTCGATTTACATCTATATTGAAAGTGATAATAGAACTATCGAATTAGATATTAGTATAGATTTAAGAAATAAAGAACTAATAGAGTACTTATATAAAAATTTTGAAAAAAATAATATAAAAATTGTTTAGAATGGAGGAATTTATTTGAAAAGCATAGCAATTCTTACAAGTGGTGGAGATTCTCCTGGAATGAATGCAGTTATAAGATCTGTTGTTAGAACTTGTATATATAATAATATAAAAATTTTCGGAGTAAAATTTGGATATGATGGACTTATAAATGGAAATATTTTTGAAATGAATATATCAAGTGTTGCTGATATAATTCAAAAGGGAGGAACTATTTTATCAAGTGCAAGAAGTAGTTGTTTTCTAACAGAAGAAGGGCAGAAGAAAGCTTTAGAAAATATAAAGAAAAGAAATATTGAAGGATTAATAGTTTTAGGTGGAGATGGAAGCTTTAAAGGTGCAAATGTTATTAGCAACTATGGAATAAAAACTATTTGTATACCATGTACTATAGATAATGATATGGGGTATACAGACTATACTATAGGATTTTTAACTTCTGTAAATACTGTTATAGATGCTATAAGTAAACTTCGTGATACATCTTCCTCACATGGTAGAGCAAACATTTTGGAAGTAATGGGAAGAAAATGTGGAGATATAGCTCTTTATTCTGGAGTTGCAGGTGGTGCTGAAAGTATTATTATACCAGAGAAAGATTTTGATTTAGAAAAAATTTGTAATAAAATTATTTCGGGAAGAAAACGTGGAAAACTTCATCATATAATTGTTCTTACTGAGGGTATTTTAAGTCCTTATCAATTAAAAAAACAAATTGAAGAAAAAACAAAGATAGATACTAGAGTTACGGTTCTTGGCCATATTCAGCGTGGAGGAACTCCAAGCTCTATGGATAGAATTATTGCAAGTGAAATGGGTAATGAAGCTGTAAAACTTTTGCTTTTAGGTAAAAGTAATTTAGCATTAGCATATAAAAATAATGAAGTTGAATATGTAAGTATAGAAACAGCTATTAATTGTAAAAAATCATTTAATGAAAAATTATATGAAATAATTGATGAACTATCAATATAGAAAGGAGAGCTTTATGAAAAAAACAAAAATAATATGTACAATAGGTCCAAAATCTGAAAGTACTGAAATTTTAAGAAAGTTAATGCTTAATGGAATGAATATATGTAGGTTGAATTTTTCTCATGGAAGTCACAAAGAACATCAAATTAGAGTTGATAATATAAAAAAAATTAGAAAAGAATTAGACTTACCAATTGCTTTACTTTTAGATACTAAAGGTCCAGAAATAAGACTTGGGAAATTTTCTATAGATGAAGTTAATTTAAAAGTTGGAGATATTTACACATTAACAACAGAAGATGTTTTAGGAGATGAAAAAAAGTCTTCTGTTTCGTATAAAGAATTACCTTATGATGTAAGTGTTGGTGGAAGCATTCTTATCGATGATGGATTAGTTGAGATGGAAGTTATTTCTAAAACTTCTACAGAAATAACATGCCTTGTTAAAAATAATGGAGTAATAAAAAGTAATAAAGGAGTAAATGTTCCTAATGCAAAAATAAATTTACCTTCTATTACAGAAAAAGATAGAGATGATATTTTATTTGCAATAGAAAATGATTTTGATTTTATTGCTGCTTCTTTTGTAAGAAAGCCTGAAGATGTTTATGAAATTAGAAAAATTTTAGATGAAAATAAATCAGAGATAAAAATCATTTCAAAAATTGAAAGTCAAGAAGCTGTTAATAATATTGATAAAATAATAGAAGTATCTGATGGTATTATGGTTGCAAGAGGAGATTTAGGAGTTGAAATCAAAACAGAATATATTCCTAAGATACAAAAAGAAATAATAAGAAAGTGTAATTTAGTAGGTAAACCCGTAGTAACAGCAACTCAAATGCTTGATTCTATGATTAGAAATCCTAGACCTACAAGAGCAGAAGTTACAGATGTTGCAAATGCTATTTTAGATGGAACAGATTGTATTATGCTCTCTGGAGAAACTGCTGCTGGAAAATATCCTGTTGAAACAGTTAAAGTTATGAAAAATATTGCAATTACTACAGAAGATTCATTTGATTTTAAAGAAAGTGTAAAAAACAAGGAAAAATTTGAACAAATAAATATTACAAATTCTATAAGCTCATCTGCTAAAGAAATAGCTGAAAATCTTAAAGCAAAAGCTATAATATGTGCAACTTCTTCAGGAATTACTCCTATAACTATTTCAAAATTTAGACCAATTGTTGATATTATTGCTGTTACTTTTTCTGAAAAAGTAAGAAGAAAATTACAATTATATTGGGGAGTATATAGTGTTATGTCTAAAAAATCTGAACATACTGATGAAGTTATAGAAAGAGCTATTTCAAGTGCGTTAAATGAAAAGTTAATAAATGATGGGGATACCGTTGTTTTAACTGCTGGTATACCAGTAGGGGTTGCAGGAACAACAAATTTAATAAAAGTTCATACAATAGGAAAAATTTTATTAAAAGGTCAAGGAATAGGTAAAAAATCTGTAACATCAAATATATGTATTATAAAAGATATAGATGATCTTAAAAGTAAATTTAAAGAAAAAGATATAATAGTTACAAAATTTACAGATAGAGAATATATAAACTATATAGAAAAATCAAGCGGACTTATAGTTGAACAATCAGGTCTTACATCACACGCTGCTATAGTAGGTGTACATTTTGATATTCCTTGTATAATTGGAGCTAAAAATGCAACAGATTTACTAAAAGACAAATCCATTGTTACTATCGATAGCGTAGGAGGATTAGTTTATGATGGAGATGTAAAAGTTATTTAACTTATTTATTTATATTTTACATTATTTTAAATATATGGTATTATATTGTAGAAATTTATTTAGGAGAAAAAAGATTTTGATAAAATATGAAAATTTACCAAAAGAATTTAAAAATAAAATCGTAAAAAAATATTATGATATAATTTCAAAAAAGAAAATTAGTTTATTTTTAAAAAGATTATTCGATATTACTTTTTCAATAATTATTTTAATTATTTTATTTTTGCCAATAGTTATAATTTCTATTTGCATAAAATTAGATTCTAAAGGCTCTATTTTTTATAGACAAGAAAGAATTACAAAATATGGTAGAAAATTTAAAATTTTTAAATTTAGAACTATGGTAACAGATGCAGATAAAATTGGAAGTTTAGTTACCTTAAAAGAAGATTGCAGGATAACTAGAGTAGGAAAATTTTTAAGAAAATATAGACTTGATGAGTTTCCTCAAATATTTAACATCATTTTAGGAGACATGTCGTTTGTTGGAACAAGACCAGAGGTAAAAAAATATGTTGATAATTATGAAGAATATATGTATGCAACTCTTCTTTTACCCGCTGGACTTACATCAAATGCAAGTATAAAATATAAAGATGAAGATGAAATAATAAACAAATATATGAAATCTAAAGATAATATAGATCAAATATATATTGAATATGTATTGCCAGATAAAATGAAATATAATATTGAATATTTAGAAAAGTTTTCTTTTTTTTATGATTTGATTATTATATATAAAACATTTATTTCTGTTTTTATTAGGAGGAAAAAATAATATGTTAATTAGTATTGGAGTAGTTGCGCTTAATGAAGAAAAATACTTGCCAAGTTTATTTAATGATTTAAAAAATCAGACCTATCCTCATGAAAAAATAGAAATTATATTAATTGATGGAATGTCTACGGATAATACAAAAAAAATCATGGAAGAATTTAAAAATAATAATGATTTTTATAAAATTACAGTTTTAGATAATCCTAAAAAAATACAATCTGCTGGATGGAATATTGTTATAAAAAATTTTATAGCAGATGCTTTAGTTAGAATAGATGCTCATTCATCTATTCCAAAAGATTTTATAGAAAAAAATGTTAGAGTTTTAGAATCTGGTGAATTTGTAAGTGGAGGAAAAAGACCTAATATAATTGATGATGATACGAATTATAAAAAAATGCTTTTAGAAGCAGAAAGTTCTATGTTTGGAAGTGGAATAGCTCCATTTAGAAATACTAGTGGAAAAAAATATGTAAAGTCTATGTTTCATGCAATGTATAAAAGAGAAGTGATTGAAAAAGTAGGTTTTTTTAATGAAAAATTGTTAAGAACAGAGGATAATGAATTTCACTATAGAATTAGAAAATGCGGGTTTAAACTTTGTTATGATGATAATATTGTTTCATATCAACATACTAGAAATACTCTTTTGAAAATGATAAAACAAAAGAAAGCTAATGGTATGTGGATAGCACTTACATCAGCTGTTTGTCCAAAATGTTTGAATTTTTATCATTATGTACCTTTTATATTCTTGATTACACTTTTTATATCTATAATTTCGTTGTTTTTTACAAAATATTTATTTTTATTAGTATTTGGTTCTTATATGATTGTTAATTTGATTATGGCAAGTTTTTCTATTTTTAGAGGAAAATTTAATCCTTATAATTTACTTTTGCCATTTGTATTTTTTATTTTACATATAAGTTATGGATATGGAAGCTTAGTTGGATTTTTGAAAATAAAATCTTTTTTAAAGAAATATGATAAGGAGGATTAGAAATGATATATGCAGGTATTTTAGCTGGTGGAATTGGTAGTAGAATGAATATTTCTAATATGCCTAAACAATTTTTAAATATAGGTAAAAAACCTATAATCATCCATACAATTGAAAAATTTTTACTTTGCAACAAAATAGATAAGATATATGTTGGAGTAAATCCAGATTGGAATTCATATTTGGTTGATATTATAGAAAAAAATTATCCATATTTAATTTCAAAAATTGTTATAGTAGATGGTGGCAAAGATAGAAATTCAACTATTTTAAATATCATTGATTCAATAAAAAAAGATAAAGGTAGTATATTAGATGATGATATACTTATAACTCATGATGCAGTAAGACCTTTTGTTTCTATAAAAATGATTGAAGAAAATATTGAAGGATGTAGAGATTATAATATAGTTGATACTGTTATACCTTCTTTTGATACAATTGTTATATCAGAAGATGGAAAATTTATTTCTTCAATTCCAGATAGAAAAGTTATGTATCAAGGACAAACTCCTCAAACTTTTAAGATAAATAAATTTATGAATTATTATAATAATTTATCTATTGAAGAAAAGAATATTTTAACAGATGCTTGTAAAATTTTTGTTTTAAATGGAGAAAAAGTATTTTTAGTAAATGGTGATTTTTCTAATATAAAGATTACAACCGTTACAGATTTAAAAATTGCAAATGCAATGATTATGGAGAATTTAGATGATTAATAGAATTTTTCAACTTATAAAACCAGGATTTATTTCAGTTAAATATGTAGATGAAGATTTTGAAAAAAATAAAGTTATTGTAAAGCCACTTTATATATCGTTATGTCATGCAGATCAAAGATATTATCTTGGAAAGAGAGATCCTAAAGTTTTAGAAAAAAAACTTCCTATGGCTCTTATACATGAATCTTGTGGTGAGGTTGTTTTTGATCCTACAGGTAATTTTAAAGTTGGAGATAAAGTTTCTATGATACCAAATACACCGCCTTGTAAATTTGATAATAATCTATATGAAAATTATGTTAAAGGAACTTTCTTTTTATCAAGTGGACATGATGGATTTATGAGAGAATTTGTAAAAATTTCACCAGATAGATTGGTTAAATTTGAAAATATTGATTTGCCAATAGCCTCAACTTTAGAATTTATTTCTGTTGGATTTCATGGTTTAGATCGTTTTGAAAAAAATTCTTTACAAAATAAAGAAGTTATAACAGTTTTTGGAAGTGGAAGTTTAGCTTTTGTATTATCAAATGTTTTAAAATATAGATTTCCAAAAAGCAAATTAGTTGTTATAGGTAGAAATAAAGAAAAATTAAAAGTCTTTTCTTTTGCAGATGAAATTTATACTCTTAATGATATACCAGATGGTTTTGAAACAAATCATGCTTTTGAATGTGTTGGAGGAATTGGAAGTGAAAATGCTATCAATAGTATAATAAATTATATAAAGCCTCAAGGAACTATTATGCTTATGGGAGTTAGTGAAAATAAAGTTTCTATAAATACAAGAGATATCTTAGAAAAAGGATTAACTTTGATAGGGTGCTCTAGATCTGGAAGATTAGATTTTATTAAAGCTGTAAAAATGTTAGAAAATAGAAAAATACAAAATAGATTTAGAGCAATAGTTTTTGAAGATAAAGCAATAAAAAATATAAATGATATTCATAGATTTTTTAGTACAGATATAAATATGCCTTTTAAAACTGTTGCAAAATGGGAAATTTAATTAGAAAGAAGATATTATGGATAATATAGATTTAAGAAAATTACAACTTAAAAGTTTGGAAATGGCTAAGTATTTTGTAGAATTTTGTAAAGAAAATAATTTACTTACATTTCTTTGTGGTGGAGGAGCTATAGGAACTATAAGAAATAAAGGATTTATTCCTTGGGATGATGATTTAGATTTTTTTATGCCACGTAATGATTATGAAAAACTTGTTAAACTTTGGAATGAAAAAGCAAATACAAAAAAATATTCTTTAGTAAAATCAAATGAAAATTTAGTTGATCATAATCTATTTATAACTATACGTGATAATGAAACTACAGCTATAAAGCCTTATCAAAAAGGAATTAATATAAGTCATGGAGTTGCTTTGGATATAATTCCATTAGATGGTTGTCCAAGTGGAAAATTTCAAAGAAAAATACAAATTGCTTGGGCATTAATTTATTCTCTTTTTTGTGCACAAGTTTTACCACAAAAACATGGAGGATTAAAGAAAAAAGTTTCTAAAATTCTACTTAGTATTTTTTCTTCTTCAAAAGTTAGATATAAAATTTGGAAATTTGCAGAAAAAAAAATGACAAGATATAAAATAGAAGATTCTAAATTTATAACAGAACTTTGTTCAGGGCCATTTTATATGAAAAAAATATATAAAAAACAGTGGTTTGCCGATAATTTATATTTAAATTTTGAAAATACAAAAATGCCTGTGCCTATTGGATATGATGGATATTTAAAAGAAGCTTTTGGAAATTATATGATTCTTCCTCCAAAAGATAAACAAGTTGCTCATCATGATTTATTATTTTTAGATTTGGAAAATAGTTATACTAAATATAAAGATATTTGGAGGTAATTTTGTTTTGAAAAAGAAAAAAGTATTATTTTTTTTATGGTCTTTTTCTTTAGGTGGTGGTGCTGAAAAAGTACTTTCAACTATTGTAAATAATCTTGATATTGAAAAATATGATATAGATATTTTAGAAATAGAACGTTTTGATAAAGGATATGAACAAATCAATAGTAATGTTAATATATTAAAATCATGGCAAGATTATAGACAAAATAAAATTATTAGGGCTATTCTTTGGAGAATTAGAAAATATTTTCCAAGTTTAGTTAGAAAAATTTTAGTTAGAAAATTTTATGATATAGAAGTTTCTTTTACTGTAATGAATCCTGCATTTCCTTTTTCTAATAATAAAAATGTTGAAAAAATTTCATGGATTCATGGAAGTATAGAAGATTTTTCTAAAGATTTAGTAAAGAAAAATAATCATAAAATACAATTACAAAAAGCAGATAAAATAATTGCTGTATCTAAAAAAACTAAAGATTCTATAATTTCTATATATCCTGAATATAAAAATAAGGTTTCTGTAGTATATAATGGTTATGATTTTGAAAATATAATAGAAAAATCTAAAGAAAATCTAGATATTAATATAAAAGAAAATTCTATTTGCATAGTTGGTAGAATTGAAAGACAAAAAGGAAGTATGGAGGTTTATCAAGTAGCAAAAAAAATAATTAAAAATCTAAAAAAAGATTATAATTTTTATTTTTTAGGTTCTGGGGAATTAGAAAATGAATTAAAAGAAAGAATTTTAAAAGATAAACTTACAGATAATATACATATTTTAGGGTATCAAAAAAATCCTTATAAATATATCAAAAATATGTCCGTTATGTTTTCTATGTCAAAACAAGAGGGCTTTTCTGGGGCTATTGTTGAAGGTATGATTTTAGGAGTTCCTTTTGTTTCAACTGATGTTGGTGGTGTAGAAGAACTTTCATGTAATGAAAAATTTGGAAAAATTGTTTATAATACTTATGATGCGGTAGAAAAAATTATAAACTACATTGAAAAAAAAGATTCTGTAAATAAAGAAGAAATGAAAAAATATATTTCTAAATTTACAATAGAAGAACAAATAAAAACTGTAAATAAGTTATTTGATTTTCGGAGGTGATGATTTGAAAATAGATTTTAAAAAAGTTTATGCTGTAATTACATCAATTTCTTTTTGTATTACTTTACTTTTAATGTTATGTTATATTTTTACAGAAAATCTTGAAATTTTACTTTTTTTAGTTTGGTCTGTATTTTTAAGTTTTATATTATTTTGTTTTAATAACATTAAATATTATATAATTCATCTATTTTTTTACATAACTATTTTTATTTTTTTAATTTCTAGACCTACAATTGATTACTTAAATGGAAAATATTTTAATACCTATCAAAAAGATGCTTATGTTTTTGCTTTTTTAATTGTTATTATCGCTCTTTTAGCTCTGTTTTTAGGAGGGGTTATTTCCAAATTTACCTTAAAAACAAATAAAGTTACTACTAACAATTTTAAAAATTTAGACTATTTAAAAAATATTCGTATTGTTTCTATTTTTATATACTTAATATCATATCCGTTTTATGTTTTGAGATTGATAGAGAGATTAATTTTTAAATTAAATACAAATTATTATACTTACTATGCTACATTTAAAAGCAAATTACCATATTTTACATACATTTTATCTGCATTTATGTTATATGCAATGTGTGTATATTTAGCTAGTAAGCCAAGTAAAAAAAATGCAACAATTGTATTATTAACTAATATAATTGCCAATTCCATATATTTGTTAATAGGTACTAGAAATCCATTTATTTTAAGTTTGATATTTGCTTTTATATATTATTTTATTAGAAACCAAGAAAGCATTAAAAAGAAATGGTTAGGATTTAAAGAAAAATCTTTGATTTTATTAAGCGTACCATCATTGATGATTTTTATGGGACTTATTAATTATATTCGAGATAAAGAAAAAGTTACAAATTTTAATTTATTTAGTATTATTTTAGATTTTATATATAAACAAGGAACAAGTTTTGGTGTACTTACAAGAGGATATCTCTACAATAGTAATATTGCTATTAGAAATTTTGTAAATTTTACATTTGGTTCGATAATAGAATATATTACAAAGGGAAATTTAGGAAAAATTTTATTTAATACTAAACCATTTACTACTAATACAAATAGTATAGAACTTGCAATAAAAAGTAATAGTTATTCACATAATTTATCATATATTGTTATGAGAAAAAATTATTTGAATGGACATGGTATAGGAAGTAGCTATATTATGGAAAATTTTACAGATTATGGTTATATAGGAGTTTTTTTATTTAGTTTTATTTTAGGATTTTTATTTATAAGAATGTTAAATTCATCATATAAAAATAAAATTTTAGGATTTTCATGTTCATTAATTATATTAAATAATTTGTTTTTTATGCCTAGAAGTAGTTTTTCAGAAAGCTTTTTTAGTTTAATTACTTTTCAGTTTTGGACAATAATTATTATAATATTCTTATTAGCTAAATTGATAAATAAAAAAAATTCATATACACTAATAGAAAGGAAGATATAGTATGTTTGAAAATTATTCATTTGGAGATTTATTATCTAATATATACAAAAAAAGAATTTTAAATTTTTTGGTATTTGTTATATTAAGTTGTTTAATTAGTGGATTACTTGTAATTAAAACTATTAATAAAAAAACAATTGTAAAAGAAGGAGTACAATATTCAAGTTATATTTTATATAAAATAACAGCTCCTAAAAGCGATGACCCTAAACCATTGTATGATAAAAGTGGATATTCAGAATTTTTTGTAAAACTTTTAGAATCGAATTTAAATGGAGCATATTTATTTAATGATGTTGATGATAAAGTTTTAGATAGAATGTCAAAAGAATTAAGTACATCTACTGTAACACTTAAAAATTCAAATTTTGATTATTGGGATAAAAAAGTAGTTGTAAATTATATATCATCTAATTTAGGTGTATCAGTAAAAATACTTACACCAAGTAAATTGGTTAATGATGAAATAGAAAAAAAGTTTGATATGTTAATAGAAAACTACAAGAATGTATATAAAGGTGTTAAAGTTGATAAATTAAATTCAAATTATTCAAAGGAATTAATTTCTAAAGAAAATATAAATAGAAATTATAGCTTAAAAAAATTATTAGTAAAAGTTTTTGCTGTAGAAGTTGTAATTTTAATTTTTATAACTATTTTAAATTTTATTTTATATATATTTAATCCAACCATAAATAGAGAAGGAGATTACAGTAAATATAATTTAAAATTTGTTCAAGAAGTTAACTCTATTGAGGATATATTAGCATTTTTAAGCTATAGAATTTCTATAGATAATTTAAAAAAAGTATATATCTTAAGTTCAAATAGTAAAATAATTTCAAAAATAAAATTAGATAATACAGATAAAATAGAAATAATTAAAGAAAATGAATTTAAAAATTTACTTGATAAAGAAAACTTTGTCTTTTTAGAAGAATATGGAATTAGTAGATATTCTTCATTCGAAAAGATGTTGCAAAAATTAAAAAATTTAGATAAAAATATATTAGGTGTTATAACATTTAAGTTATAATAAAATTATTTTTAAATTAAAAAAAGAAGTTGATAGCTAATGTACTAAAATTTATCTTTTTAAAATTTTTAGTGCATTAAATACTTCTTTTTTTTTATATAATTTTATAAGTTTTTAAATTTATGTTATAATATGGTGTAATTATTTATAACGGAGGTAATTATGGATAAAATAAGCATTATTTTACCAGTTTATAATGTTGAAAAGTATGTTGAAAAATGTTTAAATTCAATTAAAAATCAAGATTATAAAAATTTTGAAGCTATAATTGTAGACGATGGATCTAAGGATAAAAGTGTAGAAATTATAGAAGCCTTTATCAAAAAAGATGATAGATTTAAATTATATCATAAAGAAAATGGTGGACTTTCAGATGCAAGAAATTTTGGCATGAATTTTGTTACTGGGAAATTTGTTATTTTTATAGATTCTGATGACTACATTGAAAATAAAATGTTAACTACTCTTTATGAAAATATAACTAAAGAAAAGGCAGATGTTTCTATATGCGGAATTTATAATGTTTACATAAATAAAAAAACTAGTCAATGTGAAGATAAAAATATTTATTTTGTATGTGATAAGAATAGATTTTTAAAAGAGTATTTAATTGGAAAATTAGTTCCTGGAAGTATTTGCAATAAACTTATTAAAGTGGATATTGCAAAAAAAATACAATTTCCTGTAGGAAAAATTTATGAAGACGCCTTTTATCAATTTGATCTTATAAATTTTGCAAAAAAATATGTTGTTACTACTAATCCTATGTATAATTATTTTCATAGAGAAAACAGTATAACAACAAAATCTTATAGTAAAAAAAATCTTGACTATATAGAAATATATAGTAAATTTTATGATTATGTGAAAAGTAAAAATATTGATTTAAAAAAAGAAGCATTTTTTAGACTTAGTTATTCATATTTTATAATTTTAGATAAAATGCTTTTAGAAGATGATTATTATAAAATTGATAAATACAATGAAGTTTTAAATTTTTTGAAAAAAAATTATTTTAAAATTTTTAAAAATAATTATTTTAGATTTACTAGACGTATTGCTTCAATAGCATTAAAAATAAATATTAATTTATATAAATTTTTATTACTTAAAGATTTAAAAAAAAATAAAGGAGTAAATTGATATGAAAAAAGAATATTTATCCATGCAAGAAATAAAAAAAATAGAACTTGATATATTAAAGTATATACATAATTTTTGCATTAAAAATAATATAAAATATTTTATAAATTATGGAACACTTCTTGGTGCTATAAGACATAAAGGTTTTATTCCATGGGATGATGATATAGATATAATGATGCCAAGAGATGAATATGAAAAATTTATAAATTTATTTTCAAAAGATGATAGTATATATAAAATTGTTTCAATGGATAGTAATAAACAGTATTTTAATAATTTTATAAAAGTTATAAATTCAAGAACAAAAATAGAAGATGAAAAAAATTATAAAACTTATGAATGTGGTATTTTTATAGACATATTTCCATATGATAAATTTAATGATTTTAATATAGTAAATAAAACATATAACTTAGAAAGTTTTAAACTTCTTACAATATCTAAAAAACATAATATACAATATGGAGATAGTAAAATTAAAGACTTGATAAGACTTATATTTTGGATAATTTTACGACCTTTTTCTGCTAGATTTTTTGCTAAAAAGATAGATAAAATAATAAAGAAAAAAACAGATAAAAATGGTAAATATGTAGGGGTTTTAGGAGAAAAACTTAAAGAAAAGGCTGTTTTTAATTATGATATATTTAATGAGCTTATAGAAGTAGATTTTGAAAATAATAAATTTTTTGCACCTAAAGAATATGATAAAATACTAAGTCAATATTATGGAGATTATATGAAATTTCCACCTGTAGAAAAGCAAAAATATTCACATGAAATAAAAGCATATTTTATAGATTAGGAGTTTTTATGAAAAAAAGATTAACTGTTGATGAAATAAAAAATTATGAATTAAATATTTTAAAATTCATAGATTCTATATGTAAAAAATATAATATAAAATATTTTGTAAACTATGGTACATTAATTGGAGCTATAAGACATAAAGGTTTTATTCCATGGGATGATGATATAGATATTTCAATGTATAGAGAAGATTATGAAAAATTTTATAAAGCTGTTTTAAAAGAAAACAATCAAAGATATACTATTTTATCAAAAGATAATTCGAATTGGTATTTTCAAAATTTTTATGTTGTAATAGATAAAAATACATTACTAGAAGATAATGTAAAATATAAAAGAAAAGATACTAATATTTTCGTAGATGTTTTTCCAATAGATAGATTTGATGACTTAAAATTTGTAAAAAAAGCTTATCTATTTTTTACATTGAAACAAATATGCTATGCTAAAAAAAGAAGTATTCAATATGGTGATAACAAATTAAAAGATTTTTGCAGACTTATTTTTTGGTATATATTAAGACTTTTTAATCCAAGATTTTTTACAAAATTAATAGATAATTTAGTAAAAAAATATTCTAAAAAAGATGGAAAATACGAAGGAGCTGTAGGGATTGACAAAGAAAAAATGAAAGGAGTTTTTGAAAAAAATATTTTTTCCGACTTAATATTACATCAATTTGAGGATATGCAAGTTCCTATTCCAAAAAATTATGATAAAATACTTTCTCAATTATATGGAAATTATATGCAAAAACCAACTGATGAAGAAATAAAATATAATTCTCATAATTTAATAGCATATAGAATAAAATAAAATGAATTTAACTTTATTTTATAAAAAAGTTTTTAAATTTTTAAATTCTATTTGATTTTTTTATAATATATTAATTAGTGTTGAAATTTATTATTTTTTAGTGTATAATTAATCCGATATAGATATTTACATATTTTGATGTTAGGAGGGCTTTACTTGTCTTACAAAGATATGGATGATAATGTTATTGTTATGAAAAACATAACTAAGATTTTTGGAAAAAATAAAGTTTTAGATGGCGTTAACTTTGAGTTAAAAAGAGGAGAAATTCATGCACTCTTAGGAGAAAATGGAGCTGGTAAAACTACACTTATGAATATTTTATATGGACTTCATAGTCCTAGCGGTGGTGAAATTTATATAAACTCTAAAAAATATACTTCTATGCGTCCTAAACTTGCTGTTGAAAACGGAATCGGAATGGTTCATCAACATTTTATGTTAATTGAGCCTTTTACTGTCTTACAAAACATTATTTTAGGAACAGAAGATATAAAGGGTATTTTTATAGATCTTGAAACTTCAAGAAAAAAGATAACAAAAATAATTGAAAAATATGGATTTAATATAGATTTAGATGCTAAAATTCAAGATATAACAGTTGGATTACAACAAAAAGTAGAAATTTTAAAAGCACTTTATAAAGGTGCAAATGTTATAATCTTTGATGAGCCTACTGCAGTTCTTACACCTCAAGAGATTACTGAATTTATAAAAATTTGTAATAATTTAAAACAAGAAGGTAAATCTATAATTGTTATTACTCATAAACTTGAAGAAATAAAAAAAATGGCTGATTTTTGTACCATAATAAGAAGAGGAAAGTTTATAGATAAGATTACCGTTTCTTTATCTTCTGAAAAAGAATTAGCTGAAAAAATGGTTGGTAGAGAAGTTAATTTTAAAGTAAATAAAAAAGAAATAAAACTTGGAGATACTGTTTTAGATATACAAGATATTAATGTTTTAGATAATAGAAATTTACCTATACTAAATAATTTTAGTTTATCTGTAAAAAAGGGAGAAATAGTTGGTATAGCTGGAGTTGATGGAAATGGTCAATCACAACTTATAGAAGCAATAACAGGTCTTAGAAAAGTTGAATCTGGTAAAATTTTCCTTTTAGGAAAAGAAATTACTAATAAAAGCGTACACGAAATTATAGAAAGTGGAATAAGTACAATTCCAGAAGATAGACATAAAAGAGGACTTGTTTTAGATTTTTCTGTATCTGAAAATATGATATTAGAAAAAAGATCAAAGCATCCTTTTTCTAAAAATGGAATTTTTAATTTTAAAAATATAAATGATTATACTCAATCTATGATTGAAAAATTTGATATAAGACCAAAAGATTTTAATGCAAAAGCAAGAGATTTATCTGGTGGAAATCAACAAAAAATAATTTTAGCAAGAGAAATTGATAATAATCCAGATTTATTAATTGCTGCACAACCAACTCGTGGATTAGATGTTGGTGCAATAGAAATTATTCATAAATATATTGTCGAACAAAGAGATAAAGGCAAGGCTGTACTTTTAATTTCTTTTGAATTAGATGAAGTTATGGATTTATCTGATAGAATAGCAGTAATATATAAAGGAAAAATAGTTGGTCAAAAAAATGCAAACGAAGCTGATGAAAATGAATTAGGTCTTATGATGGCAGGGGGTACAAGTATAAATGAATAATAGAAAAAAAATATATATGTTAATTTTCTCGGTTTTTATAGGATTGCTTGTTGGATCTGTTGTTATAACGGTTGCAGGATTTGATCCTATCAAATATTATAAAGTTATGCTTGAAACAACATTTTCAAGGCCTAAATTTTTTGCAAGGACACTTGTCGATTCTGTTCCTTTTGTAATAGGAGGTATCGGAGTTGCACTAGCATTTAAAACTGGAGCTTTTAATATTGGAGCGGAAGGACAATTTATAATTGGTTCTTTAGTAGCTGCATATTTTGGTTATTTTTTAAAACTACCACCTGTTATTCATCCTATAGTTTGTATATTATTAGCAGCTATAGCTGGAATGATTTGGGGAGGATTAGCTGGATGGATTAAATCTAAATTTGGTGTTCATGAAGTAATTACTACAATAATGCTAAACTGGATAGCTTTATATTTTTCTAATTTAGTTGTAATGTTTGGTAGCTTTTATGATAGAGAAGCTCAAGCCTCTAAAATGATACAAGAAAGTGCAAGTATAAAGATATTTCAATCACTAAAAACATCATCAAATTCTTTTGTAAAAGAATTTTTTTCGGCAGATATAAATTTTGGAATTATTTTGATGTTTATTTTAGCTTTTTTAGTTTATTATTTATTAAATAAAACTACAAAAGGATATGAATTAAAAGCTGTTGGCTTAAATCCGAAAGCAGCTGAATTTGGTGGAATAAATGTAAACAAAAATTTAATTCTTTCAATGGGACTTTCTGGAACACTTTGTGCAGTTGCTGGAGCTGTAAAAGTTTTAGGCTTTGCAGGAACTGTTTCGAGACTTAGCGTTATGGAAGGTAATGGATTTAATGCTATGTCTGTTGCACTTTTAGCAAATAGTCATCCAATAGGATCTATCTTTGCAGGATTTTTCTTTAGTATACTAAGAAGAGGTGGATTTAGAGTTCAACAATTGATGGGCGTTCCTTATGAAATAGTACAAATTATAATAGGACTTATAGTATTGTTTATTTCTATGCCTTTATTTATAAAAATTATTTCTAAAAAGATAAAAAAAGTAGGAGGTAATAGATAATGAATTTTTTAAATTATTTATCTTTGTTTATTTCTGATACTTTATTATTTGCAACACCTTTACTATTTGCAGCTCTTGGTGGTATGTTTACAGAAAAATCTGGTGTTACAAATATTGGTTTAGAAGGTATGATGACTATTGGAGCTTTTTTTGGAGCAACTGTAGGATATTTTACTAAAAGTGCTATATTAGGATTTATAGCAGGAGGACTAGCTGGAGCATTTGTTGCACTGATTCATGCAATTGTAAGTATTACTTTTGGAGCAGATCAGATTGTTTCTGGTATTGCCATTAATTTTATCGGACCTGGAGTTTCGCTTTTTATATGTTCATTATTATTTGACGGAGCAAAACAAACAATACCTGTTGATGATGGTGTTGGAAAAATTTCTAAAATTTTTAGCGGACTAACAGGAATTGAAAATATAGATAGAATAATAGGACAATATGTAACTACATATATTGCAATTATATTAGTAGTAGTTATGTATATATATTTATATAAGACTAAATATGGTTTAAGACTTATAGCAGTTGGAGAGCATCCTAAAGCAAGTGAAACTTTAAATGTAAATGTATCTTTATATAGATATTTTGCAGTTATAGTTTCAGGAATGTTAGCAGGATTTGGTGGAGCAACTATGAGTCTTGCTACAGTTTCAAATTTTACTCAAAGTTTAATTTCTGGTCACGGATTTATTGCACTTGTTGCAGTAATTTTTGGAAAATGGAAACCTCATGGTATATTAGGAGCTTGTTTATTTTTTGGAGCAGCCCAAGAACTTGCAATTCTATTACCAATGCTTAAAGTTAATATTCCTGAAGGAATTATTCCTATGATACCATATATAAGTACATTATTAATCCTTATATTATTTGTAGGAAAGTCTAAAGCACCATCTTCAGCAGGTGTGCCATATTTAAAATTAGAAGATTAAATTTTAGACATGCCTAATTTTATGGCATGTCTTTTTTGATAAATAAAATTTATAAGGAGGTTTTTATGATAACAATAAAAAGTAAAAGAGAAATAGAAGGTATGAAAAAATCTGCAGAGATACTTGCAAAAATCCATATTAATTTAAGGGATTTTATCAAGCCTGGAATTACAACTATGGAAGTAAATGATTTTTGCCATGAATTTATGTTGAAACACGGAGCAAAACCTGAACAAGTTGGTTATCATGGATACCCATATGCAACTTGTACATCGGTTAATGATGTAATTTGCCATGGGTTTCCAAGTAAAAAGTTAAGATTAAAATCAGGCGATTTAATCACTGTAGATATGGTTGTCAATTTAGATGGTTATTTATCAGATAGTGCATGGAGTTATGCAGTAGGGGATGTTTCTGATGAAGTAAAAAATCTTATGGATGTTACTAAAGAATCTATGTATAGAGGAATAAATGCTGCTGTAGTTGGAAATAGAATTGTAGATATTGGAAAGGCAATTCAAAGTTTTGTAGAACCTAAAGGATATTCTATTGTTAGAGATTTTTGTGGACATGGCATTGGAGATGATATGCATGAAGATCCACAAGTTCCACATTATGTTACTGCTACAAAAGGAATAAGACTTGTTGAAGGAATGGTAATTACAGTTGAACCTATGATTAATGTTGGAGATTGGAGATGTAAAATTGATCCAGATGGTTGGACTGCAAGAACTATTGATGGTTCTCTATCTTGTCAATATGAACACACTTTTGTTATAACTAAAGATGGTCCAGTTATTTTAACAGACCAATCATTATATGAATAATTAAAAATAGGAGAAAATTTTATGAAAAAATTAAAATCACTAAAATCATACAAGAAAAAAGCTTTCACTTTAATTGAACTTTTAATAGTTATTGCAATTTTAGCAGTATTAGTTTTAATTGCAATCCCAAGATATAATAATTCAAGGATTAAAGCAGATAAAACTGCTCATGCTACTAATATCAGAGTTTTAGAAACTGCTGCTATTAGATATTTATCAGAAGAAAAAGTTGAAAATCCTACAGAAAGTAAAGATATAACACAAGATTTAGTTAGTAAAAAATATATCAAGGAAATTCCAAAAGTTCCAAAATCTATAAAAGGTTCAACTACTTACACAGTTACTATACAAAATGGTGAAGTTACAATTACACCAGCTTCTGAAGAAATAAATGATTAAAAAAAGAGCTTTTACTCTTATAGAACTTATAGTAGTTTTGTCTATAGTAGCGATTTTAATTTCTGTAATTAGAATTAATTTTATTCAAAGCAGAAAAACTCTAGCTTTAGAGGAACTAAATATGATATCAGAACAGATTGTAAATGCAAGAAGTTATTGTATATCTAATAAAAGCAATGTTAAAATTATTTCATCTAGAGATAATAATTCTATAAAAATAACTTCCGATGGATATTATTCTAAAAATATTGTTTGCAAATACTTAACTGTATCAAATTCTATAGATTTTAATTTTAATAAAAATGGAGTTCCAGATAAAGGTAATAGTTTCAATTTTCGTTATAAAAAAAATGAATATTGGATACATATTAGACCAGCTACTGGATTTGTAAATGTGGAGAAATAAATTGAAAAGATTAAAAAATAAAAGAGCATTTTCATTATTAGAATGTATTTTTTCTGTTTTTTTGTTAACTGTTATTACTGTATCAATTTTTTATAGTATATTAATTTTTTCAAAATATCAAAATTTATATTCTAATAAAATAGAAATATTAAATGATATAGAAAACACTATGTTTACAATTAAAAATAATATAAAAAATAACAAAAATATTTTAGATGATATTGATGAAAAAAAATATAATATACAGATAACTAATAAAAATGATTTATATCTTATAAAACTTAAATGTAAAATAGATGGTGAGTTAAAAAATTATGAAATGTATGTTACAAAAAATAAATAAATCTTTTACCATGCTCGAATTATTAATTACTATTGTAATTTCAAGTCTTGTAATCATAGCTTGCTTTTCAGTTTTTCAAATATCTTATACAAATAATTTGAATATGAGAAAGTATTATATAAAATTTCAAGAAATAGATTATGCATTAAACTATATGGAAAGAGAAATAAAAAACGCCGTTTTTATAGATGTAAAAGAGAATAATATACATTTAAAAAAATACTCATATAATGATTTTTTAAGTAATACCAATTTTCAAATTATCTCTAAATTTAATGATATAAATTTTAAAAAAAATGGTTATAATAAGAAATATGATATTGATAGAGAAGCAAAAGATTATTTGAATTCAAAATCTAGTGAATCTGGAAAGAATAAACTCATAAAAGACATAGATGAGGTAAATTTTGCAAAATATAATGATAAAATCGTTATAAAAATATATTATTCTAATAAAGAATTTAAAAAAATTATAAATTTGGATAAAATAAATAAGTTTGATTATTTAAATAAGGAATGATATGAGAAAAAAAGCTTTTATACTACCAATAGTTTTAATTATTTTTTCAATTGTAGTTATGATTTCATTTTCTATGTATATGAGATATATTAATATATACAATCTTAAAAATGCTAAGGAAAATGAACTTATAAAGAAATTTGAAAAGATAAGTTTTGATGAAATTTTTAAAACAAATAAAATGAAAAATTTTATAAATAGTAATATTGATAAAAAAGAAAAATTTGAAAAAAAATTTAATTTTAATACACTTATGCAACAGGTTTTAAATGATGATGTTAAAAGTGAAAATTTTTTTGATAAATATAAAGATTATAAATTTAAATTGATTTTAAAACAAACAAATACTAACAGTCTTTTTAAAAATAATATTAATCCTTTTCCAAATAAATTATTTAATAATGAAATATTTATAAAACTTATGGATGAAAAATATGATACTATTTGTGAATATAAATTTGTAGATAAAAATAAGATTGAAAATTATATTATTGATACAGTATTAAATGAATTTTTGAGTAAAAAATATATAAATTTAAAAAAATTTTACCTTAATGTAGAAAAAAATAAAAATTTATATGAAAGAATTTTTACAGATGAAAATGGAGATGTCTTTAAAAAAGATGTAAGGTTTTTTAACATTAATAAAGATATTTTTTATGTTGATAATAAAATATATAATGAGATTTTAAAAGAATATATTTTAAAAAAATCAGATAATAAAAATATTGAAATTGAAGATGATTTTTCATGTGATATTGTTGATTTAGATAAATTTTTTAATCAGGAAATTTTAAAAAAATGTTCAAAAAAAGATTTTATAGACAATTATTTAATTAAAAAATCAAAATGTCTATTTAAAGATTATAAGAAAAATATAGTTAATTTTATTTCAGATAAAAAGATTTTCTTTGATTTTGATAGAAAAATTGAACTTTACGCTAACTTCAATATAAAAGATGATAAAGCAGAAATTTATGTTACAAAAGAAGGTCCTATTTTAAAATCTATATTTGTAAATAATACAGAAAAAAATTTTAATTTATCAATAGAAGGTATTCTTTTTTCAAATAAAGAAATTTCTAATTATAAATTTTCTCCTGGAGTAATTGATATATTAACGAAAATAATTAAAATAAGTGATGATTATTATATTGAAAAAACAGATTTTAATAATTAAAAATTAAAAAAAGCTAAATATTTATATTATAAATATTTAGCTTTTTTATTTTTTACATAAAATCTAGTGGAGTTTTTTCACAAGATATGGAAAGAACTAATCCTATTGAAATCAAATTTAAAATTTGAAAAGTTCCACCATAACTAAAAAACGGTAAAGGTATCCCAGTTAAAGGCATAAGACCTATTGTCATTCCAATATTTTCAAAAATATGTGCTAAAAACATTGCAAAAACTCCAACAATTACAAGTTGATTATATACACTTGTTGTTTTTTTAGAAAGATGAATAAACCTATATAATATTATTGTATAAAGAGAAATTAAAGTAATTCCTCCCACAAAACCCATTTCTTCGATAAATACTGGAAAAATTGAATCTGTTTGTTTTTCTGGAATAAAGTTAAACTGATTTTGTGGCCCTTTAAAAATACCTCTTCCTGTAAATTTTCCAGATCCAATAGCGATTTTACCTTGTACTACTTGATATCCACTGCCTGATATATCTCTTTCTGGATACAAAAAATCTAAAATTCTCTTTTTTTGAAATTCTGATAAAAGCATATAGGCAAAAGGTAAACTAAAAATAATAGTAAATATAGTATAAACTACAAGTTTTAAGCTTATACCAGTAAAAAATAACATTGTTGCAATTATACATATTAAAACTATTGCTGTACCAAAATCTGGCTGTTTTAATATAAAAACAACTGGAATAAATGCAAAAATTAAAATTTTTATAAGTGTTTTTGGTTCATTAATTTTCTCTTTATTTTTTTCTAAAACTGTAGCCAAAGAAATTATAACTCCAAGTTTTACAAATTCAGAAGGCTGTACAGAAAAAGAACCAAATTGTATCCAACTTCTTGCTCCAACAGAATCTCCTGTTCCAATAAAACTTACCAATATAAGGGAAAAAATACAAAAAATATATATTGGGATATATATTTTTTTAAAAATTTTTATATCAATAGCAATCAGAAAAAAAATCGCTATAAATCCTAAAATAGTAGCTAATATTTGAGAAAACATAAAATTTCTCTTTAAACTCAAAGTTGCACTATATAGATTTATAAGTCCCATTATAGTTATAATAATAAGAGAAATCAAAATAAATAAATCCACTTTCGTTAGAGTTTTATTTTTAAAAAACATCTTTAAAATTCACCTCATAGATATTATAACTTATATTTTAAAATAAATAAATACTTATATCTAATATTTAAACAAAATATACTAAAATATTAAATTTTAATTAATTTATCTTGTTAAATATTTTTATAGCAGTTGACAATACATTTACACTATGGTAATATTACGATAGAGAGTTTATTGGATAAAATAAAAATTAAATTTAAAGGAGTTTATGTATGAAAAAATTATTTAGAAAAATTTTATTACTTTCATTTTTAATGACAAGTATTTTATCCATTATGTCTATTTCTATAACAGCAGAAGAATTTAAACAAAGTAAAGAAATTAATTATAAACTAAGAACAGATGTTCATCCAAAAAGAATATATATTGACGGTAAAAGCTTTTATTCAGAAGGAATTCCTAAAAGATATCGTGAATATAAAGAAGAACATGACGGCGTTATCTATAGTGGTAAACTTACATTAACAGAATATCAAGATACAGGTGATGGATATCTAGGCTTATATTCTGGATATATCTATAGATAAAAATATTATCCAATAAACTCTCTTTATTTTTGGGAGGTATTTATGTACACTTTGTTTTTTAAATATTTTATGAAACAAAAAAAAAATATTCTATTTTTTATTATAATAATAATTTTTGGATTGATTATTTCTTCTGCTTCAAAAATTGAAAATAACAAAACAAAAGAAGAACAAATCTATATTAAGAAAAAAGTAATAGAATTATTAAAAAAAGATATTAATAATATCGATAAAAATTTAGAAAATAATAATATTTCAGAAGAAGAAAAAGATGAATATAAAGTTTTAAAAGAAAAAGATATAAAGCTTATAGAAAACAATAAAAACCAAATTTATAATATAAAAAATTCAAATTGGCAAAAATTATATGAAACTGAGCTAAAAAGATTTGAAAATAAAAAGGATAGAAATTTAACTATTTCTTCTAATAATATAGAATATAATGTAAATCCTATAACACTTGATATTACTTATGAAACATTAAATTATTTAAAAGAAAATAATATTTATTCTGCACATCCTTTGAATTTGCAAAAAACTGAGTTTGATCAACCAAGAAATTCAAAAGAAAATGAAATTCTTGATAAATATAGTAAAAAAAATTTAATAGGAACTTCACATAGATTATGGGACTTTTTTACAAATAATATAGTATTGATTTATACTTTTATGATAGTTGTAACTTTTGGAATTCTATTTTCAAAACTTGAAGATGTTCAAAACAAAACTATTAGATTTTTAAAAGCTTCTGGTGCAAGTAAATTTAAGATTGTATCATCTGGGCTTTTTATAGGTGGCATTTTAACTATTTTACTTGGTCTATTGATTCTTACAATATTTTTTGTAATAGAATTTTTAATAAATGGTATGTCATCTTTTAAATATCCAATTACTACTTATATTGTAAAAAATAACTATTTTTCACTTATGAGTTTTGGATATAAAATTGTTCCTATATCTGATGTTTTAATGAAGAGTTTAATTTTATTTTTACTTTATGGACTATTTGTATTCTTATTTACAAGTATGATTTCAATTTTTATAAAATCAACTATAAAATCTGTTATTTTATCTTTTGGACTAATGATAACTTTACAAATGTTTAATAAATGCTATAATCCATTCTCTTACTGGAGAGTTGGGAAAATAGCTGATGGCAGTATAAATTTTTTATTTAAAACTGTTAACTACAGTTTCGATAAATCTTATAAAGTTTTACTAATTGCTATTTGCATTTTAATAATTTTTTTAATTTGTATATCTCTTATAGAAGATGTAAGGAGGAGAAGATATGCCTAGTTTATATATAAAAAATCTTACTAAAAGATATGGAAAAAATTTAGTACTAAATAATTTGTCTTTAGAACTTGAAAAAGCAGATGTTTGGGCTTTAGTTGCACCAAATGGAACAGGAAAAACTACTTTTTTAGATTGTATTACAAATTTAATTACTTATCAATCTGGACAGATTACCATAAACAAAATAGATAATAAAGATAATGCTATTTTTAAAAAATTATCATATTTACAAGATTCAACTATTTTATTCCCACATTTAACAGGACTTGATCATTTGAAATTTGTTTTAAATATACAAAAGCTACCTAAAAGAAAAATAAATGAAATTGTAAGTTTAACAAAGATTGATAAATTTTATAAAAGAGCTGTAAAGACATATTCTTTAGGAATGAAGCAACGACTTCTTTTAGCTATTTCACTTATAAATAGTCCTAATATTTTATTACTTGATGAACCTTTTAATGGACTTGATCCAACTAGTCAAATGGAGCTTAGGATTATGTTAAAAGAAATTTGTGAAATGGGAACACTTGTAATTTTATCTACACATTTTTTAGGAGAAATTAGTCAATTAACTAATAAACTTTTATTTTTAAAAGATAAAAAAATTATTAAAAAAATTGTAGAAGATGAATTTTTAATATATGCAATATATACAACTTCAAATGATCAAGCTTTGAAAATTTTATCTCCATTTGTAGTAGGTGCTGAGATTGAAAAAGATATGATTATTTGTCAATTTAAAAAGAATTCTTTTGATGATGCAATTAGAGAAATACAAAGTAAAGGCATAAGATTGATTAAAATAAGAGAGCATATAAATGCATCTGAACAGATGTATCAAAGATTATTTATTCAATAGGTGAATATTATGAATATTTTAATACTAGAATATAAAAAATTTATAAGAAGTAAAATATTTATAGTAATTTTAAGTATTATATTTATTTTATTAGCCACTTTATTTTATAAAAATTATTTAAACTATCAACAAGTTGATATAGATAAAAAACACGAACTACTTATGATTAAAGAAGAAATATCATCTATTTTATATCCTGCAGATAAAAAATCTTCTTGTATATATTCTAAAGATAAAGAGAAAATGAATTTATTGAAAAATTCACTTGAAATATCAGAAAAAACTCTAAAACTTAAGCATAGTGGAGATGAAAAGTCTTTTATGGAAAGTGCGATTTTAATGTATGAAAAAATTATTCAAATGCATAAAAATAATATAAAATTCTCTATTTCAAAAAGTTATGCTCAATACGAAAAAGAAAGATTATCTGAAATAATTAAAAGTAACGCTAATTTTCAATATGAAAATGCTCCATTAGATGGTATTTTGATAGAATATAATAATATTAAATATATTTTATCTACAATATTTTTATTAACTATATTTTACTTCTTTATAACAACATATTTAGATTTTTATCATCATAAAGGTTTTTTATTTACATTACCTATAAACAAAAATAAATTTATTAATACTAAAGTTTTAATTTCTTTATTAATTAATTTATTATTAATTTTTATACAATTAATATTGATTTTTTTCTATTGTTATGTTATAAAATGGAAAACTACATTTAATTATCCGGTATATTTTAATTTTTATGATATTTTCTTACCTGCATATAAAATAATATTATTTTATATATCTATGGAATTTATATTTGTTTTTTTAATATTTCTAATATTTCTTTTGGCATTAAAAATTTATAAAAAATTAAAATCAAATTAAAATATTAAAAAAGTTAGAAGAAATTTTATTATAATTAATTCTAACTTTTTTATTTTTTACATATTTTTAATATATATATTGAAATTAATTAAAATTAGATTTTTTTGTAATAATATGCTATAATATACTATGATTTTTATTGCATTATTGAAATATTTGAGGTGCTTTATGTATAAAAATAAAAAAGAAATTTTTTTAGTAATTTTTATGTTTTCTTTGTTAACTGTATTTGCATTTGGATATAAATTTTTAAAAAATAAAAATGAAGAAAAATATAAAATCTCAGAAACTAATAATAAAGAAGATGATGAAAAAAATAAAAATAAAGAAAATATTGGAAACATAATATATGTTCATATAGATGGGGAAGTTAATAAGCCGAATTTATATGAAATGAAAAATACGGACAGAATAAAAGATTTGATTGAAAAAGCTGGAGGATTAACAAAAGATGCAGATAAATCAAAAATCAATCTTGCCGTAAAGTTAAAAGATGAAATGAAAGTGCATATTTATAAAATAGGAGAAATTATAAATAATAAAGATTCTACTACAGAAGATTCATCAAATAGCTCTTCTTCAACTGACAAAGTTATAAATATAAATACTGCAAACGAACAAGAGCTTTGTAAACTTACAGGAATTGGTACTACAAAAGCAAAGGCGATTATAGAATATAGAAAAAAAGAAAAATTTTCAAAACCTGAAGATATTACTAAAGTTTCAGGAATAGGTAAAAAAACATTTGAAAAGATAAAAGATCAAATAAGTGTAGATTAGGTGAATAAAATGAAAAAAGAAATTGATATTAAAAATATAAAACTTACATCTTATGCGAAAACTTCTGGATGAGCTGCTAAAGTTGGTCCAGATATTCTGGATGAGGTTTTAAAAGGTTTAGATAACAATATAGTTGTAAATAAAGATTTATTAGTAGGCATAGAAACTGCAGATGATGCTGCTGTATACAAAATAAATGAAAATCTTGCTCTAATAGAAACTTTAGATTTTTTTACACCGATAGTTGATGATCCGTATACATTCGGTAAAATTGCAGCAGCTAATTCTTTATCTGATGTTTATGCTATGGGTGGCGAGCCTACTATGGCTATGAATATTGTTTGTTTTCCAAATTGCCTACCACCTAAAGTTTTAACTGAAATTTTAAAAGGTGGTTTAGAAAAAATGAAAGAAGCAGAATGTCTATTAATAGGAGGACATACTGTACAAGATGATGAACCTAAATATGGACTTAGTGTTTCTGGTTTTGTCCATCCTAAAAAGATATGGAAGAACTCAACATCTAAAGTAGGAGATGCTCTTATATTGACAAAGCCCATAGGTTTAGGAATAATAAACACGGCAATAAAAGGATCTATTGCTTCACAAAGTGAAATAGATGATGCAATTAATACTATGGAAACTTTAAATAAATATGCGAAAAAAGCAGTTGAAAATAATAAAATAAATTCTTGTACAGATATAACGGGATTTGGACTTATGGGACATTGCTTTGAAATGGCAAAAGGATCAAATACTACATTTATATTAGATAGTAAAAACATTCCTTTTATAAAGGGAGCTATTGATTATGCTAATATGGGTCTTATACCTAAAGGTTGTTATGACAACAAAAAGTATGTATCTAATAATTATAAATTGTTAAATAAAGTAGATGAAGCTATTGTTAATACAATGTTTAATCCAGAAACTTCTGGAGGACTTTTGCTTAGCGTTCCTAAAAATGAAGTAGATGATATTTTAATGAATTTAAAAGATACTCCAACAAAATTTGCTGTTATTGGAGAAGTAGTAGAAAAAGAAGAAAAATATTTATTAATAAAATAATGGAGAATATTATGAATTTATATACTAAAATTCCTAAAGTGGATCAATTATTAGATAATGATAAAATAAAAAAACTTTTAGAAAAAAATTCTAAAAATTTAGTTATGGAATGTATTCATGAAGAACTTAACCATGTTAGAAATATGATTTCAAAAAAAGAAAATGAAGATTTAATATTAAAATATATTGAGAATTTATCATCAAATATAGAAAAAAAATTAAATTATAAAAAAGAATTTAAATTAAAAAAAGTAATAAATGCAACTGGAGTAGTTATTCACACTAATTTAGGACGTTCTGCTTTAAATGAAGAAATTTTTAATAATGTAAAAAATGTATCTATTGGATATTCAAATTTAGAATATGACTTAGAAAAAGGAACTCGTGGCTCTAGATATTCGCATTTAACAGATTCTATAAAAAAAATTACAGCAGCAGAAGATTGTATAGTTGTAAATAATAATGCAGCGGCAGTTATGCTTATTTTATCTACTATGGCTAAAGGAAAAAATGTAATTACAAGTAGATCTGAACTTGTTGAAATAGGAGGCTCTTTTAGAATTCCTGATGTATGTAGAGAAAGCGGAGCAGAGCTTAAAGAAGTCGGCACTACAAATAAAACGCATTTAAGTGATTATGAAAACGCAATAGATGAAAATACAGCAGCACTATTTAAAGTACATCAAAGTAATTTTAAAATATTTGGATTTACTGAATCAGTATCTTCTGTTGAGATGAAATCTTTAAAAGAAAAATATAATATTCCAATTATAGAAGATTTAGGATCAGGTGTTTTAATAGATTTATCAAAATATGGATTAACTCATGAACCAACAGTACAAGAATGTATACAAAATGGAGTTGATGTTGTTAGTTTTAGTGGTGATAAATTATTAGGTGGAGTACAGGCTGGAATAATTGTAGGGAAAAAAGAATATATAGAAAAAATGAAAAAAAATCAACTTACAAGAGCTTTAAGAGTTGATAAATTTACTATATCAGCTCTTGAAGTTGTATTTTCATACTATATTGATGAAAATATTGCTATTAAAAAAATTCCTACTTTGAAGATGCTTACTATTTCAAGTTCTGATCTTTATGAAAAAGCTAAAAAATTAATAAACTCATTTGATAAAAATGATGAATTTTCTTTTGATATTATAGATATAGACTCTGAAGTTGGAGGAGGTTCTTTACCTACACAAAATCTTCCTTCAAAAGCAGTTAGGGTATTTTCTAAATCTTTTAGCGAAAATGATTTGGAAGTTTTTTTACGTAAAAGAAAAATTCCTATAATTTCTAGAATTTTTAAAGGTCATTTAATCTTTGATGTAAGAACTATTTTTGAAGATGAATTTTCTTTAATAAATGATGCTTTAAATTCACTTTTAGGAGATTAGTGTGTATGAATGATAAAAAACATATTATAATAGGAACTGCAGGACATATAGATCATGGGAAAACCACTTTAATTAGAGCTTTAACAGGAAGAAATACTGATAGGCTTAAAGAAGAACAAAAAAGAGGAATATCAATTGAACTTGGATTTACTCACTTTGATTTAAATGAAAAGTTAAGAGTTGGAATAATAGATGTTCCGGGTCACGAAAAATTTATTAAAAACATGCTTTCTGGTGTTTGTGGTATGGATATGATAATTTTAGTAATCGCTGCAGATGAAGGCATTATGGCACAAACTAAAGAACATTTAGATATATTGAATTTAATTGGTATAAAAAATGGAATTATTGCTTTAACTAAATGTAATTTAGTTGATAAAGAATGGATAGAACTTGTAAAACTTGATATAGAAGATCAAGTTAAAGATACATTTTTAAAGAATGCTCCTATAATTGAAGTAGATTCTATATCTGGTTTAGGTATAGAAAACTTAAAAAAAGAAATAGAAAAAATTGTAGATACTATTGATGAAAAAGATATAAATTCTAATCCAAGATTGTTTGTAGATAGGTCGTTTTCTATAACTGGATTTGGAACTGTAGTTACTGGCACTTTGATATCTGGAGTATTAAATTTAGATGATGACCTTTTAGTTTATCCTGCAAAAAAAGTATGTAAAATTAGAAATTTACAAGTACACGACAATAATGTTAAAACTGCTTTTGCAGGTCAAAGAGTAGCTATAAATTTATCAAATATAAAAAAAGAAGAAATACCAAAGGGTTCTGTTTTGGTTCCAAATGATACTTTTACAGAAAGTAGTATATTAGATGTTAAACTTAAAACAATTGATATTCCTTTTGATATAGTAAATAGAACAAGATTTCATTTATATTTAGGTTCAAATGAAGTTCTATGTAGAGCTATTTTACTTGAAGATGAAGTTTTAAAATCTAATAATGAATATATTGTACAATTAAGGCTTGAAGAACCTGTTATTAGTAAAAGAAATGATAAATTCATTTTAAGATTATTTTCTCCATTATATACTATCGGTGGTGGATATATAATTGATTCTAATGCTACAAAAAAGAAAAGATTTAATGAAAATGATATTGAAAGTATAAAAAAATTAGATAATTGTTCTTTTAAAGAATACATATATAGCTATATATCTAGATTTAGTAAAGATTTTTATACAGAAAAAGATTATTTTAAATACTTTTCACAGGCAAAAATTAATATTTTAAAAGAAATAGATGAACTTATAAAAGAAAATAAAGTATTTGCTTTTGGAAGTGGATTAGATAGACTTATTCTTTCTGATGTTTTTATTAAAAGTATATTTGAAAATATTGAAAATTTTATTTCTGATTTTCATAAAAATTTTCCAAAACGTATCGGTGTTTCAAAAGAAACGATAAAATCAAAATTTTTTGATTCTTTAACTGGTAAAATAAAAAATGAATTTATAAATTATTTAATAACTAATTCTAAATTTAAATCATGTACTGATTATATTTCATTAGTTGATTTTAAAGTTTCTCTTGATAAAAGAGATTTTGAATTAATAGAAAATATAAAGTCAATTTTAAATAAAGATAAATATTCTATATTTTCTTTAGAAGATATCAATTTAGAAATCAAAATTGAAGAATTAAAAGAACTTATTTTATATTTAATAAGTAATGGAGAATTTATAAAACTAGATTCTGGATATATGTTAAAAGAAAATTATAACCAAGCTGTTGATTTAATAAAAAATTTTATTTTAAAAAATGGTTCTATTTCAATTTCTGATGCAAGAGATTTATTAAATTCTAATAGAAAATCTACTATGGAACTTTTAGAATTTTTAGATAAAGAAAAAATAACTTTAAGAAAAGATAATGAAAGAGTATTGTTATAAGAGGTATGGTTATGAAATTAAAAATATTAATGGCCTTGTCTGATAATTCTCAAATTAATGACTTAATGTATTCCATGTTAGAAGATGAAAATTATGAAATTTCAACTGCTAAAACCATTGAAGATACATTAATTTTAGCAGATCAAAAACTGTTTGATATATTGATTATGGATATGAATTTTAAAGATGGAACAGGCCTTGAATTAAAGAAAAAACTTAATCTTATATGTGATATTCCAACTATTATTGTAACAACATTAAAAGATGATATGCAAAAAATTTTGATGTTTGAATATGGTGCAGATGATTATTTAGTTTATCCTTTTAATATTTTAGAACTTAAAGCTAGAATTAGAGCTATTATGAGAAGAGTTGGTCAAAAGCGTTCAGATATTGATAATATAATTTTTGCAGATGATTTAGAGTTTAATATAGTTGGTAGAACGGTTAAATTAAAAGGAAAAGAGGTTGACCTTACAGGAAAAGAATTTGATATATTATATATAATTGCTATAAATCCTGAAAAAATTTTTACTAGAGAAGATATTGCAAAAAGTGTTTGGAAAGAAGAAATTATTAGCGATTATAGAAAAATAGATGTTCACATAAGAAGGCTTAGAGAAAAAATTAATATAGGTTCGACTACCTATGTTCAAACCAAATGGGGAGAAGGATATTATTATAAAAAAATAGAAGTTTAAGAGGGTGTAATTATGAAAGAATTAATTATTGATTTAAAAAATCAAATCTTACAAGAAATTAAAGATGTAAAAGAAAAAGATAAAATTGAAGATATAAAAGTTAAATATCTTGGTAAAAAAGGAAAATTTACAAGTATTTTAAGAAACATGTCTTCAGTTTCTAAAGAAGAAAGACCAAAAATAGGAGAACTTATAAATATCTCAAAAAATGAAATAGAAGAAAAAATAAATGAAAAAATTGAAATATTTAATAAGATAGAATTGGAAGAAAGAATAAAGAGAGAAACTATTGATGTTACTATTAATAAAAAAATTGTAAATATAGGACATAGACATCCATTAAATCAAGTCAAGGAAGAACTTGAAAATTTCTTTGTTTCTATGGGATTTTCAGTTGTAGACGGTCCAGAAATTGAAACTGTTGAAAATAATTTTAATAAACTAAATTCTCCATTAGATCATCCATCAAGAGAAATGTCAGATACTTTCTATATTGATAAAGATTTATTACTTAGAACACATACATCTCCTGTACAAATTAGAACAATGATGAGTACAAAACCTCCAATTAAGATGGTTTCTGCTGGTAGAACTTTCAGATTCGATGAAGTTGATGACACACATTCTCCTATGTTTCACCAAATAGAAGGACTTGTAGTTGATGAAAATATAAATATGAGTAATTTAATTGATACTTTAAATACTTTTATTAAAGAATTTTTCGGGAAAGATATGAAAACTAGATATAGACCACATTATTTTCCATTTACAGAACCAAGTGCAGAAGTTGATGTTTCTTGCTTTAATTGTAAAGGTAAAGGATGCAATGTTTGCAATGGAACTGGGTGGAGTATGGAACTTTTAGGTTGTGGAATGGTTCATCCTAATGTTTTAGAAGCTTGTGGAATTGATTCTAAAAAATATTCTGGTTTTGCATTTGGAATGGGAATAGATAGAATTACTATGGTTAAACATAAAATTAATAATATTAGATTATTATATGATAATGATAAAAGATTTTTAGAACAATTTTAAAGGGGGAAGTTTTATGTTATTACCGATTAAATGGGCAAAAGAATATATTGATATAGATAATGATATTATGGAAATTTCTGATAAAGTTACACTTACAGGATCTCATGTAGAGTCAATAAACTTTCTTGGAAATAGATTTAAAAATGTTGTACTTGGAAAAATATTAGAAATTTATAGACATGAAAATTCAAAAAAATTATGGATTACAAAAGTTGATGTAGGGACTGAAATTTTACAAATAGTTACTGGAGCACAAAACTTAAAACAAGGTGATTTCGTTCCAGTTGCTAAGATTAATGCTGTTTTATCAGATGGTATGGAAATAAAAGAAACTAAATTAGTTGGAGAAATTTCATCTGGAATGTTTTGTAGTTACAAAGAGTTAGGATATGAAGATTCTGTAATTCCAAAAGAATATAAAGATGGAGTTTTACGAATATTTGATGAAAATTTAAAACTTGGAACAGATATAAAAGAAATTTTAGATTTAGATGATACTGTAATAGAATTTGAAATAACTCCTAATAGACCAGATTGCTTATCTGTTATAGGTATGGCAAGAGAAATTGGGGCAAGTTTTAATAAAAATATTACTTATCCAAAAAATTATGATTTAAAATTAATTAAAAATAAAACAAAACTTGATATAGACATATCATCAAAAAATTGTAAAAGATATTCTGCTGTTATAATAAAAAATGTTAAAATAAAAGAAAGTGATAGAAAAATTCAAAATTATCTTTTAAATTCTGGTGTTAGACCTATAAATAATGTAGTAGATTTAACTAATTTTTTGCTTTTAGAATACGGTCAACCTTTACATGCTTTTGATTTAGATAAGATTGAAGGAAATATTATTGTTAGAAATGCTATAGATAATGAAAAAGTTATAACTTTAGATGGTGTAGAAAGAACATTAACTAATGAAGATATACTTATTTGCGACAGTATTAAGCCTATTGCCATTGCAGGAGTAATGGGATTAAAAAATTCTGAAGTTGATGAAAATACTAAAAATATTTTACTTGAATCTGCTGTATTTTCTAAAAAATCCATAAAAAATACTTCTAAAAGATTATTACTTAAATCAGAAGCTTCTATAAGATATGAAAAAGGAGTTACATCATTTTATACTATGGATATTATTTCTAGATTTTTATATTTGATTTCCAAAGAAAAAGTTGAAATAGACTCTATTTATGATGTTAAAAATGAAAATGTTGAAGATATTGAAATAAAATTTGACATAAATTTAATTTATAGACTATTAGGTATTAAACTTAATGAAAAAGAAATTAGGAAATATTTATCTCTTTTAGAAATAGAAACTGAATCAATAAATGAAAATTTAATTTTATGTAAAATTCCTAAATTTAGAACAGATTTATCCATTCCTGAAGATATCGTTGAAGAGGTAGGAAGATTATACGGATTTTCAAATCTTACACCAAAACCTATTTTAATGCCAAATACAATAGGCAAAAAAAGTGATAAAAGAATTTTTGAAGATAAAATCAAAGAAATTTTATTTTCTCTTGGATTATCTGAAATTACTACTTATTCATTTATAGGAGATAGTATAATTTCAAAGACAAAAATGAATAGCGATAATTCCGTTAAGATATTAAATCCGTTAGGAGAAGAATTTAGTATAATGAGGAAATCTTTAATTCCTAATGTTATTGATGTAATTTCTAAAAATTTAAACTATAAAAATGAAGATTTATTAATTTATGAACTTGGAAATACATTCCATAAAATAAAAGATCAAAAAATTCCTTTAGAATCAAAAAAACTAGTTTTAGGTTCTTATGGTAAATATGAATTTTATTATCTTAAAGATATAATTTTTAATTTATTAAATGCTTTAAATATTGAAAATATATCATTTAAAAAGAATACTAGTATTGATTATTTTCACAAAGGCGTTTGTGCCGATATTTTTGTAGATAACAAAAAAGTTGGAGAAATTGGGCAAATTTCTTATGATGTATGTAAAAACTTTTCTATTAAGAAAAATATTTATGCTTGTGAATTGGATGTAGAACAATTATTAAAAAAATATAATCCTGTATCAATTTATAAACCAGTTATAAAATATCCTAGCGTAAAAAGAGATTTAGCTTTAGTTGTAGATAGAGATATTGATAGTGGTGAAATAGAAGATATTTTTAAATCTAATTCCAACTCTTTATTATCTAATATAGAATTATTTGATGTCTATGTAGGAAATCAAGTTGAATTAGGTAAAAAATCTATGGCTTATAAACTTACTTTTCAATCTAAAGAAAAAACTTTAGTAGATGAAGATATAAATTATATAATAGAAAAAATGTTAGTTGATTTAAAAACAAAATTAGGAGCTTATCTAAGATCATAATAGGAGATATTTTATGAAAGCTAATAAAATAAAAGTAAATATAGCTGGTAATAGTTATACAATAATAGGACAAAAAGGTGAACAAGAAGTTTTTGAGATTGCTAAATTTATAGATAATCAAATTTCAGAAATATCTAAACAAAATTATAGATTAAATTCTACTATGGCAGTAACTTTAGTTGCCTTAAATATAGCAAGTGATTTTTTTGATATAAAAAAAGAACTTGCTATGATAAGTAAAAATAGTAATTATCCAGTTGAAAAACAAGAAAAATTGATAAAAGAAAAAGATGAAATTGAAAATGAAAAAAATTCATTGCACAAAGAAATTGAAGAATTAAAAAATCAAAATTCATCTTTAATTGAAACTTTAAAAAATATTGAAAAAAGATATCAAGTTTTAGAAAAAAATTCTATAGAAATATTTAATGAAGTTAAATTAAAAAATAATATGATAATAAAATTAAAAGATGATATTATAAAAATTAAAGATGAATATATAAAACAATTAAATAAAAAGTAATGAGGAAATAAAAAAATAATGAAAAATAAAGTACTTAAAACTTTAGAATTTAATAAAATTATAGATTTATTATTAGAATTATCTCAAAGTCATATAGGTAAAAAATTAATTCTATCTTCTAAAATTCAAACTGATTTAGATAAAATACAAAATTTATTAGATGAAACAGATGAAGCTTATAGGCTTATTGTAAAAAAAACAACACCTGCTATTTCTAATATCGAAGATTTATCAGATGATTTTAAATTATTAAAAATAGGGAGATTTTTTACTGCAAAAAAAATTTTAGAAGTATTTAAACTTTTGAATTCTTCAAGATATTTAAAAAATATAACAAAAGAAGAAAAATTTTCAAATGACTATCCTAAACTTTTTAGCCTTTTAAATGGACTTAATATAAATTTATCTTTAGAAAAAGATATTGAAAATTGTATAATTTCAGAAAATGATATTTCTGATAATGCAAGTATAAAGCTTAAAAAAATTCGTAAAGATATAAAAATAAAAAATGATTTAATTCGAGATAAATTAAATCAAATTATAAATACATCTGACAAATTAATGGAAAATATATACACATTAAGAGATGGTAGATATGTTGTACCTGTAAAAAGTGAGTTTAAAAATTCTTTTAAAGGTATAGTTCATGATCAATCATCTTCTGGTCAAACTGTTTTTATAGAACCTATTTTTATTGTAGAGCTTAATAATGATTTAAAAAAATTACAGATAGAAGAAGAACAAGAAATAGAAAAAATTTTAATAGAATTTTCTAATAGAATTTTAGAAAATTTACCAGAACTTATTTTAAATATTTCTATAATAGCTAAATTTGATTTTATACTAGCAAGAGCTAGACTTGCATATAATATGGATGCAACAAAACCATTAATTAATAAAAAAGGAATAATTGACTTAAAATCAGCACGACATCCTTTAATAGATAGAAAAAAAGTTGTTGCTATTGATATCTCTTTAGGAGATGAATTTAATACATTAGTTATTACAGGACCTAACACAGGAGGTAAGACTGTTTCACTAAAAACTGTAGGAATTATTACTCTTATGGCACAATTTGGTCTTATGGTTCCTTGCACGGATAATTCAAAAATTGCAATTTTTGAAAATATTTTTGCAGATATTGGAGATGAACAAAGTATTGAACAATCTCTTAGTACATTTTCTTCTCATATGAAAAATATTATTGAAATAATAAAAGATGTTACAGAAAATTCCTTATTGCTTTTTGATGAATTAGGTTCAGGAACAGATCCTGAAGAAGGTTCAGGTCTTGCTATATCAATTTTAAATTATTTTTTAGAAAAAAATATAAGAACCATTGCTACAACTCATTATAGTATACTTAAAATTTATGCTATGTCTACTGAAAATGTACAAAATGCAGCTGTTGAATTTGATATAGAAAAACTTATGCCTACTTATAAATTAATTATTGGCATTTCAGGAAAATCAAATGCTTTTGAAATTTCAAAGAAATTAGGGCTAAGTGAAAGTTTTATAATAAATGCTAAAAAATTTATTTCAAAAGAAGATATTTCTTTTGATAAACTAGTTTCTAACGTAGATAACAAACGTAAAGAGTATGAAAAATTAGTTTTAAAAGAAAAAGAAATTTTAGAAAAAAGCACTAAAACATTACAAGAATACGAAAATAAATTAGAAAAATTTAATAAAAGTAAAGATAAAAAAGTAAAAAAATTACAAGAATTTATAGAAAAATCAATTTACGATACAGAAAAATTTTGTAAAGAAGCAATAAAAGAAATAAATAAATCTAAAATAAAGCATGATATTAAAACTGCAAAAAAAATATCAGAAAAAATTTTAAAAAGAAATGATGAATTTATAAATTCAAAAAAAACAGCTTTAAAAACATCTAATAATTTATCCAATTTTAATGAGCCATTAATTTTAGGAGAAGAAGTTAGAGTTATAAGTTTAAATGAAAATGGATATATTCAAACACTTCCTGATAAAAATGGCAATTTACAAGTAAAAATTGGAATTTTAAAAGTTAATATAAATGTAAATGATATTTTTAGAATAGAAAAAATAATTGATGATTCTAATAAAGAAAAATCACATATTGTTTCAAAATCATTTATAAAGTCTGATCATACATATGATACAAAAATTGATGTTAGAGGTAAAAATTCCATAGATGCTATTTATGAAATTGATAAATTTTTAGATGATTCTTTTATCGCAAACTTAAATGAAGTTACTATAATTCATGGTAAAGGAACAGGTGTTTTAAGAAATAATATCGTGGATTTTTTAAAAAAACATAAACTTGTAAAGTCTTTTTCATTTGGAAATTTTAATGAGGGTGGAAATGGAGTTACAGTAGTAAAATTAAAATAGGAGTTATATTATGATAAATTTTAAAAAAATAGTTACAGATGTGATTTTTAATCTGGATATAAATTTAAATAAAGAAGATATTGAAAAATTAATAGAGATACCTCCAAACTCACAAATGGGAGATTTTTCTTTTCCTTGTTTTAAATTATCAAAAACTTTAAAAAAGGCACCTAATATTATAGCACAAGAATTAGTTTCTAGAATTAATCTTGAAAATTCTATATTTTCTGATGTAAAAAATATGGGACCTTATATAAACTTTTATATTTCTTCAAATGAATTTTTAAAAAATGTTGTATCTGAAGTTTTAAAAAAGAAAGAAAAATATGCTTCAGATGATAAAAATTTAGATAAAACTATAGTAATTGACTATTCTTCAACTAATATAGCTAAGCCATTTCATATCGGTCATATTAGAAGTACATTAATAGGAAATGCTATTAAAAATATATATAAATATTTAGGATACAACACTGTCGGAGTAAATCATTTAGGTGATTATGGTACTCAATTTGGAAAAATAATTGCTGCATATAAACTGTGGGGAAATAAAGAAGAAATAAATAAAGATCCAATAAATATGCTTTTAAAATTATATGTTGATTATAATAATTTATGTAAAACTGATGAAAAAATGTTAGATGTGGCAAGAGATTATTTTAATAAATTAGAAAATAATGACCCTGAAGCAGTAAATCTTTGGAATTGGTTTAAAGATATAAGTTTAAAAGAATTTCAAAAAGTTTATGAAAAATTAAAAGTTACTTTTGATTCTTACAAAGGAGAAGCATATCACTCTCAATTTATTCCAAAAGTTTTAAAAGAATTAGAAGATAAAAATTTATTAAAAGATAGTGAGGGCTGTAAAATTGTAGATTTAGAAAAATATAATCTACCTCCAGCTATAATTTTAAAAAGTAATTCATCTAGCACCTATATTACAAGAGATATAGCAACTGCTATAACAAGAATGGAAGATTATAAATTTTATAAAAATATTTATGTTGTTGCAAGTCAACAAAAATTGCATTTTAAACAATTAGTAGCTGTATTAACTGAAATGGGATATAACTGGGCAAAAAACTGTATTCATGTTGAATTTGGAATGGTTAGTGTAAAAGATGATTTATTAGGAACAAGCTCAAAACTTAGTACAAGAGAAGGAAATGTAATTTTTTTAGATGATGTTCTTAATAAAAGCGTAGAAAAAACTTTAGAAATAATCAATCAAAGAAATCCAAATTTAGAAAACAAAGAACAAATAGCTAAAAAAGTAGGAATTGGTGCTGTTATTTTTCAAGAATTATTCAATACAAGAATAAAAGATTATGCTTTTGATTGGAATAATGTATTAAACTTTGATGGAGAAACAGGTCCTTATGTTCAATATTCTTTTGCAAGAGCTAATAGTATTCTTACAAAAAATAGTTTTAATATAGAAAATTATAATAATTTAAAATTTGATTGTTTTGAATTAAATAATGACGAAATCAATTTGATAAAAATGATATATAAGTTAAAAGATGTTTTATTAGAATCAGCTGATAAATATGAGGTATCTATACTTACTAGATATATTTGTGATTTAGCTAAATCATTTAATAAATTTTATAATTCTTCACCTATAAATAATCAAACTGAAAATATTAAATCACATAGACTTATATTGACATATTGTGCTAAACAAACTATAGAAATCGGACTTAAATTATTAGGAATTGACGCTCCGGAAAAAATGTAGGTGAATATGGATAATTTATATAATTATTTTTTAAGATATAATGAAAAAATTAATTTTTTAACTATAAAAAATATAAAAATCGAAAATAGGGAATATACTAACATAGATTTTCCAATTAATTCAAAAGTTCTATTAAAAAATATAAAAGAAAATACTTTTAAAAATGAAATATCAACAAAATATTTTATTGAAGGAATAATATTATTAAATGCAATAGATTCTTCTTTTAATAATATCGAAATTTTAAATAAATTTTTAAATTCATTTAAAAATGATACTATTATCAATATTGTAAAATCAAAACTTTATTTTAAAAATTTAACTTTTGATAATATTTTATATAATGTATTAATATTAAGAGGATTAGTAGTTCTTAATAAAATAAATGATTATATAAAAAAATTATATATAAAAAATTTAATTATGATATTAGATTATTTAGATGAAAATTTTAAAGCATTATTTTTAAATGAAATAAAACTTGAATTGTCTAAATTATTTTTTAAAAATGAAAATGATCCTTATATAAATATTCTTTATGGCGATTTAAATTTAAAAGAAAAATTTTATATAAAAAGTAATTCTTTCTATGTAAGAGCTTTAAATTTTTCTAATGATAGATTTTTAAAAGAAAATATATCTAATAAAATTTCTAGTATAAAAGTAAAAGTTGAAATAGAAAATTTATTACAGCTTATAGATAAATTTCAATATGAAAAAGCTCTTAAGATTCTATCTACTATAAATGATGATAAAAATTTGGATAAAGAAGATTATTACTGGATTGCTTATTCATATAATAAATTAAATGAAACAAATCTTGCAATTAAGTATTATGAAAAATCATTAAAATTAAACGCTGATTTTTTAAATATTTTCATTGAATTAGGGTTATTATATTATAAAATTAACAAAATTAATAAAGCACTTAAAATTTTTGAAGATGGCTTAAATATATATATTGATGATGAAAAATTAATGTTTAATAAAATAATTTTAGAATTAAAACTTAATATGTTTGAAAAAGCTAAAAAAGATATAGATAAAATATTACTATATGAAGATTTAGATAATACTATAATGAATGATATTTTATATCTAAAGAATTTATATGAAAATGATCTAAATAAATAAAATAAAAAGTATAAAAACAAACTCGATAATAAATGTTGTATTCTATAAGAGAAGTTATTCCAATATAGAATAACTTCAAATATAAAATACAAATATCAAGCCTACTTACGATTATTACAACTAAATAAATGAATTATAAATATTGGAACTACTTTTTTCTTTTCCTAAAGTTAATATCGGAGTTTTTAATAGTCGGAGATTTTTTCAGTAGTTTTCTAAAAACTTCCTTTTCATTCTCAGAAACCTTTTTATATTTTATTCCAAGGGAGTTACAGAAAACCTCAATGAATTTGTCTATGTTGTTTCCGGAAGAAACTATAATTTGGCGAACTTTCTGAACAGATAGGATTTTGTCATCGTTATCAGGAATACTGTCAATATCATGTTCATGGTTTTTACGAATATCTTTTAGAATAGTATCCCATGTTTTATGAGTAATATGACAAAAGAAGTCTTCTTCTCTTATCTGAGTAGCTGAAAGAGTTTTTAATGGGATATCTTCTTTCACATAAGGATTTTGCCCTATAATTTCAGTTCTTACATCTTCAAGATAATCATTAATGTCATTAAAACACTTAGTAGCAACTCCATCAACAAAAATCTCCATATCAGCCATAAGTTCCTTAAACTTATCATGTGTAGCAATTTCACAAAGTAAACGGTTATTGATAGAACCACTTAGCAATAAATCAATCATATCATCACTCAAATGTAGATTAATTAAATCTGTATTTGGGTGCTTTTTATTTTCAGTAAGACAAAGTAAGTAATCAGTAGATACATTGTAAAATTGTGCAAGTATAACTAAATTACCATGATTTATTTCTTTGTAATCATCATTTTCATAGTTACCTAAAGCAGATTTTGAAATACCTGTTAGTTTAGCTAATTCCTCTAAATTCAAATTATGAGCAACTCTTAAATCTTTTAAGCGTTCCTGTAAGGTTATTTTACATTTCATAACAGATAACCTCCTTGATACAAAATATTCTTATAGATATTATACCATACAATTTCCACAATCGTGGAAAAGCGGGAACAAAAACTGATATTCCAAGATTTAGGACATACGGGAAGAATAGCAAAAATACAATATCATACAGACATAAAGAAAAATGTTCTTTGACAATTGCATGAGCGGTCTGTAAGGATATGTATCTATGGGGAAGTAGGCGATGATATTCTGAGCATTAGAAAAGAGCCTACCAAGTAGAACAAAACGTCGCTGTGAGATTCAGGGATAGGAACTATATCAGGTGTAACCGACAAAAAATTAGAATCAGATAACGAAAACTATTGACAAATAAAAAGAAATAGGGTATCATCGTCTTAACCAAAAAGAAAGGATTAAAAACAAGAGTGGAAAATAGGATTAAGGAGTTGAGAAAACCATTGGGTTTATCTCAACATAGATTAGGAAAAAGGTCAGGAGTAACAAGAATAACAATAAACAGGATAGAAACAGAAAATACACTGCTACATCAAAGGTTGCAAATGATATTGCAAATGCTTTGGATGTGTGCATATATCAAGTATTTGACTTAGATGGAACAGGAAATTATAAATGCTTAAATTGTAATTGTGGTAACAATTAGCAAAATTTATTGTTAATTTATGTTATATCTTAAAATAAAGGGAGGTTTAAATTATGAGTAATTATATGAAACCTCAAAGGTATAAAAACGGAGATAATTTACCGTTTTTGATGACTTAGTTTTGTGAATAAAAATGAAAGTTTGTATGGAGGTAATTTATAATGAAAAAAAATATGAATAGAATATTATCAAGTTTATTGGCGTTTGTTATTTGTTTTTCAATGGTTGGATATAACATTTCTTCATATGCACAAGAAAATAAATCAATAGGTACATGGTAATATGGAAAATATAAGAAAAGGATATGTTTATATATTTATTGGATTACTGATTGGGACTTTTACTCAGGCAGTAAATGTAAACGATGAATGGGGAATGTATAAGATTGTTATGTATTTCTTATCTTCAGCTCTTGTTATAGTTGGTTATACTAGAGTTTTATTATCTGAAAAAACAAAGAAATTCATAAAATCAGCATATTTATTTATTTTTTTGATTATCTATTGTGTAGGAATTTCAGTATTATATATGAAGTTCGGAGGAGTAGTAAGCTCATTGATTTCTATGTTTTTTATAGGAATCATGAGTTGTAAAATTTGTATTAAAAGTAAATAAGTTTTACTTCCAGTTATATATAATATAATCAATATTTAAAAATAGAATCATTGGTTTGTAAAAAGGTTATTTATCTGAAAAGATATTTAGCCTTTTTTGTTTCAAAAATAAAATATAAAAAAGGAGGAAATTTAAGATGAAAGAATTAGAAAAAGTAATGGAACAATTAGAAAAGGAAAATGCCAAAATTGAAAAGGCACAGAACAGCAAGAAACTTCTTACTCAGAAGCAAAACAAATTAAAAAGAAGTGCTGAGACACAAAGAAAAATAAGAAAAGGTGGAGTATTTGAAGCTTTTGAAAGAGAAATTACAGGCAGGCAAGAAAGATACAAATAACGATTTAATTTATGCCTTTTTAGACTATGTTTTATCAGATAATAGATATAGAGAAAAGCTAAAGGAACTTACAAAAATTCATCTGAAAGGTAGAGGAATTGATATAGAAGAAACTGAAAATCTTGACGATGAAAATGATAGCTTAGATAATCAGAAATATGAAAAATTAGATGAAAATATGAAAGATGATTTTTTAGAAAGTGAGGATTAAAAAATAAAGAATAAATAGGTGGCTTTTATGAAAACTAAATGTAAAAATTGATGTAGCAAAGTGAAAAGATTTTTAACACTTTGCTTTTTTGTTGATTTAGTAAATCTACAAAATGGTGGTTATCTCTTTTTTTATTTGTAAATATTTGAAAAACTTTGTTGACAAATATCAACCAAAGTAAGTTTGTTTTTATACTTGACAAATACAAATTATTTACTTATAATAAATGTTGTGATGTAGATTTATTATTTTTAAAATTTTTGAATTCGTATATTGGATTTAAAAATTAATTTTTTTATTATACATTTCGCAAAACTATAATTTTGCGAAATGTATAATTTACTTTTTTATAAAAATTGTACCTTAAATTTTATTAAATATTTTTTACTTTAAAAATAATTTTTATTTTTTTAATTGTATAAATTAAATGGTTATTATATAATTAATATATACAGAAAGGAATGCTAACATAAATGATTAATTTTGATGACTGCCCTATTTTATTACAAGATTACCTTAACTATATGTTGACAATAAAAGGTAGATCCATGCTAACTGTAAAAGAATATTACTATGATTTAAAAAGATTTTTGAAATATATAATAATGCGTAAAAATCTTTTTGGATATAATTTAAATTCTAATATAGATTTAATCCCTATATCTAATATAAAAAAACATGATATAAACGATATTGATATAACTGATTTACATGCATATATTTCTTATTGTGATAACAATTTTTCAGATTCAACAAAAACTAAAGCAAGAAAAATTTCTTCTATAAAATCTTTTTTTAATTATTTATATAATACAGTTGAACTAATAAATAAAAATCCAGCAGAAAAAATGGAATTACCAAAACTTCAAAAAAGAAACCCTATTTACTTAACATTAAACGAATCAGAAAAATTACTACACGCAATAAAATCTGAACAAAATGATTTTAATAGAGCTAGAGATTTATGTATTATATTAATTTTTTTAACTTGTGGACTTCGTATTTCCGAATTGACAGGAATAAATATTGATTCCATAAAAGAAGATAAATTATCTGTTATAGGAAAAGGAAATAAAGAAAGAATAGTTTTTTTAAATGATAACTGTTTATATGCTATAAAAAAATATTTAGAATTAAGACCGATATCAAAAAATACAAATGCACTATTTTTAAGTATACAAAAAAGAAGAATTTCTAATAGAACAATACAATTAAGACTAAAAAAATATATAAAAATTTCAGGACTTGATCCCAAACTATATACACCTCATAAATTAAGACACACCGCAGCAACTCTTATGTATAAATATGGAAATGTCGATATAAGAACAATTCAAAGTATATTAGGACATACAAGTGTTGCTACAACACAAATTTATACACATTTAGATGATGAAGATATAAAACTTGGTATATCTAAAAACCCGATTTCAAAACTAAAAATATAACAAAAAAAAAGACTATTTATTATCATATTAATGCTAAAATAGTCTTTTAATTATATTTTTTACCATAGTAGTATTTACTAAAGTTATACTCTAGATAGATATTCGCCAGTTCTTGTGTCAATTTTAATTTTATCTCCATTATTTATAAATAATGGAACTGTAATAATTGCTCCAGTTTCAACCTTAGCTGGTTTATTAGCTCCGGTTGCAGAATCACCTCTAACTCCAGGTTCAGTTTCAACAACTTCAAGTTCAACAAAATTTGGAGCATTAACTTGGAATGCTTTACCCGCATGGAATCTTATTATTGCATTATCATTTTCTCTTAAATATAAAAGTGCATCTTGAACAACATCAAAATTTAAAGGTAATTGTTCGTAAGTTTCCATATCCATGAAATAATAAAGTTCTCCATCAGTATATAAATATTGCATTTCTTTAGTTTCAATTTTTGCCACTTCATATTTATCATTAGGGTTAAATGTCATTTCCCTTAAACCACCACTTTTAACAGATTTTATTTTTGTTCTTACAAAAGCAGCACCTTTTCCTGGCTTAACATGTTGAAATTCTACAATTTGATAAACATCTCCATCCATTTCAAATGTTGTGCCTTTTCTAAAATCACCTGCTGATATCATTAATTTCCTCCTAATTATTAAAATAATTCTCGCTCTATTATACCATATTTTAATTTAAAAATCTAGATGTAATTTTGTAATCTTATTATTCACTCTTGGTTCCGATTTTTATAATCTGTTTTTTAGGATTATAATAATCTGAATTTAAAAGTTTAGCTTCGGAATTTCCTTTTTGTATATAAGAATTTCCTTTAAATCCATTATGTCCTTTTTGTATCACTTGAACTTCTCCTTTTGCTAAAGAATCATCCTTTATTTGTTCAACAGGCATAGGAATAGTAGTAATATTTCCACTATATATAGTTACATCATAATTCTTTTTATCAGTATCTCCTAAAATTTTAAATGATACACTTCCACCTGATACTTTAGAAGAAATAACAACTGGAAAATCAAAATTGTTTTTAAATTTCAAATCGCTAGATCCTTCATAAAACATTGCATCTAAACCAAAAGGCACATAATATACTCTTAAAGAGTGTTGATTTCTTTCTGTTATTTCCATATCTGCTCTTAATGCACTTTCGTATAATGTAGAAGAAATTTGACAAATTCCACCACCAATTCCAGGAACATCTCTATCTGCTAAAAATGTACTAGCAAGTTTGTATCCATTTTCTTCTGTTACATTATTTACATATTTTACAAATGAAAAAACTTCACCCGGCATAATAATTACATTATTTAATTTTTCTGCTGCGATAGATAAATTAGTAATTCTATTTGAATCTGAAAAATTATAATAACTTACAGCTTCACCAATTACACCTTTAATAGAAGAAACTAAATTTTCATCTAATTTTTTATGTTGTAAAATATTTATAGGAATATTAATATCAAAATTAAAATTAAATTTTTCAAAGTTAGATAATAATTTATCTTTATCTATTTTTAAGCCATCTTCTCCTTTTACAATTTCTGCTTTATCATTAAAAACCAATTTTTCATCAACACTATCTTTTTCGATATCATTTGCAATTTCTTGAATAATTGTATCTAATTTTTCTTTATTAAAAGATGATTTCAACTCTAATTTTTTAGGATGATTTAATAAGTTTTCTAAAAATGCAATCCTATCATCAGCTGTGCCGGTTCTACCAATATTAAATGCTTCATCAACTATTTGTTTATAGTTTAAGTTAAAATCTATATCTGAAAAAGAAATATCTTTTTTTAAATTTTCATATTGAAGTAAAAAAGATTTCTTTACTTCTAATGAATCTTTTAATTTTTTTATAGCTTCTTCTTTAGTTAAATCTTTTAAATCTATATCATTTACAAATATTCCTTCATATATCTTATCATAAGCTAATATTTCTTCTTTATTCATATTTTTAGTATTTCCAGTAGCATTTTTTAAAGGCTTATTATTATATAAACTACATGCACAAAATATAAATAAAAAACAAAATCCTAAAATACATTTTAAAATTAATTTCATTGTAATATCTCCTTATAAACTTTTATAATATAAACATTCTGAATTTATAATACAATCATTACATTTTGGTTTTCTTGCCTTACACAACTTTCTTCCATGAAAAATAAATAAATGATGTGCTTTACTCCAAATACTTTTTTCTAACGTTTTTTTTAAAGAAAGTTCTGTTTTTAAAACATTATCTTCATTTACAATTCCAATTCTATTAGTAACTCTAAAAACATGTGTATCTACAGCAAGTGCTGGAATTTTAAATGCACAAGACATAACTACATTTGCCGTTTTTCTTCCAACTCCTGGAAGCTTTGTTAAAGAGTCTAAATCACTTGGAACTTTTCCATTATAATTTTGTTCCAATATTTGACAAGTTTTTAAAATATTTTTACTTTTTGAATTAAAAAAACCACAACTATGAATATAGTTTGATAATTCTTCTTGAGTTAAATTTAAAAAATCTTTTGGTGTTTTACAAATTTTAAATAAATTTTTCGTAACCTTATTGACTCTAATATCGGTACATTGTGCCGATAAAATTGTAGCTATTAAAAGTTCAAAACTATTTGAAAAATTAAGTTCCGGACCTGCATTTGGATAGAGTTTTTCTAATTTATCCATAACTATTTTAATTTCTTTTTTTTTCAATTTTTTCAATTTTATACACAACTTTCTTTAATAAAAATTTTTAATTTCTATCTAAAAAAATTAATATCTATATACCCTTTTTTTACAAAAGAATTTAAAACATTCATAAGAGCAATCTTTGCTTGATAAAAACTTAAAGAACCTTGATAATATACATTGTATGGTTCTCTTAGAGGGCCATCTGAACTAAGTTCAATACTTGACCCATCTATAAAGCTTCCTGAAGCCATAATAATTTTATCTGTATATCCCGGCATATCCCATGGATATGGAATTACATGACTATCAACACAGCAACATTGTTGAATTGCTCTGCAAAAATCTATAACTTTTTCTTGTGTTTTTAATGTTATAACTTGAATTATATCACTTTTATTTTCATTATATTTTGGGATAACTTTATATCCTAAATTTTCAAAACATAATGAAAATAACTTTGCACTTTTTACAGCTTGTGAAACAATATGTGGAGCAAAATATAAACCTTGAACTATAGCTCTTGTAGTTCCAAAACTTACTCCTATATGTTTTCCAAGACCTGGAGATGTTAATCTATTAGCTATTTGCTCAATTATTTCAGTTGAATTAGATACAACATATCCACCGTTTAAAGTAATACCAGCTCCTAAATTTTTTAAAAGAGAACCAACTACTATATCTGCTCCTACCTCTAAAGGTTCTTTTTTTTCTACAAATTCACAATAGCAATTATCAACCATAATTAAAATATTTGGAAATTTTTCTTTAATTTTATTTATTGCATATTCTATAGAATTTATAGATAAACAGCTTCTACTACTATATCCAGGAGATCTTTGTATAGCTAATAATTTTGTTTTTTTATTTATTTTTGATAAAACCTCTTCAATATTTATCTCATTATTCTTTAAAGGAACTTCCTTATATTTTATACCATAATCTAAAAGTGTTCCTTTTTCATCTCCTTCTAATCCTATAACTTTAAGTAATGTATCATAGGGCTTTCCTGTTATATAAATAAATTCATCACCCGGTAAAAGCATACCTTGTAAAGCAACAGATATGGCATGAGTACCACAAGTAATTTCTTGTCGCACCAAAGCATCTTTTGCTTTAAAAATTTTAGCATAAATTTTTTCTAATTTTTCTCTTCCAAAATCACCATGACCATATCCTGTTGTCCAAGAAAAATCGCTAGAAGAAAGATGAAAACTTCTAAAAGCATCTAAAACTTTTAATTGATTATATTCTTCAATTTCTTCTAAATTAGTAGTTACTTTAATTATTTCTTTAGAAATTTTATTAACATAATTAATTATATTAATGTCAATATTCAAATCTGTATTAAAACAATTATTCATAATTATCTCCTTTTAAAAATTTATCTATAACCATAAGAGAATATTTTAAGATTTTATCATAATCAGTATTCATATCTATCCATTTAATATCTTTATTTTTTCTAAACCATGTAAATTGTCTTTTTGCATAATTTCTAGAATTTTGCTTTATATTTTCTATACATTTTTCAAATGTAATTTCTTTATTAAAGTAAGGAATAAATTCTTTATATCCTATAGCTGTAAAAGGTTGACAGTCTTTAGAATATTTATTATACAAATATAAAACCTCATCTAAAAGACCATTTTTAATCATATTATCAACTCTTTTATCTATATTTGAATATAAAATTTTTCTATCCATATAAAGTCCTAAAATCAACACATTATATTTTTCATTTATTTTTTTATAATCTGATAACTGCTTAGAAAATTTCATTTTTGTATTTATACAAACTTCTATAGCTCGTATAACTCTTTTAACATTATTTATATGTATCTTATTTTTACATTCATAATCTAAATATAAAAGTAAATCATAAAGAACTTCTTTACCAAATTTATTATAGAAATCTGTTATTTTTTTTCTTAACTCATCAGATTCAATTGATTTTGTAAATTTTAAATCATATATTATAGAATCTACATAAAGACCAGTACCACCTACAAATATAGGAATATTATTTTTGCTATATATATTTTCTATCTCTTTTTCTGCAAGAGTTTTATATTTATTAACATTAAAATTTTCATCTGCACATATAATATCAATTAAATGATGTTTTATATTTTTCATTTCAGATTTTTTAACTTTCGCAGTGCCAATATCAAATTCTTTATATATTTGCATTGAATCGCAAGAAATTATCTGAGCATTTATATAAGTTGCTATATCTGTACTTAATTTTGTTTTTCCAACTCCTGTTGGTCCAACAATAAATATTAATTTTTTTTTCATAAACTTATCCTTTAAAAAAAATCTTTTCAAAATCTGTTTTAGAAATTTTTCTTATTATTTTTTTATCAAAAAAATTAAAATCTACGTTAATATTTGAAAGTTTATTTAATATTTCATTAATTTCAAAATTAGAAATATTATCTTTTATTACTATTTTTTTCTTATAAATCATTTTATATACTTTAAGTTCAAATGCTTCTTTATTTTCAATTAATAAATCAATAATCATTTTTCTTATATCTTCTGCATCTAAATTTGATAGTTGCTTAGGAAGAGTTCTTACAGCTATTGATTTTTGATCGAAAATACTAGCTTCTATACCTAATGTATCTAACTTATCTTTAACTATATTAAATACACTCATTTCATATTCATCTAACTCTAAAACAATAGGAAATAAAAGAAGTTGTTTTTTTATAGAATTATTTTTATATTCATTATATATTTCTTCATACAAAATTCTATACTCACAAGATAATAAATCTAAAATAACAAAATCCTCATCATCATATAAAAGTAAAAAATTAGAAAAAATCTTACCTAAAATTTTATATTCTGTTAATTTTTTTGATTTTTTTTCAAAACTTTCATCTAATATAACTTGTTTTAAAACTGAAATTGGTTCTATATTTTCTTCTTTAACAACATATTTTTCTATATCATCATCTTCATTTACTGTATAAATATCATCTTTTTTTACTTTAAATAAATCTTCATATGAAAATTTATTTATTATATTATTTGTTTTATAATTGTCATCATATTCTATAGTTTCATTATCAATATTTTTATTTTTTTCTAATTCATCATCATTTTTAAAATCATCAATAACTTTTTCAATAAAAAGAGCATCATCTTTTTTTTCTTTTGAAAAAATAAAATCACTTTTAGTATTATTTAAAACTATATCTAATATTTTATTATTAAATAAACTTAAAAGTTTATCTTCAAAAATAAACTTAATTTTCTTTTTATTAGGATGAACATTTATATCTATCAAATTCGGATTTACTTCGATAAAGAAAATAAAAGCTGGAAATTTTCCTTTTGGTATTAAAGTAGAAATAGATTTTTCTATAATATTTCTAATTTTATCATTAAAGACCAAGCGTTTATTTACAAATAAAAATTGATAATTTCTATTCGATCTATAATAATGACTATTTGTTAAATAGCCATATATTTTATAGTCAGAATCTCTAATATCTACAGCTATTAAATTATTTGAAATATCTGAGCCTAATATTTCTGTTATATTATCTTTTAATGTATTTTTTTTATTAGTTTCAAAAATTGTTTTACCATCTTTAATGTATTTAAACTCTATATTTTGATTTGCTATTGCAAATGAATACATAAGTATTGTTATTATAGAGCTTTCATAAACATCAGATTTTAAAAATTTTTTTCGTATAGGAACATTATAAAATAAATCTCTTATATATATTGTTGTTCCTAAATTCATTCCTATTTTATTTTTTTTTAGTATTTTATTGTCTTCAAGATAACAGTGAATGCCGTAGTCTGTATCTTTAGTCCTTGTATTTATACTAACTTTTGAAACAGAGGAAATGCTCGATAAAGCTTCTCCTCTAAATCCAAAAGAAAAAATCGAATATATATCATCAAAATTTTTCAGTTTTGAAGTTGCATGTTTTGTAAAAGCAAGTTCGATTTCATCTTCTTTTATACCTGAACCATTATCAGAAATTATAATTTCTTTTTTCCCTGCATTTTTAATTTCAACTTTTATGTTTGTTGCCCCAGAATCTATTGAATTTTCAACAATTTCTTTTACTACAGAATATGGATTTTCAACAACTTCTCCAGCAGCAATTTTTTTTATTGTTTCATCTGATAATAATGTAATAGACATATTATAACTCCTAACTAATTATCTTTTAACATATTTATTAAATCATTTAAAATATTAAATGCTTCTATAGGATTTATTTGTTCGATATTAATATTTTTTAAATTATTTAATACTTTTTCGCCTGATGTAGTCTTAGTTTTAGAAATATTATTAATGTTATTTTCTATTATAACCTCTTTTTTCTCTATTTGAGATAAAATAACTTTAGCTCTTTCTATAACTTCAAATGGAAGTCCCGCAAGTTTTGCAACAGCAATACCATAACTTTTATTTGCACCACCAGATATAATTTTTCTTAAAAATACAATATCATCATTTTCACAATCTTCATAAACTTCAATATGTTTATTTTTTATTTCAGAAAATTTATTTTCAAGATCTATAAGTTCGTGATAATGTGTAGCAAAAAAAGTTTTAGATTTAATATTTTTAGCAATATACTCTACAATAGACCATGCTAAACTAAGACCATCATAAGTTGAAGTGCCTCTACCTACCTCATCTAATATAAGTAAACTATTTTTAGTAGAATATTTTAAAATATTATTTACTTCTTTCATCTCTACCATAAAAGTACTTTCACCTTTAAATAAATTATCACAAGCTCCTATTCTTGTAAATATTTTATCAACAACTGAAATATTAGCACTATCTGCTGGAACAAAACAACCCATTTGGGCCATAATTACTATCAAAGCTATTTGTCTAATATAAGTAGATTTACCACTCATATTAGGTCCTGTAATTATTTGAATAAGATTATCTTTTTGACCAATATCTGTATTATTAGAAATAAATTCATTAGATGAATTTAAAAATTTTTCAATTACAGGGTGCCTACCGTTAATTATTTTTAAAATTCCAGTATTATTTAACTCTGGTTTACAATAATTATTTTTAAAAGAAAGTTTTGAAAGTGAAAAAATAACATCAATAAATGCAACTATATCTGAAAGCATCTGTAATCTTTTTATATTAAAATTAATAGTATTTCGTATACTTATAAAAATATTATACTCTTTTTCTATTATTTCATTTTCAGAACCAAAAATCATATTTTCAATTTTTAAAAGTTCTTCTGTTTTATATCTATTTGCATTAGTTAAAGTTTGTTTTAGTTTAAAATATTCTGGAACTAAATTTTGATATGATTTTGTAACTTCAAAAAAATAACCTGTTTTTTTATTAAAGACCAATCTAAGATTTTTTATTTTAGTATTTTTTCTTTCAGTTATTTCATATTCTAATAGATTTTTTTTGCCATTAATTTTATTATTTCTGATTAAATCAAGTTCTTTACTATAACCTTCTTTTATAAGATTTCCATCTTTTAATGAAATGCCAACATCTTCAACAATTGAAGAATCTATAAGAGTGTATATATCATCAATATCTGGAATCATATCAGCTATAGAAGTAAGATTTGTATTTGATTTAAACAATATTTTTTTAATTAATGGACAATTTGAAATTGAATTTTTTAAATTTATTAAATCTCTTGCATTACAATTACCAAAAGAAATTTTTGAATTTATTCTTTCTATATCACAAATATTACTTAATAAATTTTCTAATTCATTTCTTAAATCATTATTTTCAAATAAAGACTGTATATAATTTTGTCTAGTTTTTATTTTTTCTATATCAACTAAAGGTTGGTCAAGCCATTTATTTAAAAGTCTAAATCCCATTGGAGTTTTAGTATAATTTAAAATAGATAGTAAAGAGCCGTCTATAGTATTAGTAAAATTATTTTTTTTAATTTCTAAATTTATTCTAGAATTTGCATCAATTCTCAAAAAATCCTTTAATTTATAAATATTTATATTTTTAAAATCATTTAATTTAAGGCCGAATTTACAAACATATTTATAAAAATTATCTAGTGAAAAAAGTAAAATTTTATTATCTATATTTTGTTTATAGAAAAGTAAATTATTTTCTTTTAAGGCCATAAATTTATTATCTAAATCAACTTTACTATAGAGAATATTTAAATTTTTACATAATTTTATAATATTTTTCTCCATAGATTTTAAAATATTTGAATTAAAAATAATTTCTGAAGGAGAAATTTTTACAACTTCTTCTTCTAATGTATTTAATAAATTTTCTTTATCTATTTGTAAAATGCTTGTAACAAATATCTCACTTGTAGAAATATCTGAATATGTAATACTTAAATTTGTCGAATCTACATAAATACTCATAATATAATTATTTTTTAAACAAGATATTTCATCAAAATTATCAATAGTACCAGGAGTAATAATTTTTATAACTTCTCTTTTAACTATATTTTTAGCTAATTTTGGATCTTCTGTTTGTTCACATATTGCAACTTTAAATCCATTAGAAACAAGTTTATACAAATATTGATTTACAACATGATATGGAATTCCACACATAGGAGCAAATTGACCATTACCACAAGCTTTTTTTGTAAGAGCTAAATCTAAGATTTTAGAAACAATTTTAGCATCTTCAAAAAACATTTCATAAAAATCTCCTAATCTATAAAATATTATACAATCATTATATTTTTCTTTAACTTCTATGTATTGTTTCATCATAGGTGTAAAATTACTCATAATATTTCTCCCAATTACTAAAATTAAATGATTTCTCCTTCAAGAGCAAAAGAATTATTGCCAGTTATTCTAACATTAACTAAATGTCCTATATTTCTTTTTCCTCCAACAAAATGAACAAGTTTATACCCTCTTGTTCTTCCAGTTAAAACTTCTGGATTATTTTTACTTGTACCTTCAACTAAAACTTCTAAAACTTTTCCTACATCTGCTTTATTTTTTTTATAAAATATTTCATACATAGAATCAATTAAACGTTGAAATCTTTCTTGCTTTACTTCATGAGGTATTTGATCTTTCATTTCAGCAGCTTTTGTTCCTTTTCTTATTGAGTACAAGAATGTAAAACCTTGATCGTATTCAACTTCTTTAACCAAACTTAAAGTTTCTTTAAAATCTTCTTCTGTTTCACCAGGAAATCCAACTATAATATCTGTAGATAATGTTATATTAGGAATTTTTTCCTTTAATTTTCTTATTGTATTTAAGTAATGTTCCCTTGTGTAAACTCTATGCATATTTTTTAATACCTTATTGCTTCCAGATTGAAAAGGTAAATGTATATTTTCGCATACCTTATCTAAATTTGCTATTGCATCTATTAGTTCATCTGAACAGTCTTTAGGATGACTTGTTAAAAATCTTATTCTTTCTATTCCATCAATATCATTAACCATTTTTAAAAGCTCTGGAAAAGTAACTTTTGGTCTTAAAGTTTTTCCATAGGAATTAACATTTTGACCAAGCAAAATTATTTCTTTATACCCTCTTTTTGCTAAATCTTTTATTTCTCTAATTATACTATCTGGAGTTCTGCTTATTTCTTTTCCTCTTGCATAAGGAACTATACAAAAAGTACAGTAATTGTTACAACCTGTCATTATATTTACATAAGCTATAAATGGATGATTTCTATTTATTGGAGTATCATCATCAATTATATCAGCTTCTTCTATATCTACAACTACCTCTCCAGTACTTCTATGTCTTGCAATTAATGAAGGTAATCTTGAAATATTTTTTGTACCAAATATAATATCTACGTGTTTATATTTTGAAATAATAGTCTCTCTTGCATTTCCAGTTTGCATCATACAACCACATACCGCTATTATAATATTTGGTTTTTGTTTTTTTAATGCTTTTAAAGAACCTAATTGTCCATAAACTTTAAGTTCTGCATTTTCTCTAACCAAACAAGTATTATATATTATAAAATCAGATTTTTCTAAATCTTTTTCAGGACTATAACCTAAACTTTCTAATAAATAAGCTATTCTTTCAGAATCATGATGATTCATTTGACAGCCATAAGTTATAATCGTATATTTTTTATTCAAAAAATTCACCTCTATTTATATTTATTTTTTAAAGCAAATTCTATTTTTCTATTATGTTCTTTTTCTAATATGCTATCTCTTTTATCGTAATTTTTTTTACCTTTTGCTAAAGCAATATCTAATTTTACCCAACCATTTTTTATATGGATATTTATAGGAATTAGAGAATATCCCTTTTCTTTAATTTGCCCTAATAATTTATTAATTTCTTTTTTATTTAATAAAAGTTTTCTATCCCTAATAGGATCTAAATTATAAATATTACCATGATCATAAGAAGTTATATTCATATTCATAATTATAACTTCTGCATTTTTTATAAGACAATAACTCTCTTTTATAGAAACTTTTCCTTGTTTTATGCTTTTAACTTCTGTTCCAGAAAGTGAAATACCAGCTTCATATATTGTTTCAATAAAATAATCATGTCTTGCTTTTTTATTATTTGCAATAATTTTAAATGTAGTTTTATCTTTCATAAAATCACCTATTTAATAAAAATTCAATTTCATTTGTAATATCATTGACTTTAGATAGTATAACTTCAACATTCATACCTATATCAAAAGTATTTTTAGTTTTCTTTCCTATTGCTGTTAAAGAATTTTCATCAAAAATATAATAGTCGTCCATTATATCTTCATATCTTATTAACCCTTCGACAGTATTATCTAATTGCACAAAAATTCCAAAAGAAGTAATAGATACAATAGAAGCTTTAAAAACATTTCCTATTTTATTTTTCATAAATTCTATTTTTTTAATATCTTCTAATTTTCTTTCTATATCCATTGCTTTTATTTCGGATTCATTTATATGGTTTGAAGTTATATCTAAATAGTCTATATAATTTTTAGAAATATGATTTACAGAATGTAAATAATTTTTTAAACTTCTATGAACAGTTAAATCAGCATATCTTCTAATTGGAGAAGTAAAGTGGCAATAAAATAAACTTGCTAAACCAAAATGAATATCTATTTGAGAAGAATAAATAGCTTTATTCATAGCCCTAAGTATAGCATAATTAATGAAACTTGATTTTGATGTATCTTTATATTTTTCTATTATATTATTTAAAAATTTAGAAGATAACAAATCGTCTTTTGTTGAGTTTATATTTACATGTGAAAAATAAGTTTTTAAACTTTCAATTTTTTCATCAGTAGGATTTTTATGTATCCTATAAATTATTGGAAAACTAATATCTGCAAAGTGCCTTCCAACTACCTCATTTGCACATATCATAAATGATTCTATAATTTTATTTGCAATTCCGATTGTTTTTTTAGAAATATTTTTTACCGAACCATCTTTATTGAATTCAATATAAACTTCTGGAAAATCAAAATCTATATTTCCTCGTAATTTTCTCTTTTTATATAGGATATCATTTAATTCACTCATAATAAGTAATTTTTGCTTTAAAATTTCATCTTTAAAACAATCTACTTTATTTTCTAAAAAATTTGAAACATCATCATAAATTAATCTAAAATTACTGTTTACTACGGATTCATAAAATTTATAATTTTTTACATTACCATTTGAATCTATAATCATTTTTACTGTTAAACATAGTCTATCTTTATTAGGATTTAACGAACATAAATCGTTAGATAATTTTTTTGGAAGCATAGGAACAACATAATCAAAAAGGTAAATACTATTTCCCCTTTTATACGCTTCATTATCTATTTTACTTCCCTTTTTTACATAATGCGCTACATCTGCAATATGTACATACAATATATAATCTTTATCTTTTTTTTCAATAGAAATAGCATCATCAAAGTCTTTTGAATCAGCTCCATCTATAGTAACTGTAAACAAATTTCTAAAATCTACTCTATTTTTTATTTCTTTTTCAATGTTTATATTTGAAATTTCTTCTAATTCCTTATTTAATTTCGATGAAAATTTATATGGAACATCAAATTCTTTAAGAAGTGAAATTATCTGTGATTTGTTGTCGTTTTTATTACCTATTACCTCTATTATAACTCCTTCTGGATTTTTTTTCTTATCAGGAAATTCTATAACTTTACATACAACTTTGTCATCAGTTTTAGCTCCATTTTTATCACCTTTTTTTATAAAAATATCATAATTAAATTTTATATCATCAGCAACAACAAAACCAAAATTTTTATTTTCTGTAAAAGTACCAACTATTAAATTAGAATTTCTATTTAAAATTTTTATAACTTTTCCTTCTGCCTTAGAATTTATAGTTTTATTTTTAATTATTTCTATTTCAACATAATCATTATGATTTGCTTTATTTAAATCTTTTTTTGAAATAAAAATATCATCTACACTTTCATTATCACAAATAAAAAAGGCATTTCCTTTAGTTGTAAAATTTATTTTTCCCTTTAAAAACTTATTTTCTTCATAAATAGAGTATTTATAATTATTTATTTTTAATTTATTTTTTTCAACGAGTGATGATAAAATTTTAAAAAAATCTTGTATTTTATCAAAAGAAATATTAAGAGCAATAGCTAATTCTTCTTTTGTAAGTGGTATATAATTCTTTTTGCTTACAAAATGTAATATATTTTTTTCTATATTCATCAAACTCTCCTTTATAAAGTAATTTTTAAAAAAAATATAAGGTAAATACCTTATATTTAATTATTTAATATTAAGCAAAACTATAAGCCGTGTTCTGTATTAAACAATCATCTATCTAGACAAGCTGTTACCAACTTGTTCAAGCAATCTACCTATGGACATAGCGAGCAACTATTAAAGTCCAATCTTGATCTTGCACCGAATGGGGTTTACATAGCCACATAGTCTCCTACATGCTGGTAAGCTCTTACCTTACCTTTCCACCCTTACCATAAAATGGCGGTATATCTCTGTTGCACTAGCCTTAGGGTCGCCCCCACTGGACGTTATCCAGCATTCTGCTCTATGGTGCACGGACTTTCCTCGTGAAAATAATCACGCGATTGTCTGTCTTACTTAATTAAATTAAAGTACATATTTTTTAAATACATTATTTTTATAAATATAAATATCTACACTAGAAGATATATTATTTTTTAAAAAAATTTCTAATTCATATAATCCAAAAAATTCAGATTCATAATGACCTAAGTCAACTAAAGATAATGAATTTTCAATTGCATATTGAATATCGTGATATTTAAAATCGGAACTTATTAACAAATCAACGTCTAAATCTATTGCTTTTTTTATTGAAAAAGCTCCAGAACCTCCTAAAACTGCGATTTTAGAAATATTAATATCTCTATTTCCGTAAAAAATAATATTTTCAAAATTATTTTTGAATTTTATTTTTTTTATATAATCAATAACATTTTGATTATCAACATTTCCAACTAATCCATAACTAAAATCATTAGTATAGTCAATAAAATGTTCATATGATTTTAACATACATGCTTTAGCAAGAGCTTTATTAACTCCATTTTCATGAAAATCTAAAGGAGTATGTATAGATATAACATTTATATTATTATCCATTATTAGTTTAATTTTCTTATAAAACTTAGAATTAAAATCTAAACTTGTAATTTTTTCAAAAAATAAAGGATGATGACTTATTATACAATTAAAATTATTTTTTACTGCATATAAAACAGATTCAAAACTAACATCCATAGTTAACAAAATTTTAAAAACTTCATCTTGTAAATTTCCTATTTGAAATCCAGAATTATCCCATTTTTCTTGCATATCAAATTTATATTCTTTATTTAAAATTTCTAATAATTTTTTTAATCTAAAACTCATGTAATACCACTTTAATATCCTTAATAATCATATTTATATCATCAATTCTTTTAGTATTCATAGAAGACTTTTCTATTTTATCAATAATTAAAGAATATTTATTTAATTCATTTTCTAAAAATAATTTTAAATTTTTAGATTTATTTTTAATTAATATTTTTCCATAATTATATTCATAATCTTCATAAAATAAATCTTTTCCATAAGATACTTTTAAAATTTGATAATATTTAGAATTTTCAAAAACATCTTTTTCATCTATAATTTTAAAATTATTATTAACCAAAAATTTTCTAACAACATCTAATGAATTATTAGGACTTAATATTAAAGTTTCAGCAGTTTTAGCAATATCTAAATTAGTATTTAATATATCTTTTATTAAAATTCCACCCATACCTGAAATAATTATTGTATCAATTTCATATTCAAAAAAAGAATTTAAACCATCTGAAACCCTTGTTTCAATATTATTTATATTATCATTTTGTTTTAATTTTTCTTTTAGTTTATTTAAAGAATTCTCACTTATATCTGTTGCTATAATTTTTTTAGCTAAATTAAATTTTGATAACATAATCGGAATAATTCCATGATCCGTTCCTATATCTGCAACTATAGAATTTTTATCAACCAAATTAAAAATTTCATTTAATCTTAAACTATTCATAATACTATTCTAAAAAATCTCTTAATTTTTGACTTCTACTAGGATGTTTTAATTTTCTAAGTGCCTTAGCTTCAATTTGTCTTATTCTTTCTCTTGTAACATCAAATTCTTTTCCAACTTCTTCTAAAGTCCTAGGAGTTCCATCATTAAGCCCAAACCTAAGTTCTAAAACTTTTTTTTCACGATCAGATAAAGTGTTTAAAACAGTATTTAATTGTTCTTTAAGCATAGAAAAATTTGCAGCATCATCTGGGGCAATTGCGGTTTCATCTTCTATAAAATCTCCTAAATGGCTATCATCTTCTTCTCCTATAGGAGTTTCCAAGCTTACTGGCTCTTGTGCTATTTTTCTAATTTCATTTACTTTATCAACTTCAATACCCATTTGTTCAGAAATTTCTTCATTAGTAGGTTCTCTTCCTAATTCTTGAACTAATTGTCTTTCTATTCTAACAAGTTTATTTATCGTTTCAACCATATGTACAGGAATTCGTATTGTCCTTGCTTGATCAGCAATAGATCTTGTAATAGCTTGTCTAATCCACCATGTAGCATAGGTACTAAATTTAAATCCTCTTTTAAAATCAAATTTTTCGACCGCTTTCATAAGACCCATATTTCCTTCTTGAATTAAATCCAAAAATTGCATTCCTCTTCCAACATATCTTTTAGCAATACTAACAACAAGTCTTAAATTAGTTTCTGCTAATTTTTTCTTAGAATCTTCATCTCCATTTGCCATTTTTTCTGCTAAAATACGTTCTTGATCTGCACTAAGTAGAGGAATTTTACCAATTTCTTTAAGATACATCTTTACAGGATCATCAATATTAAAGCCTTTTATATCAGAAAAATCATCTAATTTTATTTCAGAATCTTCATCTTCTTTTTCATCATCTATATCAATTAAATCATCATCTAAATCTAAATTTTCAATATTTTCAGTTTCATCAATAAATTCTATTTGATTTTCTAAAAGCTTTGATTTTATTTCTTCAATATCATCTATATCAATTAAATTAAATAAATCTAAAGATTCAAGATATTTATTGTTTACAATTCCGTTATTTTTTTCTGCATATCTTGTAAGTTCTTCTATTATTAAACTTTTTACCTCTTCATATTCAATATCATTTAATTTGTTATCCATGATAAGCCCCTTTCTACATGTTTTTTAGATTTTTGTGCAATGACATTAATCTCTTTATGTTCAAATTCAAATTTTTAACTACATTTTCATCAGATAAATCCATAGTTTTAAGCTTTTCTATATTTAAAGTTACTTTTCTTATTTCAAAATTTATGATAGCATTATCTAAAAGCATCGAATAATCAGTTGATGAAATATTAATATTTTGTTTATAACATTTTATTACATATTCAACTAATTTTATATTATTAATATTATTTTTAAATTTTGAAATAAGCATAGCAGGTGTTGTTATAGTATTATCCTGAAAATTGGAATAAACATAATTAAAAACATCTAATAATTCACAATCTTTCATTAAAATATTCATCTTATCAAAATACATCACCATACCATCGATACATCTCATCGTTAGTATAATACCCAAAACTAAAAGTTTTTTATCGTTATTAGTAAGAAGATTATTTTCAATTTTAACCTCTTTTTTTAAATCTTCTTTATCATTTGTTTCGTTGTTTATCTGTGATTTATTAAATTTAGATAAATCTTCTTTTAATGATTCAACTTCAATACCAAATTCATTAGAAACTTTGTTTATATATAAATCTCTTAATACACTTGTAGTAATTGAAAACAAAAATTTTAAAATTTTTTCATAAAAAATAGCATTGTCAGTTACTGAAACAGTATCTTTTTTCATTTTTTTTAAATTTATATAATTAAACTCATATATATCTTCAGAATTTTTTAATAATTTATTAAATTCAATCAATCCAAATTTTTTTATATAATCATCAGGATCAAGTCCATAAGGCAAAGTTAATATATTAGGGCTAATAGAAATTTTATTAAAGACAGAAGCCGTTTTTTTAGTTGCATTTATCCCAGCATTATCTCCATCATAACATAAATATATATTATCTTTTGAAAAACATCTAGCAAGTCTAGCCTGATTTTCTGTAAAAGCAGTACCAAGTCCTGCAACAACATAATTAACACCGTTTTGATAAAGTGATATAACATCCATATATCCTTCAACTATCAAAATTTTATCTCTTATGTTATTTTCTAATACTTTATCTATTGCATATAGATTATCACCTTTTTTAAAAATAACACTTTCTGGAGAATTTAAATATTTAGCCTTATCATTTACAATAGTCCTGCCACCAAATCCAATTATTTTTTTATTTTTATTAAATATAGGAAATATTATTCTATTTCTAAATCTATCTATAAAATCATTATTTTTAGTTTTTATTATAAGGCCAAGTTCTAAAGCAATATTAATATCTAAATTTTTAAATTTCAATTCATTATATAATGATTTCCAATTATTATCTGCATAACCTAACATAAATAAATTAATAGATTTTTGTGAAATTCCTCTATTTAGTAAATATTTTTTAGGAATAGAATTTTCCATCATTTTTTTATAATAAAATTTAGAAACAAAACTATTAAATTCATAATATTTATCTAAATTAACTTTTCTAAAATCACCATTTTTATATTCATATTCTAACTGTATATTAAATTTTTCAGCTAAAACCTTAATTGCACTTATATAATCTAAAGATTCTATATCCATTAAAAAAGATATGCTATCACCATGTTTTCCACAACCAAAACAATGGAAAGTATTAGTTTGTGGATAAAGAAAAAAAGAAGGTGTCTTTTCACTATGAAAAGGACAATTCCCTATATAGTATTTGCCACTCCTTTTTATAGATACATGATCACTTACAACTGAAACTATATCCGCTTTTTCCTTTATTTGTTCAATTTTTTCTTTTTTTATATAGGACATATAATCACACCTTTAATCAAATAATCCTAATGTGTTAAGTTTATTTACACTAAGATTTAAACATAACGCATTTATCAAAACACCTAAAATTCTTGAATAATTTACATTTTCTTTTAAATTATTTATATCATTTACTTTATCTTTATTATTTAAATTTAAAAGAAAATCATATTCATTGAAATTAAGTTTATAGTTATATTTATTATCCAAAAAAGAATCTTTTAAATCTTTAATCTCAAGTTCCATTATATTAAAATTATAATTTTTAGATACTTTCTTTTCAAATATGATGTGATATCCACTAAATTTCATATATTTAAAAACAAAATATATTAAAATAATTTTAACATTAAAATTATTATATTCTTTTAAAACTTCAGTAATTAAATCAAAAATCTCGCAATTTTCTATTCCTTCTAAGGAAGATTTTAATATTATCTCACTAATGAAATTTAAAAATAAAATATAATTTTTATTCTTTAAAAAATTATATTCTAAAAGTTCAAACTCTGTACAATAAAAAAAATTTTCACCTTTAATTAATTTAAAATTGTATTTTGAATATGGAGAGAAAAAAGTTTCTGTACTTTTACTATAAATAGAAATAATACCTAAATTATCTGTATATACCTTAAAAATCTTACCATTATTTAGATGGTTAAAATCAGAAATAACATAACCATTTATATCTGAAAAAATATCATTTGTTGTAATATCCAAATTCTTTCACCTTAAATAGCTTATTTCTCCAATTATCATCTATTTTTACAAATAATTTTAAATTAACTTGCAAACCTAAAAATTTTTCTATATCTATTCTTGAAAATTTTCCAATTTTTAAAATCATAGAACCATTTTTTCCTATAACAATTCCTTTATGCGATTTTCTTTCTACGCAAATAGTTGCATCAATGTCTACTAATGATTTATTTTTTCTAATAGAAAATTTTTCTATTAGAACATTAATTCCATGAGGAACTTCATCATTTAAAAAAAATAAAGTCTTTTCTCTTATTATTTCTGAAACAATATCTCTTTGAGTTTGATCTGTAATCATATCGTCAGAATAATATTTTGGACCATAAGGTAGAAAAGATTTTATAGAATCTATTAAATTATATACATTAGTTCCTTTAGATGCAGATATAGAGATTACTTTTTCAAAAATATCCATATTAGTATATTTTTCAATCAAATTATCAATATCTTTTTGTTCTAATTTATCAATTTTATTTATAATACATAGTTTAGGTAAATTTATTTTTTTTAAAGTTTCAATAATAAAATTATCAAGTTCACCATTTTCAAAACCTATATCTACCATATATAATATCAAATCTACTTCTTTTAAAGATTTAATAGATTGTTTTAACATATACTCACCAAGTTTATTTTTAGGTTTTTGAATTCCGGGAGTATCTAAAAAAATAATCTGAGAATCAAAAGAATTATATATAAGTTTAAGATTAAATCTTGTAGTTTGTGGTTTATTAGATATAATAGAAATTTTTTCTCCTATAATCCTATTTAATAAAGTTGATTTACCAACATTAGATCTACCAACAATAGTTACAAATCCAGATTTTATATTATTCATATTATAAATCCTCCGGTCCAAAGCTATAAGGTAAAATCTCATTAAGATTTAAAATTTTATACTCTTTTTCATTTTTTATTATAATAAATTCAAAATCATCGTCACAAAATTCTCTTATTACTTGTCTACAAACACCACAAGGATAAGTATATGTATCAAATTTTCCTACTATAGCTATTTTTTTGATTTTTTTTTCACCACTAGAAATTGCCTTAAATATAGCAACTCTTTCTGCACATACAGTTGGAGTATATGACGCATTTTCAATATTACAACCAGTATATATATTTCCAGATTTTGTTAAAACTGCAGCTCCCACTTTAAAATTAGAATAAGGTGTATAAGCATTATTTCGAGAATTTATAGCTTCCAAAATCAGTTTTTCATTAATATTCATAAATTCACCTACAACAAAAAGAAAATCTTTGGAACAAAAATTATTACCCCTACTACAAAAGCAATTATAGCGGAAATTAAAACAGCTCCGGCAGAAATATCTTTTATTCTTTTTATATATTCATTATAGTTTTTATCTAAATAATCCATAATATTTTCTATAACTGTATTTATAATTTCAAGTGTTAAAACTATACAAATCATAATTAAAATTATACAAAACTCTATCGGATTTAATTTAAAAAGTAAAGACATAAAAAAAACAATCAAACTCATAATAGTATGAATTTTAAAATTTCTTTCAGTTTTAAAAACAAACAAAATTCCATGTATAGCAACTAATAAACTATCTATAAAATTAGAATTTTTTTTCATTTTTAAAAACTTCCATTAATCTCATTGCTTCTTTTTCTTTACTTCTCATAATTTTTTTATCATTTTCATCAATATGATCATAGCCTAACAAATGAAATATAGAATGACAAACAAGATATAATATTTCTCTATTTACACTATGTCCAAATTCTTCTGCTTGCTCAAGTGCTTTTTGCGTTGAAATTATAACATCTCCTAATATATTGGGCATTCCTTCTTCTTTAAATTCAAACTCCATAGGAAAAGAAAGAACATCTGTTTCTTTATCTATATTTCTAAACTTAGAATTTATAAATTTTATTTCATCATTAGTAACAAATGAAACAGATACTTCTATATTTGTACAATCTATTTTATCTACATTTAAAGAAGTCTTTATGCATCTTATAATATCATTTTTTAATTGATCAGAAATTTCAAAAAAATCTTGTCTATTATCAAAAAGAACTTCCATATATTATTTCTTCTCCATTAAATTATCTTCATATCTAGAATAAGCTTCAATTATTTTCATAACTATACTATGTCTAACAACATCATTACTATCAAAATAATTAAAACTTATACCTTTAACATTTTTTAATATCTTTTCTACTGATACAAGGCCTGAATTTTTTCTTTTTCCTAAATCAATTTGAGTAATATCGCCTGTAATTACAGCTTTCGAATTAAATCCAATTCTAGTTAAAAACATCTTCATTTGCTCATTAGTAGCATTTTGAGCTTCATCAAGAATTATAAAAGCATCATCTAAAGTTCTTCCACGCATATAAGCAAGTGGTGCTACTTCAATTATATTTTTTTCTTTTAATTTTAAAAAATTATCAAAACCTAATATATTGTAAAGAGCATCATAAAGCGGTCTTAAATAAGGATCTATTTTTTCTTGTAAATCTCCAGGTAAAAAACCTAAATTTTCTCCAGCTTCAACAGCAGGTCTAGTAAGTATAATTTTAGAAATTGAATTGCTTTTTAATGTTTTGGCTGCCATTGCAATTGCTAAAAAAGTTTTACCTGTCCCTGCAGGACCTATACCAAAGGTAACAACATTATTTTCTATTGCAGATATATATTTTCTTTGACCTAATGTTTTAGTTTTAATTGGTTTTAACTTTGAATTTAAACAAATTGTATAATCTAACCAATCTTTAATTATACTTTCATTATCTTCTTTTATCTTATTTATTACATAATAAACTTTTTGTTCATCTAATTGAATATTTTCATTTTCTAAAAGTGAAATAAAAACCTCAAAAGCTTTTAAGCACAAAAAAACCATGCTCTCTTCTCCACTAATAGATAAACCGTCATTACAAGTTTTTATACAAACATCAAACTCTTTAGATAAAGTATATAAATTACAATCTAACACACCAAAAAGATTAGGAATAATATCGCTATTTAAAACAATTTTTTCAATATTCTTAGCCATAAACTATACTATTTTCTAATCTCACTTCTGTTGCTATCTAAAATAGTAATAACATCTCTTAATTTTTCTTGAGTTTTTGATAAAACATCATCAACATAAGTGTTAGTTTGTATTTTGATTGTTTTAGCATTTTGTTCCGCTTTTAATAAAATTTCATTTGCTTTTTTTTCTGCAGCAACAACTACATCATTTTCTGAAATTAATTTTTCAAATTTAACTTCAGCATCACTTTTTATTTTAAATGCTTGAGCATTTGCTTGTTCTATAATTTGGTTTGCATCTTTTGTAGCATCATTTAAGATTCTGTCTTTTTCTTCTTGAATCCATTGTGCTTGTTTAATTTCTTCTGGAATGTTTTCTCTCATTTCCTTTAATATAAAAAATAGTGCTTCGGAATCTACCATAACTTTTTTAGAAAATGGTAAACTTGAACTTTCTTCAACTAAATCTTCAATACGATCAATTAATTCTAAAATTTCCATCATTCATTCCTCCTAAATTTATCATTTAACATTTCTAAAACAACTTTATCAACATATGAAGATACATCTCCACCGTTAAAATAAATATCTTTAACAATAGTAGAACTTATATACTCATTATTTTTTTGAGAAAACAATACAAATGTTTCAACATCAGCTAATTCTTTATTAATTTTAGCATTTATTTTTTCATTTTCAAAATCTAACGTATTTCTTAAAGCTCTAACAATAATATCTACATGATTTTGTTTGATATAATCTGCCAATAATCCATTATAAATATTAACTTTTACTTTAGTATTATTTTCAAAGATTTTCAAAATCATTTCTTTTCTCTCTAAGATAGAAAAAGTATGCTTTTTATTATAATTATTTAAAATCAAAACATCTACATGTCCAAAAATTTCTACAATTCTATCTATTATATCTTCATGTCCCTTTGTAAGCGGGTCAAAGCTTCCAGGAAAAATAACATTCAAAATTAAACTCCTTCCAAGAATAAAACTATAGTTTTAGAATATTTTTTTTCTTTAATAACTTTAAAACCTTCAATTTGTAAATTTCTATCTGTTTCAAGTATTATTAACCCATTTTTATTTAATATATTTTTATTTAAAATAAATTTTAACGTTTCTGATATATAGTTAGTAGCATAAGGTGGATCTAAAAAAATATAATCAAATTTTATATTATTTTCAAAAAAATACTCTAAAGATGCAAAATAATCATAATTTAAGATAACAGATGATTTTAAAAAATCTGATTTTGTTAAATTTTTTCTTGTTATTTCTATGCTTTTTTTAGAAAAATCACAGAAATAACACATTTTTGCACCACGACTTAAAAATTCTATTCCCATAGCCCCACTTCCAGAGAATAAATCAAGTACAATTGATGATTTATCAATATCAAATAAAATATTAAAAATTGATTCTTTAACTTTATCTGTAGTTGGTCTAACATCAAAATCAACAGGTGAAAATAATTTTAGACCTCTCTTTACTCCAGAAATAACTCTCATACCATCACCATTTCATATTTACAAATATATTCATAGTGAATTATACCATAAACATTTGATTTTTTCAATATTTATAAAGATATATTTTTAAATTTTTTATTAATTATAAATCTATTTGTTATCTTTATAAAAATATTTTTTATATTTAATTTTAAAAATATTTAACTACATTAATATT
>KQ959617.1 GCA_001552895.1 Tissierellia bacterium KA00581
AATTAAAAAAATAAATTAAAAAAATAAATTAAAATAAATCTTTATTAAGTGATAAATATAAATATTTTTTACAAAATTGTACTTAAATCTAATAAAAATGTATTGTAAAGTTAAAAAATTTATGTTATACTTTTAAAGTGTCTATTTATGAATATTAAAGATTTATTTTAAATCAAATGTAGGAGGAAAAGATGAATACTAAGTTAGTATCAAAAGATGAAAAAAATATAATTTTCACATCGGAAATTAGTAAAGAAGCATTTGAAACTTCAATTAATAAAGTTTATAACAAAAGAAAATCAAGATTTAACATTCCTGGATTTAGAAAAGGTAAAGCTCCAAGAAAAATTATTGAATTAAATTATGGTAAAAGTATTTTTTATGAAGAAGCAGTTAATGAATTGTTGCCAGATTTATATGAAGAAGCCATAAAAGATTTAAATATTAGAAAAGAAATTTGTGGAATGCCTAAAATTGATATTGAAAAATTTGATGAAGAAAAAGAAATTGTAATCAAATTTGAACAAGAATTAAAGCCAGTTCCTGAACTTGGAGATTATAAAAACTTAACTGCAGATGATGTTAAAGTAGAAGTAACAGATGCTATGGTTGATGAAAGAATCAAAAAAGAATTGGAAAGTAATGCAAGAATTGTATCAATAGAAGATAGACCTATAAAAGATATGGATACTGTAAATATTGATTTTGATGGTAGCGTTGAAGGAGTTTCTTTTGATGGTGGAAAAAGTGAAAATTACGATTTAGTAGTTGGTTCACATACTTTTGTTCCTGGTTTTGAAGAACAATTAATTGGCAAAAACATTGGAGATAATGTTGATGTTAATGTTGTTTTCCCAGAAGATTATCATTCTGAAGAGTTAAAAGGAAAGGCAGCACTTTTTAGAGTAAAGATAAATTCTATAAGAGAAAAACAACTTCCTAATTTAGATGATGAATTCGCACAAGATGTATCAGAATTTGACACATTAGATGAATATAAAGCTGATATTAAAAATAAATTAACAGAATCTATGGAAAAAAATGCTTTAGTTCAAAAGCAAAATAATGCTATTGATGCTTTAATTAAAAGTTCAAATGTAAAAGCTCCTGAATCTATGATTAAAGAAGAAGTTGATAAAGCATTTAGAGATTTTACAAATAGAATTAGACAATATAACATGAAGTTGGAAGATTACTTAAAGATGTTAAATACAACACAAGAACAAGTTAAAGAACAATTAAAGCCTGAAGCTACTAAAAGAGCAGAAGCTGAACTTGTTATAGATGCTTTTTCAAAATTAGAAAATATTGAAGTTACTGAAGAAGAAATTGATAAAGAAATTGATGAATTTGGTAAAAATATGAAAGTTAAAGATTTTGAAAAATTTAAAAAAGAATTAAAATCAGGAGAAGGTCTGGAAAGTATTACTGAAAGTTTAATTAGAAGAAAAGCAGTTGATCGTTTAGTAAGTCTTGTAAAATTCCAAGAACCTAAAAAAGAAACTAAAGAAACTGTTGAAAAATAATTAATTAGATAATATAGCTTGCCTTGTCAAGCTATATTTTTATATAGGAGGTAATTATGGCACTTATACCTATGGTAGTTGAACAAACAAATAGAGGCGAAAGATCTTATGATATTTATTCTATGCTTCTAAAGGAAAGAATAATATTTTTAAGTGGTGAAGTTAATGACCAAATGGCTGATCTTATCGTTGCACAACTTTTATTTTTAGAATCACAAGATTCAAAAAAGGATATTCAAATTTATATAAATAGTCCAGGAGGATCTGTAAGCAGTGGACTTGCAATTTATGATACTATGCAATATGTAAAACCTGATGTAAGTACTATTTGTATAGGACGTGCTGCAAGTATGGGAGCATTTTTACTATCTTCTGGAGCTAAAGGAAAGAGATTTGCTCTTCCAAATGCAGATGTTATGATACATCAACCTTTAGGTGGAGCTCAAGGTCAAGCATCTGATATAAAAATTCAAGCAGAAAAGATTTTGCAAGTTAGAGAAACTTTAAATAATATTTTAGCTAAAAATACAGGAAAAGATATCTCTCAAATTGAAAAAGATACAGATAGAGATTTTTATATGAGTGCATTTGAAGCTAAAGAATATGGATTGATTGATGAAGTAATTGAAAAATAAGGAGAATATTTTGGAAGAAAAGAAAACTAGATGTTCTTTTTGTGGTAAGGAAATTGAAGAGGTTAATAAAATCATAACTGGGCTTCACGCTAATATATGTAATGAATGTGTAGAAGTTTGTCATTCTATGATTGAATATGAACAAAATCTTAAAAATAGTAAAAAGATGGAAAAGATTCCAACTCCAGTTGAAATAAAAAAGATTTTAGATGAATATATTATACAACAAGATGAAGCAAAAAAAGCTTTAAGTGTTGCAGTTTATAATCATTATAAGAGAATAAATTATGATAAGAAAAGTGATGTTGAAATTCAAAAATCTAATATTCTTTTAGTTGGACCAACTGGAAGTGGAAAGACTCTTCTTGCACAAACTTTAGCTAAGATTTTAGAAGTTCCATTTGCAATAGCTGATGCAACTACTTTAACAGAAGCTGGATATGTTGGTGAAGATGTTGAAAATATAATTTTAAAACTTGTTCAAGCAGCAGATTATGATATAGAACTTGCACAAAAAGGGATAATATATATAGATGAAATTGATAAGATAACTAGAAAAAGCGAAAATCCTTCTATAACAAGAGATGTAAGTGGAGAGGGTGTACAACAGTCTCTTTTAAAAATAATTGAAGGAACTGTTGCAAATGTTCCACCAAAAGGTGGCAGAAAGCATCCAGATCAACATTATTTGCAAGTTGATACAACAAATATTCTATTTATAGTTGGAGGAGCTTTTCAGGGAATTGAATCAATTTTAAAAAATAGACTTGAAAAGAAATCGATGGGATTTGGTGCAAAAATCAAAAGTGAAAAACTTGATGAATTTTCAGAACTTATTAAGCATTTAAGACCAGAAGATTTACTTAAATATGGACTTATACCTGAATTTGTAGGTAGAATTCCTATGATTGTAACTTTAGAGAGTTTAAATAAACAGTCTTTGATTAGAATTTTAAACGAACCTAAAAATGCTCTTATAAAGCAATATAAAGAGCTTTTTAATATGGATGATATTGAGCTTGAGTTTAAAGATGACGCTATAAAAGAAATTGCAAAAATTGCACTAGATAGAAAAACTGGTGCAAGAGGATTAAGATCTGTTATAGAAAATGCTCTTTTAGATACCATGTTTAATCTTCCTTCTATGGAAAATGTAGAAAAATGTGTTGTTACTAAGGACGTTATTTTATCTAAGAAAAAGCCTGTTATTATTTATAAAACTGCTTATGATAAAATTGATAATAAAGATAATAAAAAGGAAGAAAACTAATAGATGAATAAAGAATTTGATATTTATGAAAAGGAAAAAAGACCGGTTATTGCTCTTAGAGGAATGTGGGTTGAACCAGATACGGTTATTCATTTTGATGTAGGTAGAGATAAGTCACTAGATGCAATAGAAAAAGCTCTAAAAGAAGATTCTATAATTGTTACCTTTACACAAAAAGATTTAAGGATTGATAATCCACAAGTAGATGATCTATATGATGTTGGTTCTGTTGTTATGATAAAACAAATTTTGAAATTAGAAAATGGAATCACAAGAATTCTAGTAGACGGCATATGTAGATGTAAGGCTGTAAAAATTTATGATGGCAAATATTTTACTGCAGATATTAAAGAATATTACTACAATGAAAAACAAGATGTTGATAAAGAAATATTTGCTCTTATGTCTATTGTAAATAAAACATTTGAAGAGTATGCTTATGTAAAAAAATATATGGATCTTTTAAATATTTCTAATGTAACATTAGTTAAAAATCCTGAAAAATTTGTAAATTTAATTTCTAGTTATGTTAAACTTTCAGATGAAGATAATTTTAATTTATTTAGTATTTTTGATATTAAAGAAAGACTTTTAAAACTTAATGAACTTATGTTAAATGAAATAGAAATTACAAAACTTGAAAATGATATTTCAAAAAAAGTTTCTTTAAAAGTTAATAAAGGTCAAAAAGAGTATTATTTAAGAGAACAACTTAATGTAATAAAAGAAGAGTTGTCTGAAAAATATGGACAAGATGAAGAAAATGAATCAGAACAATATTATCTTAAAATATATAAACTTGATCTTGATAAAGAATCAGAAGATATGTTGTTAAAAGAAGTAGAAAAACTTTCTGATATTCCAGCTTCATCTCCTGAAGGAAATGTTATAAGAAGCTATTTAGATAAGGTTATTGCACTTCCTTGGAATAAGATGAAAAAAGAAAAACTTGATGTTAAATATACAAGGAAAATTTTAGATAAAGAACATTATGGACTAGAAGATGTTAAAGATAGAATTGTCGAATCAATTGCTTTAAGAATTATTTCTAAAAATCAAAAAGGGTCGATAATTTGTCTTGTAGGACCTCCTGGAGTTGGAAAAACTTCAATTGCAAAGTCAATTGCAAAATCTTTAAATAGAGAATTTGTTTCAATGAGACTTGGTGGAGTTCATGATGAAAGTGAAATAAGAGGACATAGAAGAACATATGTTGGGGCTATGCCGGGAAAAATTCTAACTTTACTTGAAAGATGTAAAGTTAAAAATCCCGTTATGCTTCTAGATGAAATAGATAAGGTTTCAAATGATTTTAATGGGGACCCTTCAAGTGCTCTTCTTGAAGTTTTAGATCCAGAGCAAAATAATAAATTTTTAGATAATTATATAAATATTGATTTTGATTTATCTAAAGTAATGTTTATAACTACTGCAAATACTGTATCTACTATTCCACCTGCTCTTTTAGATAGAATGGAGATTATACCGGTTTCAAGTTATACTTATGAAGAAAAAGAAAAAATTGCTCTTAATTATTTAATTCCAAAGATATTTAAAACTTTTTCTATTACAAAAAAAATGCTTGATATAAAAAAAGATGCAGTTAAAGATATGATTAATTACTATACAAGAGAAGCAGGAGTTCGTAACTTAGAAAGATTGATAGAAAAGATAATTAGAAAAGCTGCAACTATTTTAGTTACTGAAAACTCTACTTCAAAAATAAATGTAAATTCTAAAAATTTATCTGATTTTTTAGGAAAAAGAAAATTTTTAGATGATCAAATAGAAAAAGTTGATATGGTAGGAGTTGTAAATGGTCTTGCATGGACTGAAGTTGGTGGAGAGCTTTTAACAATAGAAACAGATGTTGTAAAAGGTACAGGTAAAATTCAACTTACAGGACAACTTGGTGATGTTATGAAAGAGTCAGCAATGACAGCAATTTCATTTGTAAGAAGTAAAGCAGATAAATTTAAAATTAAAGATGATTTTTATAAAGAAAAAGATATTCATATACACGTTCCTGAAGGAGCAGTGCCAAAGGATGGTCCTTCTGCTGGAATAACTATGACTTGTGCTATAGTTAGTGCTCTTACAAATAGAAAAGTAAATCATAATTTTGCCATGACAGGAGAGGTTACTTTAAGAGGTAGAGTTCTTGCTATTGGTGGACTTAAAGAAAAAGTTCTTGCTGCTAATAGATATGGAATTAAAAATATAGTAATTCCTAAGGAAAACGAAAGAGATATAGATGAAATTCCAAAAGAAATTAGAGAAACATTAAAATTCTATCCTATAACAAATGTTATGGAAGTTTTAGATTTGGTTTTAGAAAAAGAGGTGTAATATTGAAAATTATTTCAAGTGAATTAGAAAAAATAGCTGGTATAATTTCACAATATCCACAAATAAATTTAGAAGAAATAGCATTTGTAGGAAGAAGTAATGTAGGTAAATCAAGTTTTATAAACGCCTTTTTAAATAGAAAAAATCTTGCAAGAACAAGTTCAAAGCCCGGAAAAACAAGAACAGTAAATTTTTATAATGTGAATAATGATTTTAGACTTGTAGATCTTCCAGGATATGGTTATGCTAAAGTTTCAAAATCAGAAAAGGAAAAATGGAAAGAAATAATAGAGACATATCTTTCAAATAGAGAAAATTTACTAGAGGTTATTTTAATTGTTGATATAAGACATGCTCCAAGTAAAGAAGATGTAATTATGTATAATTGGCTTTTAGAATATGGTTTTACAGGCTATGTTATTGCAACGAAAATGGATAAAATTTCAAAAGGAAGGCTAAACAAACATATAAAAATAATAAAAGAAACTTTAAAAATAAAAGATAGTAATTTGATTTTACCTTTTAGTTCAGAGTCTAAATCGAATTTAGAAAAAATTCATCAAAGAATTGAAAATATATTAAGCTGTGAATAAAATGATATGTACCCTCTTTACTGGACAAACCAGTA
>KQ959618.1 GCA_001552895.1 Tissierellia bacterium KA00581
CACAGACTGACGGCATGCCCGTCATACTCAAAAAAGAGATAACTTTTTTGCTATCTCTTTGAAATATTTTAATTTTAGTTGTTATATTTATTCTTTTTTATCTTCAGGATTTGTATTTTCTATGATAGGATCTTTTACAACATCCTCTATGAGTTTTGACATATCTACTGCATTTTTAGGACTGATCACAGGTTTACCAGTTCTTTCTTCTATTTCTTTTCTGGCATTACCTGCTATACCGCCTCCCTCTTTAGCAACTTTCCTATTTTCTTCTAATCCTTTAGGATTGGTTGTTTTAGTAAGTTCCGTTGTTGTGGCTTCTGCAAGCATATTAAGGACTATTTCAAGGGTAGTCATATTATCCCTTAAATTCTCCTTTTTCAGTCCTTTTAGATTTTTGTATCCTCTTGTTGTCATTCCGGACCATGCTTTTGTAATTTCATCGGTAAGTATTGCATATTCAATCCCTTTTTTAATTCCTGCATCGTCCCAAGCATCTGTAAGTTCCTTTCTTACTTGAATGGCTTGTAATCTTTGATTTATCCACTCCCTTGAATACCCTTTCTTCAAATATGTTTCTAAGGCTCTGTCAATTGTAAGTTCCGGATCGATGATCTCATCAATTCGTTCTTTCCCTACTTCTGCAAGCCATAGTTTGAAAGGCTCTGCCTTCGGTGATGGAATAGACTGGATAATACGGAATATTCCTTGCATATCTGCTACATCAGTAAAACGCATTTTCCCGTCTGTTGCTTTCATTTTCAACTGCTTACAAATTGTAAGCAGTTCACTTCCTTCTTCTTTTAATCTTTTTTTTAATACTGCCCAATAGGTGCTGGCACCTCTCGCATTTACCTGTTCCGTAAGCACTCCAACTACATCAACTACTGAAAAATACCACTCTTCTTTTTCTTCGTCCCAAACGGAACGTATCTCTTTATTTTCATATAATTTTATTTCGTCCATTCTGACACCTGCCTCTTTTATATATTATCTTATTAAATAAGATCTTTTTCCCTTTTTAGCACCTTATATTATACCTTAAATTTATAATTTTGTCTTTTCACTAACGAAGATACTCTTTAAAGTAAATTTCCAATGCTTTTTCTATGATCCCTTCTGCTTCTTCTTTCGCTTTATCTTGGAAGAATTTTTGATAAATACTTTGAGATAACTTGATATTCTGATACTCTTTCATTTTAGGCTTTTTCAAATTCAACAAATATGCTTTAACCATCTCTTGATTTAAATGTTCTTCATTATTCATCATATGAAGTACTTTAGCATCGCTTGGCTTTAAGGTTAGTTCCATTTCATCGCACTGCTTATATAGATATTCCTGTATCTCCTTTGGAAGATAAGACAAATCTACTGCCATTGTCAGTCCTATTTTTTCGTTATCAACATCTCTCTTCCAAGAATCTGATAATTCATTTAATCTAAGATACCTTGCAATGGATGCTCCAGAAAGATTATATTCCTTTCCTAGTGCTTTTCTGCTATCTGTTTTATCTTCCGTTTTGCTTTCCTTTTCTATAATACCATGTTCTAAATTGTTTATCTCTTTTTGCAAATCGTTCCTCTTTCCTTGACTTGCTATTTTTTCATATCGCATTTTAAGGACAAGAGCTTTTTCTGTCGGTAGTAAATCTGAGAATGAACGTTGCATAAGATTGGTTTCAATTACATAGGTATAGGCTAGTTCTTCAGAAAGATTTTCTTTAATGATACAGGGAACATTTTTTATACCGGCAAGTCTTGCTGCATTTACTCTGTTGTGTCCGGAGAGTATTTCATAAGCTCCGTCCTCTTTTTTTAGGACAATGATTGGATTAAGTATCCCATTTTCTTTGACACTTTCCACCATATCATTCAGCCTCTTGCCAGTATATAAAGTAAATGGATGGTCATGATAGTTTTCAAGCAAGTCAAGTTCTATATTCTGAATATCCCCATGTTCCAAGATATCTATATCAGCAAGTAGAAAATCTACGGCATCGGTTATTTCTCTCTTCTGTAATTTTTTACTCATGGCAGATCTCCTTTGCAAGATTATCATATGCAATATCTACACTACTTCCTTTTGCGTATTTTTTTATGCTTTGACCACTGTATATGGCTTCTCCCACTTTAACTGTTTTCGGGATTTTGGTTCGAAAGAGCTTAATTTTCTTTTGGTACATTTCTTCTACTTGTTCCGTCAACATTTTAGACAGATTAGTTCTATTCTCACACATGGTTAATAAAATACCCTTTACTTCCAGTTTAGGATTCACCCTCTTTTTGATTTTTTGAATGGTTTTTAAAAGTTCACTAATTCCTACAACAGCAAAAATCTGAGTGTCAGCTACAATAAGGACACTATCTGAGCCACAAAGGGCATTGATGGTTAAGATGTTAAGTGATGGAGAAGTGTCTATAAGGATATAGTCATAAAGTTTTCTTACCTGTTTAATAATTTCGGATAATATTCTTTCACTTCCTGTTTCTGCTCTCATTTGTGTTTCAACAGCAGATAAGAAAATACTTGAGGGTATAAGGTCTATTTCATCATAAGATAGGATATATTCTTCTACTGAGTAATTTTCTTCCTCTAATTCAGCCATTAATAAATGTCCAATTGTTTTTATATTATCAGCATTTTCTATTTCAAAACATCTTGTAAGATTAGCTTGTGGATCAAGGTCAATGACTAATACTTTTTTACCCAGTTCTTTTAGTGAATATGCAAGATTTAGAGTTGTGGTGGTTTTACCGACTCCACCCTTTCTATTGGCTATGGTAATAATCTCAGCCATAAAGTACCTCCTTCTTCTCTATACAGAGATTTTATTTTATGCTATACTTTTACATAATTTTAAGTATAAAAAAAGATGATAGCCTCAATCCATCATCAAGTTTAAAAGTTTTGTGGAAGCCTTTAACCATTGATTTTACTTGGATTTATTGTACTATCATCATTATATCATTGTCCCCACTACCTGATTCTCCAACTAAGGCTGTCATTGTTTTTTCAGCAATAGAAAAGCTCAATTTTTCCATTTTAAATTCATCTTTTTCATAGGAAAAATCTATGTTTTCAAAAGCTATATCATTATCTTTCGGAACAATTCCATTCACTTTATCCGGGATTACATCTGCATATAAAATTCTTGAAAGTCTTTCGTAACTATCTACCGCTGAAACATAGTACATATAGTGTTGTTCCATAGAAGCGAACGGCTTATAAAACTCTTTTGAAATTACCGCAAAGATAATAAAATGAAGTACATCAAGATTTCCCTTTACAACCAATATTGTTCCTGCCATTAAGAGAACCATATATCCAATATCCAGTAAAAAACCAAATATAGATAACTGTTTTGCCTTAAATCTTGAAGCTGCTTTGCTTGTTTCTCCAAACTTTTTTGTCTTGTTCATAAGCTCATTATCCAAGCTCTTATTGTTTGAAAAACTCTTTAATACAGGTATTCCTCTAACATATTCAACAAATAAGCTAACCATATCAAGAAGTGCTGAATTATTCTGATTCTCTATTCTTTCAGATTGCTTAATTGTCAGATATAGAAAGACAAGTGCAATCGGAACGGGTACAGCCATTAGAATAGCAAGTTTAAAATCAATACTTGCAAGACCAATAAATACAACCGCACCTATCAAAAAATCACCAAACATTCTTGACCACATGTGTCCTACAACAAGGGACATATTATCAACATCTTTGTGTAAAATTGTATTAATCTCGCCCAGTCTTTCGTTGGTATAAAATCCTAAGCTGAATTTTTTTAGTTTGATAATCATGCGTTCTCTGATTTGCTGAACAATATCAAAACCTGCACTATGCTTTTTCATATCTGCAACCATATTACAAATACCTTTGAACACTACGAGTAATCCAATCGCAATAAAATATTTATATAGACTTGCTAAGCTCGTTCCATCGAATATTTGGAACAGTATAGAAAATACGATCACAATCATAGCTATGGAGCTTAGTCCATAAAGGGCAAAGAATACACTTGATATAATCAAATCTCTCTTGCCGGTTTTTGTAAGTAGTTTTAACATTTCTCTAAACATTTTCTGTTACCACCTCTTTCAAATTCCATCTATCTACCTTGTTCTGTGCTTCAACCATATCCTTATAGAACTCACATCTTTTCATCAACTCTTCATGGCTTCCTGCATCAAGAACAACGCCCTTATCCATTACGATAATTTGATCTGAATCTCTAATCGTATTTAGATGATGAGCAATTGTAATGATAGTTTTATCCTTGCTTAAATCGTCAATTGCTTCGCCGATAAGTCTTTCATTTTCACTATCAACAGCCGCCATTGCTTCATCTAATATTAAAATCGGTGCATTTTTCAGTATCATTCTTGCTATAGAGATTCTTTGTTTTTCTCCACCGGATAACTTAACTCCCATTTCACCTACTCGTGTTTCATATCCATTTGGCAATGCTGAAATAAAATCATGGCATCTTGCTTTTTTAGCAGCTTCTATGACTTCTTCTTTTGTTGCATTTAGTTTTCCAATTGCTATATTTTCAAAAATACTTAAATCAAAAAGGATAACTTCTTGTTGCACACTACCAATCAGCATTGAGATATTTTCTTGACTATATTCTTTTATATCTTTTCCATTTATCAGTATTTGTCCTTCATCTGCATCCCAAAATCCCATAAGCAAATTAGATACAGTACTTTTCCCACAACCACTTGCTCCTACAAAGGCGTTCAAACTATTTTTCTTAAAATTCAAATTGATATTTTTAAGCTCAAAGCTATCTTTTCCGTATGCAAAATTCACATCTTTAAATTCTATATTTCCAAATTCTAAACCTTGTTCTGTCTTTTTCTTTGGAAGCGGAACTGTTAAAACTTTTCCAATCGCCTTTAGTGCTTCCTTAAACACAATAGAAAAATGTTGCAATGTAGCCGTCTTACTTATAGATGCAGTAAAAGCAGACGATAAAATAATGGCAAGTATAAAATTAGGGGTTGTAATATTTCCATAGTAAAGAAATATACTTCCCAAAATCATGACAATAACCACTCCAATTTCCATAAATATGTCAATGAGTCCCATTGGAATTGTAACCATCCCCATGCTCTTTTTAACCCAGTAAATATATTCTCTTGCCGTTTTTAATGTTCTTTCACTAATTTCCTCTTCTTTAGCAAAAGCCTTAATCACAGAAATATTTTTTACATATTCCATTAGCTCTTCTCTCATTCTGTTTTCATGATTGAAGTAAATCGCAAAGTTTTTATCCATTGTTTTCTGTGAAAGAACTTTTACCAAATACATGAGTGGAACTCCGGCAATCATCCCAAGAGCAAGACGCCAATCCACAAAAATCATAGCTACAAAAATAATGGTAGGCAGAAGTGTAACTGACATTATTTCAGGGAGACCATGAGCAAGATATACTTCCACTTGTTCTACATCATGTTGGACAATGTTGGTAAGCTCTCCTGTATTATGTTCTTTAAAGAATCCCAAACTTAGTTTTTTCAGATGACCGATAATATCTAACCTAAGTTCTGTTAATTTTTCGTATGCTTTCTCATGGGCAACCTTTGTTGCAAAATAATAAAACACTCCTTTTAATACAAACGATATAAAGATTCCCAAAAATATATACTTTAAATTACCTTCGTTAATATTGTTTGTAATTAAAGAACTAATCAAATATACGAGTAAGATTTGTGGTATCAAATCAAATACTATTTTTAAAGCAAGAAGTGAATTGGATAAACCGTTTTTCCCAATCACTTTTTTTCTTAATTCTTTTTCCGGCATGAACAACTCTCCTTTCAAAATTGAATAATATTGAATTTTAATTCAGTATTAAGGTTTAAAGTAAGACTTTGCTGATTACGCAAAGTCTATTTTATCCGATCACTATATTTTTTTAAATTACTGTATCAGCAAATCAAAAATTATAGCACAATCTTTTTCCATTTTCTAATCTTAGTTCTAAACGTTCCAAAAGGGGCAACCGTATTAACATGAATAAACTTATAAACTTCCCATGTCGCTGTTTTAGTAGCTTCATCAGCCCATTTTCTCATATGCGGTTGAAATAATTCTTCTTCACTTAGTGTATCAATCATTGTATAGATAGATATAATATTTTCTTTCAATCGTTTCTTTAATTCTTCTATCGATAAATGAGCATAAGTATCGGTAAACCACTGATATAATTCTCCAAGTTGATTCCATTTAAACATATCCGACGGTGTCTTTACTTCAAAACCGTTTTTCTCATCTTTTTCCCATTTCAAAACTAATGTTGTCCATCCGAGTTGATAAGCAAGATTTTCTGCTGGTGTTCTGTCAACTTCAGGGACTCTCTTATCTTTGAGAGATTCAGGAATAATATCAAATTCAGAAATATACTTTTCAAAACTTTTATTTATCTCAGATTTCAGTTCTTCTTTATCTTTATATATCTTCAAAATATCTCCTCCAAAAATTTAAATTTATCGCATTTAAATATCAAATCAACTTACAATGATTCCACTCCCTTGTAATAACACTTTGCAATAAGTTTTAGCATATCTTTTGCCCACTTTTCACTTTGATAATGCCTTGCTATTTCAAGAAGTCCCTCTGTAAAGTTACTGGCTAAAATATGGGCAAGCATTGGATCATATTCCTGTTTCGATTGTCTTTTTAAACTTACTTCAATATGAACCTGCATTTGCGATATGAGTTTTTGTTTTGCTTCTGTATGCTTTGTACCTGAGCTTTTATCCATTAAAATAATTAACTTCTTACGATCTTTTAAAAGTTCATGAATATAATTTTCTCCAACTTCATCAAACCTTTCAGAAGCAGAACCTTTTTCCAAAGATTCTTCCTCATTAAAAGCTGACTCGAAGTTTATATAAACAGAACTTACTACTGCATCAAACAAAACTGCCTTATTTTTGAAATAGGTATAAATTAGTGCCACAGGAATATCTGCTTCTTTTGCAATTTCTGTTAATTTGGCACCTCTATAATCCTTTTTATAAAATACTTTTTCTGCTGCTTCGAGTATTCTATTTCTAACTTCTTCTTTTAATACTTGTGCCATAGCACACCTCTTTCTATACTAATACTGAATCTATATTTAATAATAAATCAAAATTCAATATTTGTCAAGAGTGCCCTGAAATTATATTCTGAGTATGGTATAATTCATTTATTATAAATAACGCGCTTAACGCTTATAACTATAATAGCAAGCACAGTAAGTGAGTACCCACTTACGAAAAATTGATGAAGCAGAACCTTTATGGACTGCTTCTTTTTTTATCAATTTTTAGCTTGTCATAATCAAAAAATTTACTATAGAAATTACTGAAAACAGTTCTATAGTCACATACACATAAAAACTATTTTTGACAATAGTCCTGCTAATAAACCAAGCAAAAAAAGTAGTTTTATTGCCACAACCTGCTATTTTCCAGTAGTCAGAACTATTGTTATAATACAGAAAAATAGATTCCTGTAAATGAACAATTCACAAGAATCTCTTAATTTCAAACCTTTTATATAATTTTAAGCCTTTGCTTTTGACAAAAGAACAATAATCTTAACATGATTTTTTCTATTTTGAAAAATTACATATCTTTACAAAAACCGTTGAATTTATAAGAGTTATAACCCTACTATATTTTCAATCAAATTATTTTTATTTAGGCTATTATCAAAACCTCTACAATTAATCTTATTTTTTTATAATAGCAACTTGTTTTTTTCCATATACTTTTGAAGTAAATTTATTATATTCGCCTGATGATTCCCATTTTCCAGCAATAACTATAATCTTATCTCTATTATCATATATTTCAGAGCGAATCTTTTTATAATTATCTTTATCTGAAAACGATAATATAAATGCATATTTTTTACTTTTAATAGGAGAGACTAAATAAACTTCTTTCTTATTATCATCATATAATTTTCCGTCTACGGTCGCTTCAATTATCTTATTTCCAAAACACCCTTTCGGATATCTATATTCGCTCCTGTCATCTAATATCATTGAACCTATTTCTTTACCTGCATATGTATTTCCAACAAAGAAACTTTTACACAATGAATATATTTGCCTTAATGTTCTTGGTGGATGAGCACTAGGTTCACCAGTCCCATGTGCAGAAGGAATGTTTTTTTGTGATGATGGTTTGGTGTTGCATAAAAGATTATTTATTGCATCTTCATAAACAAATTGGGATTCTTCATATTTGTTCGAATCAAACTCTGTACTACTATTCCCAAACGGACAATTCTTAATATGCTTAAAATCCGGTTTTGTCGCTCTAAAATAGGCACTTTTACTCCCATCAACTGCACAAATATATAATTTTGCGTTACACATATGATTAGGGCAAAAAAACGCAGTGTCCCTATCTTCTTCTATAGCCTCATCAGAATAAATTATATTTTTTCTATCTTTATCTCTATATGCATATTTTGCCATATCCTTACCTCCCAATTTATAAAAACATATTTTATGACAATATTTCTGTTGTCTCCATATACTAAAAAGCCTCTTTGACAATAGTTCTATAGTCTCAATGCGGCAAAAAGCAGTTCCGTAGTTACAACCCTCTATTTTCCAGTAGTCAGAACTGTTGTCAAACGGTCTAAAAAAGGAATTTCGAACATTTGCCCAAACCGGGACAGTTCTTTGAAATCCCTTGATTTCAAGGTATTTTATGTGCTTTTAGTCCTTCACTCTTGACATCAAGACGACAGTCTCCACATGAGATTATTAGGCTATTTTGGCGATGTCACTCTAACAAATATTATTTTGAAAAATTCTTGAGTATCGTTGCATCATCATTTTCTTTTGTTAGTTCTGTCGAATAACAAAAGCTTATGCTTTCATCATCTTTAAAATACTTAAACAACTCGATTCTAAGTAATTTTGTTTTATCAGAATTAAATTCACTTCGCTTTTTCCCTTCAGGATTTCTACGTACCATTGTGCAATATATTTTTTCAGGATCTTCTGAATCGCTTATGCTTAGTGAACGAACCATGGCTTGTTTTTCAATGTTAGAAATATTATTTTTAATGTTTATTGGAATTGAGTTTCCCAGTTGTTTAGAAAATTGATTTATTATATCACCTAGGTTATCATTATACTCAATACCAAAATATTCCCTTAAGGTCTTCGCATCAACAATTAAACTATGACTATTAGCTTCAACTTCCAAAGAATCCATTAAATTATCTTCTTTCATAAACTCAAGTTTTACAAGAACGTACTCACTGATTCTTTTTACACTTCCTACAAATCTTTTTACTAACACGATGTAATTTGTGTTTTTATATCTGAAGATAAAGCTGCAAATGGTTCACCCTTTATTCTTCATATCTCCCTTTAAGGATTTAAGATTTTCAAGCATATCAATACCTCCTGTCTATTTAGTTCCTTTAGAACTATACTTTTTGCTCTTCCTTCGAATCTTTCCATCTTCTCCAATTTCCACATTTCTGCAAAGTTTCATGTCTAGTTAAACTGCTTTAAATTGCTCTTTGGATATTATCCCTTCATGATGGTTCTTGCATTATTTTCTAAATTTTCTAAAATTTTAATTTCTACCTCTTCATAATTTCCGTTTAAATTTGTAACAACAGAATAAAACTAATCTACTGCAATATTAAGTGCTAATTTAAAAATATAAACATTAATTTTGAGCTAGTATATTTTTTATATTATCAAAAAAATCCATCAAACTATTTTTCAACTCTGACAACAAGTATGTTTCCTCATTTTTAGTCTTAAGATTTAAGTAAGTAATCTGTTCGTTTATAATTGAAGAACTCTCAATATCATGAGCTAATGAATTCCTCACATTTATCCAATTTTGTTGTGGAGCAGGTGTATTATATAATTCTTTGAACAATTGATTTTTAATATCGCTCTTTCCTCTTAATTTTTTATCAATCTCAACTGCTAATATTTTTTTAGAAAAATCAGAAATGTTATTTTCTTGGGGAATTTTATTAACAATTACACTTTTAAACATACTTTCTGTAATACTAAATGCTGCTAATAACAAGGACTTTTTAGTCAATTCATCGGATGTGGCTTCAATTTTACTAAATATATTGTTAATTTTTTCATCGAATAAGTTAACTTCTATTGGATAATTTATATATGCTAACAACTCACTTTCTGAACTATCCAACATATTATTCCAATAAGTTAACTCTGTTGGAAGTTCTTGCTCATATTCTGTCCCACAGGGAACGCCGTACAAATCAAGGCACTCAGATACAATAATATCTGCAATTTTATTATCTCTATCAATAAACTTAACTTCTGAATCTAAAATTTCATTTAAATATTCTATACTTTTAACACCCAGATTAGATAATTCTGATGATAAATCAATGTACTCTTGCATTGATAAAATCTTTCCCCAAGGTAGTTCAATACATGCTTCGGCTAATAATTCTTCTTCATAATCTTTTCTAAATCTATCCCATTCAACATAGTTTCCATAAATGATATCATCCGTTCCAGTTTCTTGATCAAGATAATTTAATATCTCTTCTTTCCAATCTTTATAATCAAACATTCCAATTCCTCCAAAATAAATTATAAATTCTTATTTTTAATATACCCACCTTCATGAACTTTTCTATTTTACCAATACAATCTAAATTCAATCACACATATAATTAGGGCAAAAAACGCTTTATTTCTACCCTTCTATTCGGCTTTATCTGAATAAATTACATCTTTTCTATCTTTGTCTCTGTATGCATATTTTGCTACGTTTGAAACACCTAATATTTATTTCGGTATTTTCGAACTATATTTCTTACTCTTTCTGCGCACCGTTCCATCCTCTGCAACTTCTACATTACTGCGAGATTTCATCTCTAATTGTACTGCTTCAAAGGTCTCCTTAGAAATAATTCCAGCATGATGATTCTCATTTAAATACCGATTATCCGAACTTCCAGAATCTGCAATTGCTACATCTCCTGTATACTTCTGCCTTGTTAATGTGGATTCAATTCCTTTTTTACTCCAGCGTTCTTTTCCTTTTGGCGATTTAATACCGTTTGTTTCCAATCTCTTTATAATTCCACCTATGCTACACCCCTCTAGATACCAATTAAAAATATCTCTGACGACTTTAGCTTGTTCGTCATCAATAACTAGCATTCCATATTTATCTTTTTTGTATCCATAGCAAGGACGATTATATAATCCTGATGTACCGTTCTCTGCTTTCCTCTTCAGCACCCAACGTATATTTTCACTTCTCCATTCATTCTCAGACTGTTCACAAGCTTCAATCACACTGATAATCAACTCATCGCCTATTGCTTCTGTATCAATCTTATCTCGTTCAAAAATAATTCTTTTTCCTGCCGCACGAATCTTTCGAATGGCTTCCAGACATTCCTGTATGTCACGTCCAAAACGGCTAATACTTTTTGTAATTATAATATCAATATTTCCTTTTTCACATTCACTTATCATTCTATTAAATTCTGTTCTTGATGTTCCTGTTTTAGCGGAAGCAACATCTAAAAAAATATCTGCTACAAACCAAGTCCTATGAACTGCTACCAATCTAGTAAGTCCTGATACTTGTATAGCCAAGCTTTCCATTTGTTCCTTACGGTTTGTACTCACACGAGCATAGATACCAACAGCATAATCCTTAATCACTCTCCGAGGTTGTATCACTGTTATATTTTTAGGAATTCTATTTAGTTCATCCACACTCGAGTCCCCTTTCGATTTTAGTATAATTAAATCGCTTATTTAGCATGATATTTATTAGTCTATTTTCGTAATTCTTAACCCAAAAAATTTTGACAGTAGTTCTGTTGTTACACACCCATAAAAACCGCTTTTGACAATAGCCCTGTTGTTACACCAAGCAAAAAAGTAGTTCTATTGCTACGACCTCTGATTTCCCAGTGGTCAAGACTATTGTCAAACACCCTAAAAATACAATGTAAACCAACTGTCCAAACCTCTGCATTTTTCTTTAAACCTTTTGATTTCAAGGTTTTTCTACGCTTTTTCTTCTTATTTCCTTGACATCAATACGACACTCTCGACATGTGGTGTTTTTGTAAACATGTCTACTGCTTTTATATTTTTTAGTTTAAATCCATTTTCTAAAAATAATTTTATATCTCTAGAAAGTGTTGAGCTATTGCAACTTATGTATACAATTTTTTCTATATTACTTTTTATTATTGTTTGTAATACTTTTTTATCTAAGCCTTTTCGTGGTGGATCAACTGATATTATATCTATATTATTTTGTTTTAGTATTTGTTCAATTTTTTCTTCACTTTTACCATAAATAAAATCTACATTTTTTATATTATTTAATTTTGCATTTTCTTTTGCATCTTTTATTGAATCCTTTACTGCTTCGACTCCTATTGCATTTTTAAAATTTTCTGCAAAATAAATAGTAGTTGTTCCTATTCCAGAGTATAAATCTAATAAACTTTTTTCTTTGTTTTCATCTAAAAATTCTTTTGCTATTTTATATAGTTTTTCAGTTTGATATTTATTAATTTGAAAAAAACTTTTAGTAGATATATTAAATTTATAGTTTGCTATCTTATCATAAAATTCAAATTTTTTAAAAACTGTATATGTTTTTTCTCCCATTATTAAACTTTTATTTTTAGAATTTATATTTATATAACCTTGTATTAAGTTTTCTCTTTGCTCAAGAGTTTTTACAAAATTTATCAATTTATCAGAAAGTTCTTTAACGACTAAAGTTAAAATAAGTTCTCCATTGAAATTAGCTCTTATACTAATATTTTTTAAAATTCCTCTATTCGTTCTAAAATCGTAAGGTTTTATTTTAAATTCTTTTAATTTTTCTTGTAAAAAAGGTAAAAATTCATTTATATTTATATCTGTTACTGGACAATTTTCTATTTCAATTTTTTCTCCATTTTCTGTACAATAGCAAAGTTTAAAATTTTCATTAATTTTAAGTTCAATTTTGTTTCTGTAATTAAATTCATTTTCATTTTTTACTATTTCAATATCATCAAGATTAATTTTTGCAATTTTTCTTAAATTATTTAAGATAATATTTTTCTTTATTTCTAATTCTTTTTCATATTTCAAGCTTATAAATGGATATATTTCATTAAATTTACATGGAAATATATCATTTCTAAATTCACTTTTTTTTATATAATTTTTTACTATACCAGTATAAAAATTTTTATTTTTCTTTATGATTTCAACATCTACTATATCTGATATTAATGCGTTTTTTACAAATATTATTACATTTTCAAATTTGCAAACTCCTAAGCCTTCTGTTGTATTGTCTAAAACTTTTAAATTCTTTATAACTTCCATATTTTCTCCTTCTATTAATACGTTTTAATTATATCATAATTATATTAACTTTAAAATAATTTTAGTTGCTAAAAAAACACATTTATAATATAATTAAGTTGTTAAAGATTCGTTTTTAATTAGGGGGATAAAATGAAAAAAATTTTACTTATTTCAACTGGTGGTACTATAGCATCAATTAGTTCAAATGAAGGGCTTGTTCCAAAAATAAATTCAAAAAAATTATTAGAATATTTAAATTTTGCAAACATTGATTTTGATGTTGAAACTATTAATTTATTTAATATCGACTCTACAGATATAACTTCGTATCATTGGCTTAAGATAAAAGATACAATCAAAGAAAATTATAACAAATATGATGGTTTTGTTATTACTCATGGTACAGATACAATGGCATATACTGCAAGTGCTCTTTCTTATCTTATTCAAAATAGTAAAAAACCTATTGTTTTAACTGGTTCTCAAAAATCTATTAATTTAGATATTACAGATGCAAAAAACAATCTACTAAATAGTTTAATTTATGCTAGCAAAGAAAATTCTTATGGAGTAAGTCTTATATTTAATGGAAAAATTATAGCGGGTACTCGTGCTAGAAAAGAAAAATCCAAAAGTTTTGATGCTTTTACTTCAATAAATTTTCCTTTTTTAGCTGTAATGCAAGATGAAAAAATTTTTAGATATATAAAAGAAGTAAAAAATGATAAAGATGTTATATTTTACGATAATTTAAATACTAATGTATTTGTTTTAAAATTAATTCCATCTATAAAACCCTATCTTTTAAATGAAATATTTAAACATTATGATGCAATCATAGTAGAAAGTTATGGACTTGGAGGAATTCCAAAATCTATAGAAGATGAACTTAAAATTTTAACAAAAAAATATAAAGAAAAATTTATTATCATGACAACTCAAGTTCCACAAGAAGGTTCAGATGTTGGAATTTATGAGGTTGGAAAAAGAATAGATGAAATAAATTATCTTCAAGCTCATGATATGACCATAGAATCAACAGTTACAAAAATAATGTGGGCTCTTGGAAATTTTAAAAATGATTTTGAAACTATAAGAGAAAAGTTTTATAGACAAATAAATTATGATACAATTTATAATGATAATTAAAAAAAAGCTACCATAAGTTTATGATATGTACCCTCTTTACTGGACAAACCA
>KQ959619.1 GCA_001552895.1 Tissierellia bacterium KA00581
TTTTTAAAATATTCAATTCCTTTTAAATTTGTAATTTTTGTGCTTCCACCGTTAAGGAGAAGAGTGTCAATTTGATCTAATTCCTCATGATTTAAAAATCCATTATTATCTTCATCAATAAAAAAATCTATAAAATCCCTAAAATTTTCATCTGGAAAGTTCTTTTCATTTATCTCTACATTGTCATCTGCATAGCTAGCTATTGGATTTAAAGGCAGACAACCCATAAACATTACTAGAGCAAGAAAAAATCCCATTATCCTTTTCATTTTCATTTCACTCCTATTTTTTATTCTTATATTTTTTCATACATTCAAATTATATTATATATATATACTGTCAATAGTTTTTTTACATTTTTTTATTTTGTCAATACTTTATTTTATTGTATGTACTAATTTTTAAAATATTTTAAAAAAAAGTTAATAAAAATTTTTTATTTCATAAATATTTCATACATCAGGTATAAGCTAGATGTATTGAAGGTTAAAAAATGTCTAAAATGAAAAATTTTAAAGGGGGGAAATTTTTTGATTTTAAAAAATGCAATAAGCTATATAAGAAAAAAGAAAAAGCGATCTTTTTTAATGTTTACTATTTTAACTATTGTTCTTTCTTTTTTGTATTCGGCTTTAACGGTGCTTAATTCAAGCAAAATGATTGAAAATAATTTTTATAAAGCTTCTAACTCGTATGTTAGTATAGTTAGAAAGGATAAAAATTTTTTTACTGTTAAAAGTGTTAACAATCTTTTAGAAAAAAAAGAAATTAAAGAAAGTGTATTTAATTTTAAAACTCTTTTTAAGCTAAAAGATAAAAAAACTATTGATTCTTTAAATAGTGTAAAAAGAGATGATATAGATGAGAATTTGAAAAATTTAATAAATGTAAATGCTATAACAAATTCTTCTAAGGATGTTCTTTTTACAAGTGGAGTTTTTAGTTTAACAGCTGGAAGAGGAATTTTAAAAGATGATAAGAATAAAATTTTGGTTCATGAAAAATTTTTAAAGCATAATAATTTAAAGTTACATGACAAAATAAGTTTAAAAGCTTTTGATTTAACTAATAATTCTAATGATAAAAACTTTAAATATCATGATTTTGAAATAATTGGAACTTTTACCGGTAAGATGGCTGAAAAACATACGGGGCTTTCTTCTGATCTTAGTGAAAATTTTGTTTTTATGGACTATTTTTCAAGTCAAAAAGCTTTTAATTTAAAAGAGAATGAAGAAAAGTTGACTAAATTAATGTTATTTACAGATTCAAAAAAAGATTTAGATATTGTTAAAAATTCTCTTTCTTCTTTAGATAATTCTATGGAAGTTGAAAATAACTCGATGGCTTTTAGTCAAGTAATTGATTCTGTAAATACTATAAAGCATATTATAAATACATTTATCTATTGTATAATAGCCGCTTTTGTAATAGTTCTTTGTTTAATTCTAATTTTATGGTTAAGAGAGAGAATTTATGAAATAGCTATTTTTTTATCAATCGGCATAAGTAAGGCAAAAATAATGCTACAATTTATTTTAGAATTGTTTTTAACATCTATTTTTGCAAGTTTTGTCTCTTTGATTTTAGGAAATTTTTTAGTTAAAGAAATTATAAAATCAATTGCTTTAAAAGATTTAGAAAATTTAACAAATGGTTTTAAAAATAGTTTTAATTTTGTAACTTTCATCGAAAGTTATATCATACTTTTAGTTGTAATGGTTTTTTGTGTTGTTTTAACATCTGGAATAATTTTAATACAAAAACCGAAAAAAATATTATCAAAAATAAGTTAGGAGAAAAAAATGAATATATTAGAAATAAAAAATCTGTCATATAGTTATGAAAATTCAAATGAAAAAGTTCTTTCTTTGATAAATCAAGAATTTCAACTTGGAAAATTTTATTCGATAATAGGACAGTCAGGTTCTGGAAAATCAACACTTCTTTCACTTCTTGCAGGACTTGATAAACCGTCAAGTGGTGAAATTTTATTTAATGGAGAAAATATAGAAAATAAAGGATATACAAATCATAGAAAAAATAATATTTCTCTTGTTTTTCAAAATTACAATCTTATTGACTATCTTTCAGCTATTGAAAATGTAAAACTTGTAAATAGTTCTGCTACAAAGTCAATTCTTTTAGAGCTTGGACTTTTAAATGAACAAATAGATAGAAATGTAATGAAATTATCTGGTGGTCAGCAACAAAGGGTTGCAATAGCAAGGGCTTTGGTTTCAAAAGCTCCAATTATCTTAGCAGATGAACCTACGGGCAATTTAGATGAGAAAACTTCATCTGAGATAATAAATATTTTAAAAAGACTTGCTAAAGAAAGAAATAAATGTGTAATAGTTGTAACGCATAGTAAAGAGCTTTCTAAAGCTTCCGATATTGTTTTAGAGCTTAAAGATAAAAAATTAAAAAATAAAAACTAGAGGTGAAAAAAATGATTAAAAACGCATATCTTTATGTTACAAGAAAAGCTTTAAAATCTTTGATAATATTATTAGTAATTTTAAGTATGTCTTGTGTTAGTTTAGTTGCTTTATCCATTAAAGATTCAACAAATAAAGCTTCTAATGAAACTTTTAAAAATGTTACAAATAGCTTTCAATTAGAAATAAATAGAGCTGTAAATCCAGGAACTCCAAGAGGTAGTGGAAATGTAAAAGGAAAAGATATTAAAAAAATTTCATCTCTTAGCGAAATAGATTCTTATATAAAAAGAATTGGAGCTGTTGCAGACCTTGACGGGCTTGATATTATATCTGTTCCAGATGAATCTTTAAATAGAGATGCTGAAAAGATTAAACAATTTAAAAGAGCTGTTATGCTTACGGGAGTAAATGATTCACAAAGAGAAACTAAATTTATTTCAAAAGAATTTAAGCTTATACAAGGAGAGCATCTTAAAAATGATGATAAAAATAAAGTGTTAATTCATAAAGAATTAGCAGAAAAAAACAATTTAAAAATAGGCGATAAAATAAAACTTAAATCAAATATATATGATGCAGATAACGAAAAAGGTGCAAAAGAAACTGTTGAGGTAGAAATAAAGGGAATTTTTGATGGAAAAAACAAAACAAAAGCTATAGTTTCACAAGAGCTTTATCAAAACAATATAATTTCTGATATTCACACAGCTAGTAAAATTTACGGAAATACTGAAGATTCTCAAACATATCTTGATGCAACATTTTTTGTAAAGGGAGATAAAAATATAGATTCTGTAATTAAAAATGTAAAAAAACTTGATATAAATTTTAATGAATATAGTTTAGTTAAAAGTTCTAAAAACTACCCTGCTTTACAAAAATCAATTTCTGGAATATACAAATTAGCAAATCAATTATTTGTAGGCTCTATCGTATTTGTTGGTGTTGTTATTACGATATTACTTTTACTATGGATAAATGCAAGAAAAAAAGAAATTGCAATTCTTTTATCTATTGGAAAGTCAAAGATTGAAATATTTTTGCAGTTTTTACTAGAAATTGTCTTTATAACTATACCGTCTTTTGTAGCTTCATACTTTTTGGCAGGACGTTTAGGAAATTATATTGCAAATACCGTTTTACAAAAGGTAACTACAAATGTTACAAAGGAATTTTCAAAAGCAATAAAATCATCAAATCTTGGTTCTGGTGCTGAAGCACAAGGCTTTAGTAAGACAATTACAAAATTGGATATGACAATAAGTAAAACTTCTTTGATGTATGTAATGATATTTATAAGTTTAGTACTTTTATTTTCAGTTTTAGTTTCTTCATATAGCATTTTAAGAAAAAAACCAAAAGAGTTACTTGTAGATATTGACTAAAAATAAAAACTTCTAAGTATTTTAAATACTTAGAAGTTTTTTATATTACATCTATTGGTATTATGTTTTTAATAATTTTTTTGTCGTATGTTACAGTATCTACAATTGATTTAACTTTAAAAATCTCTTGTATATTGTAAGGATTTATAACATCAGAAGTTTTTCCATAAATATGCTTATTTTCTTTATTTAGCATAAAGGTATAATCTGAAATTTTTAAAGCATTTGTTGGGTAGTGTGTGTTCATAATTGCACTTATATTATTTTCTAAACTTAATTTTTTTATAAGATCTAGTATTAAAATTTGGTTATGAAAATCAAGTCCTGTTTCTACTTCATCAAAAACTATTATTTTAGGATTACTTATAAGAGCTTTTGCAATTAAGACCATTTGAAGTTCTCCACCACTTATTTTATTAAGTTCTTTATCTCTAAGGTGTAAGATTTTTATCTTTTCCATAGTTTTTTCTGCAAGTTCAATATCTTTTTTGCTTGGGGAGGAAAAAATGCTTAATACGCTACTAAGTCCCATAAGTACCATTTCAAGCGCTGTATAGGAAAAGGAAAAAGAATGCACTTGTGGGATATATGAAACATTTTTCCAAAAATCTTTAAAGCTTATATCTTTTATATTTTTTCCGTCCAAAAAAGAATTTCCACTTGTCCATTTTAAAAGTCCTAACATACATCTAAGAAGGGTTGTTTTACCTACTCCATTTCTTCCTAAGATAGATAAAATGCTTCCACTTTCAACTTTTAAATTTATATTTTCTAAAACTTTTCTTTTGTTATCATAACTAAAATTTCCATTTTCAACAGATAAAATCATTAATAGCTCCTTTTTGATTTTTTTAATAAAGATATAAAAAGTGGTGCCCCTATTATCGCAGTAAGGATAGATAAAGGAAGTTCAAGTTTACTTATAGTTCTTGAAAATGTATCTATAATAATCATAAAACTTGCTCCCATGCTTATGCTTACAGGGATTACAAATCTATTGTTACTTCCTACGAACATTCTTGCACAATGTGGTATAAGAAGTCCAACCCAGCCTATTTGTCCGCACATAGCAACACAAGAAGATGTTATCAAGGTAGATGCCATTATAAAGACTATTCTTATTTTTTTTACATCTATTCCGCTAGATTTTGCTTCATCTTCACTTAAAGATAGAATGTTAAGTTGCCATCTTAAAAGATAAATTATTATTATACCGATTAAAATTAAAGGTGTAGATATAAGTAGGCTTTTGTATGTTATCGCAGTAAACGAACCCATTAGCCAGTAGGTAATTTCCGGCAATTTATCAAGTGGATCTGCTGTGTATTTTAAAAGCGCTCCTAAAGCGTTAAAAAGTGCCGAAATTATGATACCGGAAAGAATAAGTGTTATTATAGATTCTTTTTCTTTTCCAGAAAGTTTAAGGGTTAACCAAACTGTAAAAAGCCCAAAAACAAGTGCAAGTAGTTGTACGTTAAACATTTTAAGGGAAAAAATTATTCCGATTATTGCTCCAAGCGATGTTCCGCTAGTTACTCCAAGAATATCTGGTGTTGCTAGTGAATTTGAAAAAAGAGATTGAAAGGTCGCCCCGCTTAAACTAAGTCCTGCTCCTATTATACAAGCACAGATAATTCGTGGTATTCTTAAATTTATTATTACTGTTTGGTTGGTAGTTTCTATTTTTTCAAAGAATATAGATTTTAATATTTTAAATATTTCAAAAATTGAAATATTTATTCTTCCTATTGATATGCAAATAATGGCTGTAAATATAGGCAATAAGAAAAGAATTCCTATTGCCCATAATCTAAATGAACCATTTTTTATAAAAAAACTATCACGCATTAGTAATTTAACATCTCCTCGATATCTTTATCTTTAAGTTCAAAATTATAAAACTTTTTGTAATGTTCTTTTATGATATCTTTAAGAGGATAATCTTTAAAAGCTTCTGGATATGTCTTTGAGGCAAGATATGCAAAAACTAATGGAGCATCTGGGTTTGGAGTAAACCAATTCCACATTCCAAGTTTTGTATCAAAAACTTTTTTGTCTTTAACAGCTTTTATCTTAGAAAAATCTGCTCCTTCAACTTTATTTTCTAAAACGTCTTTAGTATTCATCTTTAAAAGTCCTGGTCCATTTAAAAATAGAATTTCTGGGTTCCATTTGTAAATTTCTTCAAAATTTGTTTGTGAAAATCCTTTTGTTTCACCTGCTACGTTTTTAACACCTAAATTTTTAAGCCAAAAATCTCCGAATGTTCCCATTCCTGCAACTTGTGGAACACCTTTGATGTATTTAAATAAAATTAAAGCACTTGGTCTTTTATCTTCTGGTACTTTTTTTATTCTTTCTTTTACATCAGATACTATTTTATCTCCACTTTCAAAAAGTTCTTTCATTTTACCTTTTTCGTTAAATACATCTTCTAAAAGAGTAAGCCATTGTTTGTATCTTAATAAAGAATCGGCTGGTGTTTCATGACCTATTGTTGCAAATCCAATCATTGGAATACCTGTTTTCTTTAATTCTTCAGCGTGTTTTTTATTATTTGCATTGTAAAATATTACATCTGGTTTTAGTTTAACTATTTCTTCAATGTTTAAATCACTTTGACCTTTAACTGTTTCATTAGCTTTTAAAAGCTCTGGTGAAATATCTTTTAAAACAGTCTTTTCTATTGTTTCCTTAAAAGCTCCTGCATATCCAACTATATATGGAGTTTTACCTTTAAAGTAAGACATATATGTTGATAAAATAGGAATTTGATCGATTACAACTCTTTGTATTTTGTTAGGAACCTTTATTGTGTTTCCTGTATGGTCAACAACATCGTGAGTTTGTGTATCCTTTTGTTCTTTTTGTTCTACTTTTGTTTCTTTATTTTCTGCATTTTTACTAGCACAAGCTGTAAATAAAATACTAAATGTACAAAGTAGTGCTAAAAATTTTTTTGACATAATATCCTCCTTAACATTTTTAATTTAAATTTAACTTTAAAGATTTAATAGTAAATATCAAAATTAAATCACGACTTATTATATCATACTTTTTTTAAAAAATCTATATTTTTTCTTCGTTATCCTTTGCAAAAAATAACTAAATATGTTACAATTACTATGAATTATAATTTTGATTATAATATCAATTAAATATAGGAGGTTTTTAAGATGTGTAATGGTTGTTGTAATTGCTTTTTAGAAATAAGAAACTTCATTAAAGGTAAAAATCCATCTGATCTTATCGAAATTTTGCATAAAACGCAAGATTTGTATGGATATGTTCCAAAAGAAGTAATTTATATTATTTCTAAAGAATTAGATATTGCTGCATCTTACATTTATGGAGTTGTAACTTTTTATGCAAGATTTAGTTTAGTTCCAAAGGGAAAATTTTCCATTTCTGTTTGTATGGGAACTGCTTGTTACGTTAAAGGTGCTGAAAATTTATTAAATGATTTTTCAAAAATTTTAGGTATAGGTGTTGGTGAAACAACTGAAGATTTACAATACTCTTTAATTGAAACAAGATGTGTTGGAGATTGTGCAAACGCCCCTATCGTTACTGTTAATGATAAGGTCTATAGAAAGGTAGTTAAAGAAGATATCGAAAAGATTCTCTCTGAGACAAAGGAGATATAATATGGGATTTTTAGAAAAATTAGATAGTATAAAACAAAGAGTCTATCCTAAACTTTTAGAAGAAAAGAAAAAAGATGATAGATACATAGTTGAAGATGACAAGATAAGACTTAAAGGAGAGTTTTACGAAAAACAAACAAGACTTGCTTTAAAAAATTATGATATTATCGACCCTAAAAACATAGAACAATACATAGCAATGGGTGGATATTATGCTCTTTATAAAAGCATATTTGATATTGAAAGAAAAGATATTGTAGATATTGTAAAAGACTCAAATCTTAGAGGTAGAGGAGGAGCAGGATTTCCTACTGGAAGAAAATGGGAAGGTGCTTTTCGTCAAGACACTAAGATTAAATATGTTATTTGTAATGCTGATGAAGGCGACCCTGGTGCTTACATGGATAGATCCATTCTTGAAGGCGACCCTCATGTTGTTGTAGAAGGTATGGCAATTGCTGCAAGAGCTATCGGTGCTTGTTATGGTTATGTTTATGTAAGAGCTGAATATCCAAAGGCTGTAGAAGCTTTAACTTGTGCTATTGAACAAGCAAGAAAATATAATTTGCTTGGAGATAATATTATGGGTTCTGATTTTTCTTTTGATTTAAAGATAAGACTTGGTGCAGGTGCGTTCGTTTGTGGTGAAGGTACGGCGTTAATTCAATCTATCGAAGGAAAAAGAGGTATGCCAAAATCGAAAGTTTATAGAACAACTGAAAGAGGTCTTTTCGATTACCCTACAGTTTTAAATAATGTTGAAACTTTTGCAAATATTCCTTTAATAATAAATAATGGTTCTAAGTGGTTTAAGTCTATAGGGACTGAAGATTCTCCGGGAACAAAAGTTTTTGCCCTTGTAGGTAAAGTTGTAAATGCAGGTCTTGTTGAAGTGCCTATGGGAAGAACTATAAATGAAATTGTATTAGATATAGGTGGTGGATGCCCTAATGGAAAAGAAGTAAAAGCTGTTCAAACAGGTGGTCCTTCTGGTGGATGCATTCCAAAAAATCTTTTTGATACAAAAGTTGATTTTATCTCTCTTGCAAGAATCGGTTCTATCATGGGTTCTGGTGGTATGGTAGTTATGGATGAAGATGATTGTATGGTCGATATTGCAAAATTCTTTATGAAATTTACTGTTGATGAATCTTGTGGTAAATGTACTCCTTGTAGAGTTGGTAATAAGAGAGTTTTAGAAATACTTGAAAAGATTACATCTGGTAAGGGAGAAATGGAAGATTTAGATATTTTAGATAATTTATGCAAAGTTATTACAGATACAAGTCTTTGTGGTTTAGGAAAAACTGCAACTACCCCTGTTTTAAGCTCTATGCATTATTTTAAAGATGAATATATAACTCATATTAAAGAAAAATCTTGTCATTCTCACGTTTGTAAAGATCTTTTAAAATATTTTATTACAGATCTTTGTATCGGTTGTAGACTTTGTAAAAATAAATGTCCCGTTGGTGCTATAGAAGGTGAAAGAAAAAAGAAGCATTTTATTCATACAGAAACTTGTATAAAATGTAATGCTTGTCTTGAACACTGCCCAGTACATGCAATTATATTAAAATAGGAGAATGATATGGTTAATTTAAAAATAAATGGAATTGATATACAAGTAGAAAAAGGAACTACTATTTTACAAGCTGCAAAAATGGCTAATGTTAAAATTCCTACTTTATGCCATCTTGATATGGGAAAAATAGGCTTTGTAAATAAAGATGCAAACTGTAGAGTATGTTTAGTTGAAACTATGAATAATCATAAGCTCGTTTCTTCATGTGATACCTTAGTTAAAGAAGGTATGGATATAAGAACGGATACTCTAAAAGTTATAAATGCAAGAAAGACAAATATTGAACTTCTTTTATCAAATCACCCTTGTGATTGTCTTGTTTGCTCAAGAAATGGAAATTGTGAGCTTCAAGATTTAGCAGCTGTTGCTAATATTAAAGAAATAAAATGTAAAGGAGAAAGAATTAAATATCCTTTAGATAATCTTTCACCATCTCTTGTAAGAGATCCTAACAAATGCGTTTTATGTAAAAGATGTGAAACTATGTGTAATAAAGTGCAAACTGTTGGAACTTTAACAGATATCGGACGTGGCTTTCCAACATTTATAGGATCAGAATTTAAAATACCTATGACTGAAACAAAATGTACTTATTGTGGTCAATGTCTTAATGTTTGCCCAACAGGAGCTTTAACTGAAGTTACATCAACAGATAAAGTTTTAAAAGCTCTTATGGACGATGAAAAAATTGTTCTAGTTCAAACTGCTCCTGCTGTTCGTGTAGCTTTAGGTGAAGAATTCGGTATGGAAAAAGGTCAAATAGTAACAGGAAAGATGGTTACTGCTCTTAAAAAAATTGGTTTTGACTATGTTTTTGATACAGATTTTGGAGCCGACCTTACAACTATGGAAGAAGCAACAGAACTTGTACAAAGACTTACAAGCGAAAAGAATTTACCTATGTTTACATCTTGTTGTCCTGCGTGGGTTAACTTTTTAGAACATAATTTTCCTGATATGATAGATAAACCTTCAAGTTGCAAATCTCCTCATGAAATGTTTGGTGCCATTAGCAAAAGTTATTTTGCAAAAGAAAATAACATTGACCCTAAAAATATAGTTGTAGTTTCTATCATGCCTTGTATCGCTAAAAAATATGAAGCTAAAAGAGATGAGCTTTCTAATGAAGATATAAAAGATGTAGATTATGTTTTAACAACAAGAGAACTTTCTAATATTATAAAAAATATGTCTATCGACTTTGTAAATCTAGAAGATAGTGAATTTGATAGTCCTTTAGGAGAATCTACTGGAGCTGGAGTAATATTTGGTTCAACTGGTGGTGTTATGGAAGCTGCCATAAGAACAGCTTATAATATTATTACTGGAGAAGATTTAGAAAAAATTGAATTTAAAAATCTTAAAGAGCTTAAAGGATTTAAAGAAGCAGAAGTTGATATAAGGGGAAGAAAAGTAAAAGCAGCTGTTGTAAGCGGACTTGGAAATGCAAGAAAAGTAGTTGAGCTTATAAGAAATAAAGAAAAAGACTATGATGTTATAGAAGTTATGGCTTGCCCTGGAGGATGCGTAAATGGTGGCGGACAACCACTTTTAAGAGGAAATACAGATACAATTGAAAAAAGAATGAAAGCTATCCATAGTGAAGATAGAAATAAAGTTTTAAGAAGATCTTATCAAAACCCTTCTATTAAAAAACTTTATAATGAATATTTAGACTACCCAGGAAGCGAAAAATCTCATCATTTACTACATACAACATTTAAAGTTAAAACAACTGTAGAAAAATAAAAAGACCTTAATTAAGGTCTTTTTATTTTTTTAAAACGTAGATGTTTTTAAATTCATCTTTTATTAAATCGATACTTTCTTCAAAAATACTTTCAAACACAGCTTATTTTTCTATTAGTCTTTTGTTTCTTACTTTTTTTCTTGTTCATTAAGTTTTTTCTTCAACTGTCTTTTTTGATTTTGTAATTGCTTAATACTTTCTTCTTTCTTTTCGATTTGTTCTTCAATACTTAATCTTTTACTTGTCATAATATTTCCTTTCTTAAAATAAAAAAACGACTAGATTTTATTTCTAATCGTTTTTAATCTTTCAACCTAAATACTTTTTAAGCACATCATTTATTCTTTTATTTAAGTCTATTTGATTTTCTTGTAGTTTATGAATTTTCTCCTCTAATTTATAAACTTTTTCCATTTCATGATTTTGTATTTCTATATTAGGAACACTTATATTGATACTTTTAATTCTGTCTATTGATGCCCTATGTGACCTTGAAAATCCCATCACTTGTCCCTCTTTTTCTAATACATGGGTCATATATCTTGGATTAATTTTACTTTCATCAACCGTCATCACTCCACAATGGTCAGTAGGGTAAAATTCATATCCTTTTGGAAGAATGTTTACCATCCAATCTCCATCAATTCCCCATATTATATGTGGTTCTTCAAAACCATTTATAAGATACTTGTTAATATTTCCCATAGGATCAAATACATTTGCACTATAAACTGGAATCCCATTTTCAGTGAGTTCATTTTGTAATACTCTCTTTCCAATAGAAAGCTTAAATACATTGGGATCACTTAGTTTGTACCCCCCCCCGTCATTTTTTACGACTTCGAGGTCTTCAAATATCTTTTGGATTTCGTACTTGTATTCTTCTATTTTCATGCGAGTTTTTTGATACTTCTCTTCAAGTTTATCACATTCAGAAATTATTTTTTGTTGTATATCTATTGGTGGCACTGGAATTTTTATTGTAGATAAGTCTCCTATACTTATACTAGCTTGATTAATCGCTCTTTTACATAGCCTTTGAACTTCTTTTTTAAAATGGTCTAATTTAGTAACCAAGTAAACATATTTACTGTATGCAATCTCGTTATTAACTTGTATCCTCAATATATTAATTCCATGAATTATTTTGATGTTACTATCAAAATATGCTGTCTTTCCTAAATGATCTAAACTATTAATATGACTTAATGCTATCTCTCCTTTTTTCCAAAAATATTCTTCATCCACTTCATCATCAGTATATTGAACTGAATTAAAATCAAATACTCCTGATGATATTGTTTCAATTCTAGAAACTAAATATTTTTTCTTATCTTTACTTTGATTTACATCTTTACCATTTTTTATAGATAAACAAACTGAACCAAAATCATCTAATTTATATTTCGATTCAATTTTATTTTTCACAAACAACCTAATACTTTTATCAAACTTCTCTCTTTCAAAATCTAACATCCTTTTAGTTTCTAAATATTCCAAATAACTTTCTAAATGTTTAGGTATTTCTATCGGTTTATCTCTAAATACTTTTTTTATAATTGGAGCAATATATTCATCACTATCTACATTGTCAGGATTATATAACATACCCCCTAACTGTAAAACATCTATACCTTCACTTCCTTTTCGATTTGACCACTGATATCCTAAAAATTTATACTGATCAGATATTTTAGTCGGGGAATTTATTACTAATGTTTTTTGCTCTCTTACAAGTGCAAAATAAAACAATTTGTCTTTCTCAATTTCTTTAACATTTGAATAAAAAAGATTATTTATCTTATTTTCCTTTTCTTCATCAGTTAAATTATTAAAAATTTTTTTAGTTATAAGTTTTTTTAGTTCTGTAGATTTATTAAATTCATCTACATACATCTTAAAATAATCATCTTCTAAAAACTCTTCATAATTTATTTTCTCTCCTACAAAATCAAGATATATTTCTTTACTTACTCCAGTGTATTCTAAATAATCATAAAGTATCTCATTATCCATCCATTCACTTACTTTTTGATTGTTGAAAACAGCCTGTATGGTATCTTCAATAATTTTAAAATATTTTGGTGGTTCATTATATTTTTGTAAAAATAATATAACTGTATTTTGACCAGTCGCTCCAAAAGTTTTGTTTCCAAATTGAACTATAGATTTAATCGTGAAATTTTTTAGTATCTGACCTCTAGCTCCCTCATAGCTACTTTGAGTATTACTTAACAATGGAGATGGCAATATAACCGCCGCAATACCATTAGGTTTTAATAATTGAGCTATTCTTTCTACAAATAATACTTCAATTTCACTGCCATCATTAGAAATACAGTCCTTTAATTCAAAGTCATTTTCTTCTAACTCCAAGTGTGATTTAAAAGCTTTTACAGAATATGGAGGATTAGCAACAAGAATATCAAAAGAATCATTTTTAATTCCCTTTTCTTTATGGTTATCCAGTCCATCTCCAAATATAATATTTCCCTCTCCTGCTCCATTCATAAAAAGAGATATTTTAGAAACTCTTGCAAGTCTATAATCTTTTTCGATTCCATAGATATTTTCACTTACCCAATTATTATCAAAGTTTCCTTTAGTTCTGTTAATTAAGTCTATGCCCTCGGTTAAAAAATGACCACTTCCACAAGCATAATCAATTATCTTAGGATAACTGTCTTTTTTATTAAGACTTTTTAAATCATCTATTGGCAAACTTTCCCATATAAATCTTGTAATTGGAATAGGTGTAAAAAATTGACCCTCATTTTGTTTAAAACCTTGATTTAACAGTTGTTCAAATAAATCACCTAAAAACTGATGTTTTGATGGGTAGACAATTCTATAGTGCTCAAAGAGTTTTACAACTTCTACTAAAATTTTTCCGTTCTGCTTAAAAAGTTCTTCATTATGAACATCTTTAAAGGCAAAATCACTATTAGAATAGAATTTTAATTTTCTAAATGTTTCTTTTAAATCTTCAATAGCATTCTTTCTATTTTGTCCTTTATAGGTCGAAAATAAATTTAAAGGATATTCAGATGATATATAAAATATTTCTTCTTTCATAAACTTATCCATACCCTCTTTATAAAGTCTTTGAAGTCTATCTAATAAGGTTTCATAAGTATCTGTACCAAATTTATATTGAAAGTCTACAATATCATATTCATCTTTTGTTATCTCATCTACTAATTTGCAAATAAATAAGGCAGTAAGTTTATTAAAGGCATTTTCCTTATCAGATACGTTGTTATGTCTTAAAATTTCTTCAAATTTAGTTACAATTTTATCTCTTGGATTAAATTCTTTTAAATCTTTTTTTCTAAGTGGTTTTTCTCCTATATTATAAGCTATCGTATCTTCAGAAAAAATTAAATCATCATATATTTTTTGGTCGTACGTTTTTAACCAAGTTTCAAAAGCTTTTTCTTTTGAGCTTGAATTTTCGTACAAATCAATATTTTTATCTTTTTTTGATTTTTCTAAAATTTCTTCTGTATCAAAAACTGGTACAGTTTTTACTTGATGGATAATTTTATCATTTTCATAATTCACAGCATATAGCATTAACCATTTAGCTGATTTTTCTTGTTGATAGTAAGAAAATAATTGTCCACCATCAGACTTTAAAATTTTTAATTCTTTATCAAATTCATCTCCATATGTTTTACATTCAATAATAAATAAAATATCATTTCCTGTAGCATTCATTACACAAATATCAGCACGCCCACTTTTTTGTAAATGTCCCAATGACCATCTTTTTTCAATTTCTATATGTGCTGGTTTATATCCTTTTTCTAAAAGTCTATGAATACACTCTAAAACTACATAATTTTCATTATCTGAAAAATTTGTAGTTTGGTTTTCATTAACTATTAATCCTTTGTCTGTTGGGTAAATTATTTTTTCATTTGTGAAATCTACAATAATTTCACAATTTGAACTGTTGAAATGAAAAATATAATTTCCTTTTTCTTCTTTATATCCAAGATACTTTAATAGATCTTTTAGACTATCTCTTGTAATCATATTCTATTCCTCGTCACTAAAATTATCTTCAAAATTAATAATATCATTATGGTGCAAGATAGAGCCTTACATATTCTTTCTAAATTTTTAAATGTAATTGGTTTACCTTTTCCCATTTGTGCCATAACATTTGTTGTAAGTTACGCCATAGCTATTATATCTGTTTTTTTTAAGCCTTTTTTTGCAAGTTGTATCCATAATGGTTTATAATTTAATGCCATATTAACCCTCTTTTCTTTACAAAGACTATCAGCAGTATTATACCATAATCATTGAGTTCTATCAATATTTCATTGGTTAAAGTCTTAGTTTTAGAGACTTGGTTGTGTCATTGTCTTTATTTTACCATCAATTGCTTAATACCTTGAGATTTAGCACCAAAGTTATCATTACCATAACCTTCCATTAAGTTAATAACTCCCCACGCTCCTAAACCTGTACCAATTGCAGTACAAGTGCCTTTAAAATTCCAACTCCAGCTTCAGTTGTAAAAAATTCCATATTATTCCTCCTCGTTTTCTTTCTCTTTATTTTCTATTTTGTTTAGTGATTTAACTATAAAATTCTTGTAGACCTTATCTCCTTTTTTATTTTCTTTGAAATATCCAAAGACATGGATTAGTTCTCCTTTGTAGATAAGATTTGTATAGAACAATCAAAAAAGTTTCAGGTTCAAATTTAAAAGAAACAAAAGATTTATTTAAATTTTATAGCGAAAGTAGAAAAATAAAAAGACCTTAAATAAGGTCTTTTTTATTTTTTTAAAACGTAGATGTTTTTAAATTCATCTTTTACTTTATCTATTTTTTCTGTGTTTCCAACTACAACAAAATTGTCTTTTTCTAATGCTTTTTCAATTAGTTTAGAGATATCATTTAAATCTTTAACTTCTGTTTTAAGTAATTGGTTTAAATATTTTTCTAATTGTTCTTTTGTTGATTTAGAAATATACATTGACATTGAAACTTGTGCTTTTTGTGATGGAGATAGTAGTGGGTCAAAATCTTTTACAGCTGAAATTTTAAATGTTTCTAAATCTTCATCTGAAAGATTTAAGTTTTCTACATATTTTACGACGTTTTTAAATGTGTTTTTTGTAGATACTATATTTGGATCTCTATAACTAAACATTACAATATCTAGTTCTTTTCCGATGCTAAATCCTGCTCCATATGCTCCGCCTATGGCTCTTATATTTTCGTGCATGTAAGTTGTAGATAAAATTTTTGAAATAAGAGAAAACTTTCCGTTATATTCATCTACAAAATTATCTAAGCTAGATGCAAATGCAACGTAATTTACATCTGATGAGGTTTTTATCGCTTCTTTTAAATTTTCTACTTTAAATGTAAAATCATAAGATACGTCTATATCTAAAGTGATTTCTTTTAGTAGTTTAACGAAAGAGTCTTTTATTTGTTCTAAATTTTTATTAGTTGTTATGTTTAAGATAACATCTGTTCTTTTTAATAATCTTTTGTAGATAAAGTTAAGTTTTTGTATTAAATCTTCTTTTCTGTTATCAAAATTATCAATTAATTGTTGAAGATTTTTTAAAAAATCTAATCCTTTAATTTTTTCTTCATAGTAACCTTTGTTTGAATAGTAAGATTTTGCACGAGTAATTGCAAAACTGTGTCCTTGTGAAATAACTTCTTGTTCTAAGTCATTTTTTAGAGCTGTTAAAACTTCTTTTATTCTCTTTTCATCTTCATATACTGTTTCTTTTAACAAAATTTTTAAAAGTTCTGTAGCTTTAGCTTCTAAGTTATCTAAGAATTTAACACTTACAATAAATTTTGCACTAAATTTATTTTTGTTTTTACTGTCTTTATATGTTGTAATAGCTGTTGAAATGCCTCCTGTATGAAGAAATGTTTCAACGGTAAAATCTTTATAGTTTATAGTTTTTTTATCAAGTGTATTCATTAGATATTCTACAAGTGAAAGGTAGAATATATCTTCTTTTGCGATATGTTTTAAGTCAAAACAAAGATCTACATAATTTACTCCAGATGTAAAAATATCATGTTTTAAAACTGTTATATCGTCTATTTTTTCAATTTCACAAGGAATTGTAATGCTTTGTTTGTCAACATCAGAAAGCTTTAATTTTGGAATGGAATCTTTTTGTTCTTTAGTATTTTCTGTTTGTTGATATTTAATTAATTCTTTAGTATCATTTATTATTTTTTCAATTTGAATTTTATTTAAAGAATCTTTATATCTTTTAAGCCATTGTTTTTGTGCTTGATCTTTTTTATCATTAAGTCCTTTGTTTGGAGCAAGAACGATTATAGCTTTATGGTTATTATTTAGAATTTTTTCTTCTATAATTTTTTCAAGCAATCTATTATTTAAAATATCATTTCTTAACTCGCTTAGAGCCTTATCAAAACAAAGACTATCTATTGGGTTTTTGCCATATAACCAAGAATCAAAAATATTGATAAAATATTCAATTCCCTTAGTTGTTGAATTTAGGGTATCTCTTATAGAAAATTCAACTCTATTTATTGAAGCTAATAGTTTTTCTTTTTCTATTCCCTTTTCAACTACATTTTTTAAAGTATTTTCTACAATTTCTTTAAATTTTTCTAAATGTTCTCTTTGTGAATTTAATGCAAAAACACCAAAGCTTGAATATTTAGTTGATTCCATAGAAATAGATGAAACATCTGAGCAAATACCACTTTTAACTAATGCTTCTTGTAAATAAGCTCCTTGCATATCTACAAGAATATCTGATAAAAGTTTATTTATTATAGAACATTTAACTGATTCATTTTCTCCAAACAAACAGCTATATAGTAAAAATGTTTTGTTTTTTTCGTCTTCATCTTTTGAAATGGAGTATTCATCAAAAACATTTTTTACTTTTTTAAATGGTTTTTGATCTTCTATTTCATTTTCTATATCTTTTTTATCAAATTTTGATAGGTATTCTAAATCTAAGTATTCTAATTCTTTTTGCATATCGCAATTTCCATATAAAAATATATAAGAATTTGAAGGATGATAGTATTTGTCGTGAAAAGCACAAAAATCTTCATAAGTTAAATTTGGAATTTCATAAGGGACTCCACCTGATTCAACTGCATAAACGGTATCTGGGCAAAGTGATTGACTATTTCTAAAATATAAAGAGGTCATAGGGTTTGAGTATGCACCTTTCATTTCGCTATAAACAACACCTTTTATATTAAGATCGTCTTTTTCATTTTCCAATTCAAAATGCCAACCTTCTTGCATAAAAATTCTTCTATCTGTTTTCATAACAGGGAAAAATACTGCATCAAGATAAACGTCCATTAGATTTTCAAAATCTTTTAAATTTCTACTTGAAACAGGGTAAATTGTTTTGTCGGGAAAAGTCATTGCATTTAAAAATGTTGCCATACTTGTTTTGTACATATCCATAAATGGTTCTTTAGTTTTAAATTTTCTTGAACCGGATAAAACTGAATGTTCAATTATATGGCAAATTCCAGTATTATCTTTTGGAAGTGTTTTAAAAGCTATTCCAAAAGTTTTATTGTCATCATTATTTTCCATTAAAAACACCTTTGCAGATGTTTTTTCATGCTCTAAAAGAGTGCAATTAGATGCTACATCTTCTATATATTTCTTTTCAATAATTTTATATCCCTTATACATAAAGCCTCCTTTTAGTCTTTACAAATATAATTTAACATCGCCTTTGTTGTATTTTCCATATCAGAAATAACTAAATATTCATCTGTTGTATGCATTTTATACATTCCAACTCCAACTGCAACTGAATTAAAGCCGTCTTTTAGAAAAATATTTGCATCACAACCACCACCGATTTTTATGCCTTTTGCATCGATGCCGATGTTTTTATATGCTTTTAAAACATTTTTTAAAAGCACTCCGTTGTCGATTTGTTTTAAAGGTGGATAGTCGTATTCAACATCTATTTTGCATTCGATATCAAACTCTTTTGCAGTAGATTTAAAAATTTCGATATAATTATCTAAATTATCTTTTGCTTCTTTTTCATCTAAACATCTAAGCTCCATTTTAATTTTACATTCATTTGGAACTACATTTGTAGGAAAATTAGAAATTATACTTCCAACATTTGAGGTTGTATGGTCGTTTAAACGTCCTATTTTCATTTTTGAAATTGCTTTACACATTGCAAAAAGTGCATTTTTTCCTTTTTCAGGTTCTATTCCTGCATGAGATGATAATCCTTTAAAAGTAACATCTATAACATACATACAAGGTCCTTGCATAGCAACTTCATCAACGCCATTTGCATTGTCAAGTACTATCATATCTTTTACGGGCAAAAATTCTTTAGAAATTTCATTCCATTTTATAGATTTAGCTCCTAAAAGTCCAATTTCTTCACTCGGTGTAAAAATTGCAAAAATATCGTTATGTGCTAAATTTTCTTTAATTAATGTTTCTAAAATTTCTAAAATACAGCTAACGCCAGCTTTATCATCTGCTCCTAAAGTTGTATTACTCTTTGTTTTAACTAATCCATCTTCTATATAAGGTTTAACTTCAAAACAAGGTTCAACAACGTCCATATGAGCACAAAGAGATATTTTTTTTAAGTTTTTTCCCTTTTCATTTTTATCTAACTTAGCAATTAAAACAGGAGTATTTCCTCCATAATCACTACAATGATCATGCAAAATATATTTTATTTTAAGTTTATCTAATCTATCTTTTATATAATTTAGAACATTTATCTCGTTTTTAGAAGGCGAATAAATCTTTACTAAATCTAAAAAGGTATTTAAAAGTCTTTTATTGTCCATTTTAAATCTCCTTTAATTTTTCAATAATATCTTCAAGTTTCATCCCACGGCTTCCCTTTACCATAATTAAAGTGTCTTTAGAGATAATTTCTTTTACTTTTTTTACAACATCGTCTTTATTTTCAAAATAAAAAAGATTATTTACATTAAAGTTTCTATTTGCACCGTTATAAATTTCTTTTGCAAGTTTACCAACACAAATTACATAGTCAATTTTATTTTTATCTATTTGTGCTCCTACGTTAAAATGTAGTTTTTCTTCTTGTTCTCCAAGTTCTAACATATCAGAAAGAATTAAAATTTTATTTTTATATCCTTTCATTGAATAAACTGTTTCAATACATGAAATTAAACTTTGAGGATTAGATTTATAGCAATCATTTAAAATATCAAAGCTTGGAAAATGCATAAGCTCCATTCTCATAGAAGTAAGTTTAGCATTTGATAGTCCCTTTACGATTTCAGGATATGTCATTGATAAAAGAGCTGCAACGGTTATGGCCATTGAAGCGTTATAAATTTGGTGTTTTCCAATAAATGGAATGCTATAGGCATATTCACCTATTGAAAATGTGCTTCCTTTTTCATCGCTTTGAATTGGCGTTATAACGACATCTGAGTCTTTTCTTGTTCCGATTTTTATAACTTTTTGAGAAATTGAATATTCTCTTATAACTTCTCTTAAGATATCATCATCATTATTAAAAATAAATATTCCGTCTTTTTTAAGACCTTGTAAAATTTCAAACTTTGCTCTTGCAATATTTTCTTTTGTTCCAAGCTCCATAAGATGACTATCTCCGATATTTGTAATAATTGCAATATCCGGTTTTGCAATATTTGTAAGACGAGATATTTCTCCAAAATGATCCATTCCCATTTCAAGAATAATCGCCTCATCATCTAAATTCATTTCCATTATAGTCTTTGGAACTCCAATTTCATTATTTAAGTTTTTAAAAGTCTTATGTACTCTAAACTTAGTATTTAAAATTGAAAAAAGTATATCTTTTGTTGTAGTTTTACCGTTTGAACCTGTAATTGCAATTGTCTTTGCTCCTGTTGCGTGAAGATAGCTTTGTGCAAGTTTTTGATATGCTCTTAAAGTGTCATCAACAACGATTATCCCTGCATCGATATATGGAGTAGGATGATTTTTATCCCAAAGAGTTGCAACTGCTCCTTTTTTTATCGCTTCAAAAGAAAAAGTGTGTCCATCAAACTTCTCTCCTACAAGTGGAATAAAAAGATTATATGTTTTTATATCACGAGTGTCTGTAGAAACGCCACAAACAACAACATCTTTCATGCTTTTAGTTATAAGCTCGCCATCTACAATTTTTGCTATTGTTTCTAAAGTTGCCTTTAACATGAAATTACCCCCTATTTATAGTTAAAGAATCTTTTTCTTTTTTATTTTCTATAGCCAATTGTATAAGTTCATCTAAAAATTCACCATAAGTTTTTTTGTAAGTTTTTATATACATAGCAGGTGCCATAGAAACATCTGTCATGCCGGGAATTGTATTTATTTCATTTACAAGCATCTTTCTATCTGAGCTTCTTACAAAAATATCAACACGTGCAAGTCCCTTACAGTTTGTACAAGCATAAGCTTTTTTAGCTAAAGAGCGTATTTTTTCAATTTCTTCTTTTGTTAAATCGTCCCAAGGGATTATATGATCTGTTGTTTTGTCAAAATATTTTGCTTCATAATCAAAAAAGTCACGAGTTACTCTAACTCCGCCAGGAAGTGTAGCTTGTAAAATATTATTTCCTGTAACTAAAACTTGAAGTTCATCTCCTATAATCATTTCTTCTGCCAAAACTCTATTATCAAATTTAAAAGCTTTAACTAAAGCATCTAATATACCTTCTTTATTTAAAACTTTAGTAACTCCAACGCTAGAACCTGCATTACAAGGTTTAATAAAAGATTTTTCTCCGATTTTTTGTAAAATATTATCTATAACTTTATCTTTATCTTTTTCAAATTCATATTTTGTAATCAAATAGTATTTAGGTTGTAAAATACCATTTGCGTAAAACACATCATTAGCAATAGCCTTATCCATACAAACAGCAGAAGATAAAACGTCATTACCAACATATGTTATATCCATGATATCAAAAAATCCTTGAATAGTTCCATCTTCTGAAAAAGTTCCATGCATTGCAGGAAAAAATATAGAATCTTTTTTTACAAAATGATTTACAAAAAATTCTGAAATAGATTTAATAATATCTATATTTTTTTCTACAATAAGTTCTTTTTCATCTTCTATATTTTTTAAATTTTCTCCAAGATAATTCCATGTTCCTGTTTTACTTACAAAAATTGGAAAAATTCTATATTTTTTTCTATCTAAATTATTTATAATTGACTTTGCTGTCAAAATCGAAATCTCATGTTCGGCACTTTTTCCACCGAAAAGTAAATATATATTTTTCATATTTTTCTCCTTTAAACTTTAAATAAATTCTTACACTATAGTATAACACAAAATTAATTTTTTTTCACAAAAAATAAAAACATCAACTAAATTTAGTTGATGTTTTATAAAAATAATTAATCAATTCTTTCAAATACAAGCGTAACTTGAATTCTATCTCCTCCTAAAAGTCCTTTTGAGCCTGAAGAAACGGCGGACTGTATGTAGTCTATATCCTAAAGATGCTTGTTTATTTATTATCTTTTCAAGTTCTGTTAAAGTTTGTGTATTTGAACCTGTGCCTAAAAGTTTTTCTTTTAGTATAAGCTCATAACAACATATTTATTTAAAGCAATAACAACATCCTTTATAAAAAGCTATATTGCTTCTGCATGGTAAGAGCTTCTTACAAGAGGTCCTGAATTTACTCTTTTAAATCCCATTTTAAAAGCTATTTCTCTATATCTGTCAAATTGTTTTGGATGAACATATTCTTTAACTGCAATATGAAATTTTGTAGGTTGTAGATATTGTCCTACTGTTACCATATCACAATCAACATCTCTTAAAGCTTTAAAAACTTCAACAACTTGTTCTTCTGTTTCTCCAAATCCAACCATTATCCCTGATTTTGTTTTAAGTCCACATTTTTTAGCATAATCTAAAACTTTTATGCTTCTTTGAAAATTCGCAGCAGGTCTTACCTTAGGGTAAAATGCAGGAATTGTTTCAACGTTATGATTTAAAACATCTGGTTTTGTTTCGTAGATTATATCTAAAAGATCTTCTCTTCCCGACATATCCGGAATTAAAAGTTCAACTGTAGTTTCTGGATTGTATTTTCTAATTTGCCTTACAACTTCTGCAAACTGATTTGCTCCTTGATCTTCTAAATCATCTCTTGTAACTGATGTTACAACAGCATGTTTTAAGCCTAATATTTGAACGGCTTTTGCTAAATTTTCTGGTTCGTTAGGATCTACATGATCTGGTGTATGTCTTGTTACATTACAAAAAGTACAATTTCTTGTACAATTTCGTCCAAGAATCATAAATGTTGCTGTTCTTCTTGAAAAACATTCCATTTTATTTGGACAATTTGCTTCATGACAAACAGTATGTAATTTTAGCCCTTCAACCATGCTTTCAACATCTGTTGTAGTTTTATTTCCTTGAATTTTAAGTTTAAGCCAATCTGGCTTTCTTAAAATTTCTGCTTTCTTTCTTAGCATAACACACCTCTAATTAAGTAATTTAACTATATCTTCAATAAATACTTCTTTATCCATTGCTTTTATATATCTATTAAAATCTACATTTTCTAAAGCTTTTGTTATAGCGCTTTTTGACGCAGAAATACCTATTAACATTTCTCTTAGCTTATCTATACCCAATTCACTAAAGAAATCTCCTTCAATAGAAATGTCTTTTATCTTTTCATCTTCAATATCAACTCCTATTTCAACAACGCCACATGAATATTTTTCTGCTTTTCTATTTTTCTTAAGAGAACCTGTTCCATAGTTCCATTTATCTGTAGAAAATAATTCATCTTTTATTTTATATATTTTTTCCATTTCTTCAGAAGTTAAGATAGTGCTTTTAGTAATTTTATATTCTTTTTTCATAAAATCAATAATATAATCCATAAAGTTTTCAATATCCATATCAATTAAATCTCCGATAAACCCAACTCTAGATCTTATTGATTGTACGGCTTTTCCTTTAAATTTTATATCTCTTGCTTTTAAAGCGTGTGTTAAATTAAATATATTTGCTTTATAAAGCAAAGTTCCGTGATGTAATATCTTTTCTTTATTTTGAAATTGTGCATTTCCACTTACCTTTGCACCATCTATTTGAATATCATTTCTTCCTGTAAACTGTGCGTTAAGTCCAAGTGATTTAAGTGCGTTTACAACAGGAGTTGCAAATTTTTTAAAAGACTCATCAACACTGTCTTTTGTTTTTTTTGTTATAAAGCTATATTGCATATTTTGATCATCACAATATATAGCTCCCCCACCTGAAAGCCTTCTTATTACGTCCATATTTTGTTCTTTTGTAAAATCTAAATTAACTTCTAGATTTATATTTTGATATCTTCCGATAAGGATACATGGTCTATTTCTCCAAAGCATGAAGATATCATCGTCATAATTTTCCATTAGATATAATTCTATTGCATGATTAAGTGCAGGATCTAAACTTTTATTTTCGACAAAAATCATTAATTTTCCCCCTCTACATATCTGTCTATATATTCTTGATAACCCATAAGATAATCTTTAAAGACGCCTTTTTCTATTCTAATAATTCTATTTGCAATTGTATTTACAAATTCGGTATCATGGCTTGTAAATAAAATATTTCCTTTAAAAGATTTAAGCCCATTATTTAAACTTATTATACTTTCAAGATCTAAATGGTTAGTTGGTTGATCTAAAATTAAAACATTAGAATTTTTAAGCATCATAGAAGATAGCATCATTCTTACTCTTTCTCCACCGGATAAATTTTTAGCAATTTTTAAAGCATCATTTCCTGAAAAAAGCATCCTTGCTAAAAATCCTCTTATGTATATTTCTGATTGTTCAACAGAAAATTGTCTTAACCAATCAATCAAATTAAGGTTACAATCTTTAAAAAATTCATTATTATCTTTTGGAAAATATGAAACTTTAGTTGTAACGCCCCATTTGAAGCTTCCACTGTAATCTTTTATCTTTTCTGTTAAAATCTTAAAAAAAGTTGTTATTAAGACTTCATCACCAATAAAAGCTATTTTGTCATTTTTATTTACCATAAAGGAAATTTTATCTAAAGCGACAGATTCTTTTATTGTTTTTGAAACTTCACAAACTTCTAAAATTTGATTTCCAACTTCTCTTTCCATATCAAAACCAACAAAAGGATATCTCCTTGTAGAAGGCTCGATATTTTCAATTTCAATTTTATCTAAAAGTTTTTTACGACTTGTAGCTTGTTTTGACTTACTTTTATTGGCAGAAAATCTTGAAATAAAATTTTTAAGTTCTTTTATTTTTTCTTCTTTTTTCTTATTTTGATCTTTTAATAATTTTGCCATAAGTTCACTTGATTCGTACCAAAAATCATAATTTCCAACAAAAACTTTAATCTTTTTAAAATCAATATCAACCATATGTGTACAAATATTATTTAAAAAATACCTATCATGACTAACTACGATAACTGTTCCTTGATAATCTATAAGAAAATTTTCAAGCCACAAAATACTTTTGATATCAAGGTCGTTTGTAGGTTCATCAAGAATTAAAATATCGGGATTTCCAAAAAGTGCCTTTGCTAAAAGTATTTTTACCTTTTCTTTGCCGGATAATTCTTTCATTTTCTTTTGGTGTAAGTAAGTTTCTATCCCAAGTCCTTGTAAAAGAGAAGATGCATTAGCCTCGCTACTCCAACCATCCATTTCCAAAAATTCAGCTTCAAGTTCTGATGCTAAAATTCCATCTTCTTGTGTAAAATCTTCTTTTGCATAAAGAGCATCTTTTTGTCTAATAATTTCCATCAATCGACTGTTTCCCATTATAACAACGTCTAATACTTTTTCATCTTCAAACTTAAAATGGTCTTGTTCTAAAATACTCATACGCATATTTTTATCTATACAAACACTACCAGTATCTGGCTCAATCTTTCCTTCTAAAACTTTTAAAAATGTTGATTTTCCAGCTCCATTTGCTCCTATTACCCCATAACAATTTCCTTTTGTAAAGGATAAATTAACATCATCGAAAAGTTTTTCTCCATCAAAACTTAAACTTAAATCTGTTACATTAATCAAATAATTCACCTCATAATTTATACTATCCTTTATTTTATATCATTTAAAAAAAATAATCAAATAAAATAAAAAAGTATTAACATTTTTTTAAAAGTTATTAACAATAAGAAGCAAATAATTTACACTTATCCACAAAGTTATCCACTTTATCCACAATTTTTTTAAAAATTTACGGTGGATAAGTACAAATAAATATAAAATTAATCTTCAAGCATATCTATTCTTCTTTGATGTCTACCACCTTCAAATTCTGTATTTAAAAAAGTTTTTACAATATCTTTTGCAAGTTCTATTCCTGTAACTCTAGCTCCAAGGCAAAGAACATTTGCATTATTATGTTTTCTTGTCATCATAGCAGAAAAACTTTCATGGCAAAGTCCTGCTCTAATTCCTTTTACTTTGTTGCAAGCAATAGAAATTCCTATTCCAGTTCCACATATTGCAACTGCTAAAGCATCTTTATTTTCTAAAACTTTACTACAAACTTTTTTAGCAAAAACTGGATAATCTACGCTTTTAGTATCATCAGTTCCAACATTACAAACTTCAAATCCTAAAGATGTTATAAATTTTACAAGTTCATTTTTCATTTCAACACCGCTATGGTCATTTCCTATTATAACTTTCATTAAAACCTCCAAATTTTTTAAATAAATTTTTCTATAAATAAAATTTACTACAAGTTTAATTATATCATAAATTTAGCTTTAATACCCTTTATTTATAAAATTTATATCTATTAAAACTAATTTTTAAAAATAAAAAAGTAGCAAATAATTGCTACTTTCTATGATCTTTTCTTACTTGCAATCTAAGAATAAAAACTGTTGAGATTACAAAAAAGAATCCAATAAAATCTATTAATTTAAGCCTTAAGTTAAGTAAAAGTACGCTAAATAAAATTGCTGAAAGAGGCTCAAATGTATTTACTAAACTTGCATTTACAGGTCCAATTAAATTAACTCCTGTCATAAATAAATAAAACGCTACAACGGTTCCAAGTACGATAAGACCACACATTGCAAAAAATATTTCCATATCTAACTGAAATGCTATATTCCACGGTCTTAAAATAAGAGTTAAAACGACCCCGCCTATGAACATTGCATATGCTAAAACGGAAAAACAATTATATTTTCTTAAAAGTTTTACCGGAGTTAAGCTATATGTTACCATACCTACTGCCCCTAAAAGTCCCCAAAAAAGTGCATTAGGTGTAATTGAAAGTGAATTTATATTTCCATGTGTTGTAATTAAAAAAGTTCCAATAAGTGCGCACATTAAAGATATCAACTCTATTTTTGTTGGAAATCTTAAATTTCTAATGCAAACATATATTACAATAAAAGAAATTCCAAGATATTGTAATACAGTTGCAGTAGGTGAGTTTGAATAGGAAATTGCCATAAGATATGTAAATTGTGCCCCTATAAGACCAGTTATTCCAAAATTTACAAGTCTTAAAATATCTTTTTTGTCTTTAAGTGGCAAAAATGTATCTTTTTTTATTGTTATAAGTGAAATTATAAATAAAATTATAGATGCCAAAAGTAGCCTTATTGGTGCTACAAAAAGCACATTAACTTTTTTTATTGTAAATAAAAAATCACTACAAAATCCTGAAAATCCCCAAAAACACGCACCAAAAATTGTACATATAAATCCTTTTGTATTATTGTTCATTTTTTATATTATACACCTTCTTATTTGAAATAGCTTCTTTAATTAAACTATCTACATCTAAAAGCGATAAACTTTTTGTTATATCTTCTATCTTAGGTTTAGTTACAGGATGTTTTGGTAAAAATACCGTACAACAGTCCTCAAATGGTAAAATACTTGTTTCATAAGTTCCTATAGTTCTTGCAATATCAATAATTTCAGTTTTATCCATAGCTATTAATGGTCTTAAAATGGATATATCTATAAGCTTATCAACAACTGTTAAACCTTGTATAGTTTGACTTGCAACTTGTCCAAGACTTTCTCCTGTAACTAAAGCATTGTAATTTTGCTTTACGGCAAGTTTTTCTGCAATCTTCATCATAAAAATTCTTCCTAAAATTGTAATTTCTTTTTCTGGGCATTTACTTGCAATTTCTTTTTGAATAGGAAATAAGTTTATACTTGTCATAGTAAACTTACCAACATATTCAGATAAAATCTTTGCTAAATCTTTTACCTTTTCTTCTGCCCTTTCACTTGTAAACGGATATGAATGAAAATGAATAACTCCAATTTCCATTCCTCTTTTTCCCATAACAAAACCTGCAACAGGACTATCTATCCCACCAGAGAGAAGCAAAAGCCCTCTACCACTTGAACCTATAGGAAGTCCACCAAAGCCTTTATATCTTTTAACATACCCATAAACATATTCTTTTACATCTACAAAAAGATGAATTTGTGGATTATGTACATCAACTTTTAAAAAATTACCAAAATTTTTTAAAACAACACCACCTAACATCTTTGAAAGCTCTGGAGATTTAGGAGTAAATTTTTTATCTACCCTATTTATAAAAACTTTAAAAGTCTTTTTTTCTTTAATATCTAAATCGAAAATTAATTTTTTAGTCATTTGTTCTATATCACAAATATCTTTTTTACATCTTAAAACTTCACAAATATAAAAAATACCAAAAACTTTCTTTATTTTTTCAATCATCTCTTTATAAAATTCTCTATTAGCTTTAATATAAACTTTTCCTTGTTCTTTATAAAATTCATCTATCTCAAAGCTTTCAATAGCCTTTTTTATCTTTCTTATAATTCTATTTTCAAAATCTTTTCTATTATCGCCCTTTAAAGTAAGCTCGCCAAAACTTACACTAATCAAATAATCCATTATCTTCCTCTTTTCATTATAGTTCTTATTTCTTGAACATATTTTTTCAAATTATTTACAAAAACATACATTTGTTCTTCTGTATTAAACTCACTTAAAGAAATTCTAATCATTCCATCAATATAAGAATTTTCTAATTTAATCTCTTCTAAAGAACGACTTTTTTTACCCTTACTACAAGCAGAACCTGTTGAAATATAAATTTTTTCGCTTTCTAAAAAATGTAATAAAACCTCACTTCTAATATCTTTAAAAGCAACTGCTAAAATATTTGAAAGTGAATCTTTTGGACTTAAAAACTTAACATCAGAAATTTTAGAAATCTCTTTTATCAAAATATTTTTAAGATTTTTTAAATACAAAGTTCTACTTTCAATATTTTCATACATAATTTGTGAAGCTTTAGAAAGCCCCATTATAAAAGATACATTTTCAGTTCCAGATCTTAAATTTTTTTCTTGGCCACCACCTAAAATATATGGCTTTAAATTTATACTATTACTTACAAACATCGCTCCAATTCCCTTTGGTGCATGAATCTTATGACCACTAAATGTTAAAATATCTATCTTATCTTTTTTTACATCTATATGAACTTTTCCAAAAGCTTGAGCTGCATCAACATGAAAAATACAATTTTTATTTTTTTTCTTTATAATACTACCTATTTTAGAAATATCTTGAATTGTACCAAATTCATTATGTACCAAAGATATAGAAACAATCTCTGTATTTTCATCAACTAAAGAGCTTAAACTTTCAAGATCTATTTTTAAAAAATTATCAAGCTTTAAAAACCTTACATCTTTTCTTTCTTTTAATGATTTATACACATTAAAAACAGAAGGATGTTCAACTCTAGTAGTTACAACATTTTTACCCTTAACAGAAGAAATAGAGCCAAAAATTGCAGTATTATTCCCTTCTGTCGCACAAGAATTAAAATAAATTTCATTTTCACAAGCATTTATATACTTTGCAATTACACATCTTGCACTATCAATTTTTTTGGATAAAGAATAACCAAAATCATATAAAGATGACGGATTACCATAACTTTTTTTTAAAACCTCATCAATAACATCCAAAACTTCAGCTCTAACCATAGTCGTAGCAGAATTATCTAAATATATCATAATTTTAAAACACCTCTTTAAAAATCTCTTATATCTAAAGTTAATTGTCTAGCTATATTATCCGATCTATACTCTGTTATAGCCTCTTTTAGTTTTTCAACAATTCTTTCAATAACAGTAACCGAAACAGAATTTTAAGCCTCTTTATACAAATGACAATTTAAAATATCAGGTAATTTGTAATCTCTTTAAAAACCTTGAAGTAAAAAACACTCTCTAGTAGTTAATTTTCTTATACCAAACTTTAGTTTTAATATTTATAAGAGAATTACAGAATAATTATATCATAAAAAAATCAAACAAAAAAGAGTAAAAATAATATTTTTTAAACAAAAAAACCACATCGTAAGATGTGGTTTCTGTTT
>KQ959620.1 GCA_001552895.1 Tissierellia bacterium KA00581
TAATTTAACGTACGGCATTAAAATATTTTATAATAATAAAAAGCTAAATATATATAAAATATTAGATAAAAAATATTGTAAATAATCGTATACAATTATTTTCTTTTTTATAATTTTAATTAAGTTAAATAACCGTGAAATTAAATTTTCTCTTTGATAACTTTTTAAAGTGAATTTAAATTTACGATTATTTTCTATATTTTTTTAAAATAAATCTTATTTAAAAAGAGATAAAATTTATTTTTATATAAGATTTATGATTAATTTGATAAAAAAATAAAAAAAATTTTTGCTAAATATTTTCATAAAAATTTTTTATGAAAATAAAAAATTTTTTAAAATGTATAAAAATATTCAAAATTTTATAAATTGATATCAATACTTTTTTAATAATTGAACATGATAAAGTATTGATTTTTAAATTAAATCGATAAAAAATATTAAAAATAAACTTTGAATATTAATTGATAAAAAAACAAAATTTTGCATAAATATACTTTTTATGAAAACGTTGAAATCTTACAAGGTGGGCTTAAAATGTTAAAATAGTACTTGATAAAAAAATAAAAATAATGTATAATAATAAACAAATTTATAACATAGGTGTTTTTTACTATCTAGGGTGTTTTTTTTTATTTAAAATTGAGGATAAAATATATATGATTATTACTTTGTATATTTCTATATAATTATTTAAAAAATTTTAAATAAAATAGACATAGTAGTTATAGAGAATAATAATACATAAGTTAGGGGGAGAGTCAATGGGAGAAAAAGAAAAACTGTTGGAAATTAAAAATTTACATACAAGTTTTAGAATCCGTGATGATTATTATGACGCTGTTGATGGCGTTGATATGCAATTATTCTCTGATGAAATATTGGCGATAGTTGGCGAAAGTGGTTGTGGAAAGTCCACACTTGCAACTACAATTATGGGGCTTCACAATTCAAATTTTACTCGTTCAACTGGAGAAATAATTTTTGATGGAAAAAATTTAGTTGATTTATCAGAAAAAGAATTTAATGAAATTAGAGGAGCCGGTATCGGTATGATTTTTCAAGATCCTCTTTCATCATTAAATCCACTACAAAGAATAGGAAAACAAATAGAAGAAGGACTTATTTATCATACTAAATTAAATGCAGAAGAAAGAAAAAACAGAGTTTTAGAACTTATAGAACAAGTTGGAATACCAAATCCTAATCGTGTTGTAAGACAATATCCACATGAACTTTCAGGAGGTATGAGACAAAGGGTTATAATAGCAATTGCTCTTGCTTGTAAACCTAAGATTATAATAGCTGATGAACCTACAACAGCACTTGATGTTACAATTCAAGCACAAATACTAGATCTTTTAGTTTCACTACAAAAGGAAATTCACGCTGGAATCATCATGATAACTCACGATCTTGGAGTTGTAGCACAACTTGCAGATAGAGTTTGTGTAATGTATGCTGGACAAATTGTTGAACAAGCTTCAGCTTTAGAACTTTTTACAAATCCTATGCATCCATATACAAGAAGTCTTTTAAACAGTATTCCTCAACAAGATTCTGAAAATGAAGATTTATACGTTATTCAAGGAATGGTACCATCTTTAAAAAATTTACCAAGAGAAGGTTGTAGATTTAAATCAAGAATTCCATGGATAAAAGAAGAAGAACATGAAAAAAATCCTACAATGCATGAAGTTAAAGAAGGACATTTTGTAAGATGTACATGTTATAAAAATTTTCATTTTGAAAAGGAGGAAAACTAATGAGCTTTTTAGAAATTAAAAACTTAAAGGTTCATTACCCAATAAGAGGAGGTTTTTTTAATAAAATAATTGACTATGTTTATGCAGTTGATGGCGTTGATATGGTTATTGAAAAAGGAAAAACTTACGGTCTTATAGGAGAAAGTGGTAGTGGAAAAAGTACAATCGGTAAATCTATAATAGGACTTGAAAAAATAACTGATGGACAGATTATTTTTGAAGGTAAACATCTTACAAAAAGAATGATAAGACATGATAAGACTTTTACAAGAGATGTTCAAATGATTTTTCAAGATAATATGTCAAGCTTAGACCCTAAAAAGAGAGTTTTAGATATAATAGCAGAACCTTTAAGAAATTTTGAAAAAATGACTGTAACAGAAGAAAGAAAAAGAATTTTAGAACTTTTAGATATAGTTGGTATGCCAGAAGATGCTTTGTATAAGTACTCTTTTGAGTTTTCAGGCGGTCAAAGACAAAGAATAGGTGTTGCAAGAGCTATTGCATTAAATCCTAAACTTATAATCGCAGACGAACCTGTTTCAGCACTTGATCTTTCTGTTCAAGCTCAAGTTTTAAACTTTATGAAAAAAATTCAAAAAGATTTAGGTTTGTCATATTTGTTTATTTCTCATGACCTTGGCGTTGTAAAACATATGTGTGATTATATCAACATAATGCATAGAGGAAGACTTGTTGAAAGAGGTACAAGAGAAGATATTTACAAAAATCCACAACATATATATACAAAAAGATTAATTGCAGCTATCCCTGAAACTGATCCAAGGCTTAAAGAACAATTAATCCAAAATAGAATAAAAATGGAACAAGAATATGATAGATTAGAATCTGAATATTATGATGAAAATGGAAGAGTTTTCGATTTAATCAAATTGACAGATACTCATTATGTAGCAAAAAAGGAGGTAAAATAATATGTGGAAAACCGTATTAAGAAGATTCCTTCTTATGATACCTCAATTGATAATTTTAAGCATTATAGTATTTATTTTAGCTAAATTAATGCCTGGTGATCCTTTTACAGGACAGATAACTCCAAACACAGACCCTAATCAAATAGAAGCGTTAAGAAGAAAATTTGGTTTTTACGATCCTTGGCATGTTCAATACGTAAGATGGGTTAAAAATATGTTTAGAGGCGACTTTGGAATGAGTTATGGTTATAAAATGCCAGTTGCTAATTTATTAGGAGATAGAATTTCAAATACATTTTGGCTATCACTACTATGTCTTATATTTATGTATTCCTTAGCTTTACCTTTAGGTATATTATCTGGTAGATATAGTGGAGGAAAATTTGATAAATTTGTTACTTTTTATAACTTCGTAACTTATGCTATACCAGGATTTATATTTTACTTACTTATGATATTATTGTTAGCATACACATTTCATATATTCCCAGCATCTGGCTCAGTTGACCCTGGAGTTAGTGGCTTATCATATGCGTTAAGTAGATTAAAACATATGATATTACCAGCACTTTGCTACGCAATGATAGCAACAACAGGAACTGTACAATATCTTAGAAACGAAATTATAGATGCTAAAAGTTCAGATTATGTAAGAACAGCAAGAAGTAAAGGGGTTCCTATAAAAAAAGTTTATACACACCATATTTTTAGAAATTCACTTTTACCAATAGCAGCATTTTTTGGTTTTCAACTTACAAACTTAATATCAGGTTCTGTATTTATGGAAACAATATTTAGTTATCCTGGAATGGGAAAATTATTTATAGACTCTGTATTATCAAGAGACTACTCTGTTCTTACAGCACTAATAATGATTTTTGGATTTATGACTCTTTTAGGAAGTTTATTATCAGATATTATTATGAGCATAGTTGATCCAAGAATAAGAATTGAATAGGGAGGATATAAAAATGAGTAAAGAAAAAGAAAAAGAAATCTCTTCCCTAGAAGAAACAAAAACTGAAAGTCCAACAGGATTTAAAGTTATAGTTAGGGAATTTAAAAAAGATAAACTTGCAACATTTGCACTTATAGTGTTAACAGTTATACTTCTTACAGTATTTATAGGAAGTTTGTTTTTAGATGTTAATAAAGTAATGAATGTAGATTTGTTCAATTCATTTCTTAGACCAGGAGAAAATGGATATATTTTAGGAACAGATCAAGGAGGACGTTCACTTTTTGGACAACTTATAATAGGAACAAGAAATACTATCTTAATTGGATTTTTTGTAACACTTATTACAACAGTTACAGGAATAGTAGTCGGATTAATCATAGGATATTATGGAGGAATTGTAGATAATATCATAATGAGAATTATAGACTTTATTCAAGTATTACCAGTTCTTATGATCATAATAGTTTTTGTAACATTAGTACCAAAATATAACATGGTTACATTTGTATTTATAATGAGTGTTTTCTATTGGTGCGGAATTGCAAGACTTGTAAGATCAAAAGCACTTTCTGAAGGAAGACGTGATTATGTTAGTGCTTCAAAAACAATGGGAACTCCTGCTTGGAAGATTATGTTTAAAGGAATATTACCAAATATAAGTTCTATACTTATCATAGATTCAATTTTAGGCTTAGCTGGAAATATGGGTATTGAAATAGGACTTACATTTTTAGGATTTGGACTTCCACCACAAGTTCCTTCACTTGGTAGCTTGATTAATAAAGCACTTGACCCTACAATTCTTAGAGATAGAATGTATATTTGGCTTCCAGCATCAATGTTAGTTTTAATTTTAATGCTTTCAATAAACTATGCAGGACAAGCATTAAGAAGAGCATCAGATGCAAAACAAAGATTAGGATAATAAATTTTTATATAGAAAGACGAGGATTTAAAAATCCTTGTCTTTTTTATTTTTATAAAAAAAACTAAATTTTAAAAAATTATAAGAATATACTTTTAAAAAATTAATATCTAATGAACATAAAGCAAATAGAGAAAATGTAAAATAAAAAATAAAAAAATAAAAAAATAAAAAAATAAA
>KQ959621.1:0-14137 GCA_001552895.1 Tissierellia bacterium KA00581
ATTTTTTATATGAAATATTGTAAATAATAGTATACATAAAAATATACATCAATGTTATAATATATCTATTGACAACTAAAATTTAGGAGGATAAATGTATGAAGAACCATATAATAGCGTCTATAATTTCTTGTTTTTTAATTTCAATAGTTTTTTTCTTCTTTAACTACAAAATTACTACTATAATTAAATTTGCAACAGTTTATATAATTGCTATAAATTTGACAAATTTTTTAATAGAAAAAATGAAAGCAGGTAAAAAAAGGTAAGTTAAAAATTTTATCTTGTTAATTTTAATTATAATTAATATCTAAAGTTTACTAAAAAAATCTCCTTTATATAAAGAGAGATTTTTTTATTTTTATCTTATTCAACTGTAAATATTCCACCGCTTAGCTCTGTTATAAAGCCCTTTAGTTCAAGTGATGTTAGGATTGTATTTGTTTCTATAATTGAAAGTCCTAAAATTTCTGAAATTTTATTTGCATTTTTTGCGTTTTCTTCTATAAGAGTATATACTAAAGTTTCTGTTGGAGTAAGATTTGATGTATCTTTTTTCTCTTTTGTTTTTTCATTTATAAAGTCTACAAAAGATGGAATTGATAAAATTATATCATCTGCTTGTGTTGCAATTAAAGCACCGTCTTTTATAAGCTTATTTGTTCCTTTACTATATATACTGTTTATATTTCCAGGAACTGCAAAGATTTCTTTTGATTGTTCATTTGCAAATCTTGCAGTTATTAGGGTTCCTGATTTTTCTTTTGCTTCAACTACTAATAGTGCTTTTGAAAGGCCTGAAATAATTCTGTTTCTTATCGGAAAATTAAAAGAAAGAGCAGGGGTCTTTGGAGGAAATTCACTTAAAACACATCCATTTTCTATAATTTCATGGTATAATCTTATATTTGTTTTTGGATAAATTTCATCTACTCCGCTACCTAAAACGGCGATAGTTCTAGTATTATTTTTTAAAGCAGTTTTATGAGAGATAGAATCTATTCCAAGTGCCATTCCTGAAATTATGGTAATTTTTTTCTCTGAAAGTTCTTTTGCAAATTTTTCACATGCCCACGCTCCGTATGTAGAACATTTTCTTGAACCGACTATAGAAATTGCAAATTCATCTGATTTACAAAGAGTTCCTTTGTAATATAAAATCTTAGGAGCATATTCAATTTCTTTTAAGTTTTTTGGATAGTCATCATCTAAAATACTTACAAATTTTATTTTTTTGTTTGCAAGATATTCTCTATACAAATTTGCATCAAATCTTTTTTTTACATCTATAAATTTTTCAAAAGATTTTTTTGTAAGTAAATTTAACTCATAAAGTGAATCTTCTTTAATTTTAAATATTTCAGATAAATTGTCCATGGAAAAATAGTTTATTAACTTTTCTATTACATTGTAATCGAAATTTAAATAGCTTAAAAATAATAACGCATCTTGTGTATTCATAATTTAACCCCAATATTTATTATTTAAACTTCTATATCGTATAGCTTCTAAAAGGTGTTTTTCTTCTATTTTTTCACATCCTTCAAGGTCTGCTATTGTACGAGTAAGTTTTAATATTTTATTAAAAGATCTTGCTGAGAATTTAAATTTTTTAAAAGCAAATTCAATTATTTTTTCAAGTTTTGAATCAAACTTAATATATTTTTTTATTTGTTTACTAGAAAGGTAGGCGTTTGAAAATATGTTTTCACCTTTATATCTTTCAAGTTGTATATTTCTTGCTTTTTCAACTCTTTTTCTTATGCTTTCAGAGGATTCTTGTTGTTTTTTTGAAGAAAGTTCTTCAAACTTTACCGCTTCAACTTCTACTTGAATATCTATTCTATCTAAAATTGGTCCAGAAAGTTTTGATAGATATTTTTGTATTTGTAGCTGTGAACATGTACAATTTGCATTTTGTGATCCATAATTACCACAAGGGCAAGGGTTTAAAGCACAGATTGTAACAAATTTTGATTGGTAAGTTACAGAAGATGATGCTCTTGAGATAGTAACTTTACCATCTTCCATAGGCTGACGTAAAACTTCTATTGTTTGTTTTGAAAATTCTGCAAATTCATCTAAAAATAAAACGCCGTTATGTGAAAGTGAAACTTCACCGGGCTTTGGAATTTTACCTCCACCAACAAGTGAAACGGGACTACTTGTATGGTGAGGAGATCTAAAAGGTCTTTGTGTTATTAATTTATTTTCTGCTAACATTCCAGCAACTGAATATATTTTTGTACATTCTATACATTCTTCAAATGTAAGTTTTGGTAAAATTGTTGGCATTCTTTTAGCAATCATAGACTTACCACTTCCAGGAGGTCCAATCATTAAAAGATTGTGAGAACCTGCTGCAGAAATTTCCATAGCTCTTTTTAAATTTTCTTGTCCCTTTACATCAGCAAAGTCAACATCATATTTTATTTGAGTATCTAAATTTATATCTACATTTTCACATTTTTCAATTAAATTTATTCCATTTAAATGATCTACTAATTCTTTTAAATGTTTTATTGCAAAAATATTTACGCCTTTAACTATAGTTACTTCATCTTTAAGGTCATAAGGAATATAAAAATTTTTAAAACCAAGTTCCTTTAGGGAAATTACCATAGCAAGTGCTCCGTTAAATGGAACAATCCGTCCATCTAATGAAAGTTCTCCTAAAAAGACGGAAAACTCATCTGGAAAGTATTCTATTACACCAGTTGCTAAAAGAATACTTATAGCGATAGAAAGGTCAATTTGAGAACCATCTTTTTTTAAATTTGCAGGAGCAAGATTTATAGTAATCCTTCCTGGCGGAATGTTAAAACCACTATTTGAAATAGCCGATTTAACTCTTTCTTTAGATTCTTTTATAGAAACATCTGCAAGACCTACAATGTTAAAAGCTTGAAGTCCTGTTGAAAGATCTGCTTCAACATCAACTGCATATCCATTTAGTCCATCTAATACACAAGTTTTAGTTTTTGAATACATTTTTAACCTACTTTCTTGCACATTCGTAAGCTTTCCCAAGCATAATTTCAAGACCATGTTTTAAAGGATCTATTATATACTCTAAAGCTTCTTTAACTGCTTTTGGACTTCCCGGAAGATTTATTATTAAACTATCATTTCTAATAACAGAAACAGCTCTTGAAAGCATAGCTTTTTTTGTTATAGTAAGAGAATATAATCTTATAGCATCACAAATTCCAAAAGCTAGTTTAGTTTTTACATTTAAAGTTGCTTCAGGAGTAACATCTCTTTTACTAAAACCAGTACCTCCAGTTGTTAAAATTAAATTTGCATTTAAAACATCACTTGCATATTTTAATTTTTCTTCAATAATTTTTATTTCATCAGGAATAATTATTTTATCAATAACCTTATAACCATTGTTTTTTAAAATTTCAACTATAATTTCTCCAGATTCATCAACTCTTTGTCCAGCTGAGCCTTTATCTGAAACTGTTAAAACAAATGCAGTAAACATAAATTCCTCCTAAAATGCGTTTTTTAAATGAGTTATCTCATTTTTTTCAAAAATTATTTCTATAACATCAAATCTAAAAGCTTTGTTAAAAATTTTATTTTCCATCATATAAATTTGAGCTACATTTATAATTTTTTCAATCTTTTTTTTATTTACAAAATCTCTTGGATAACCAAAATCTGTATTTTTTCTAGCTTTAACTTCTATAAAAACTAAACAGTCTTTATCTTTTGCAATTATATCTATTTCACCAAAAGGTTTGGAAAAATTTCTTTGTAAAATTTCATAATCTCTTTTTAAAAGAAATTCACAAGCCATATTTTCTCCGATATTTCCAATTTCTTTAGCTTTCATCTTTTTTCTTCTTTTCAAAATATTTTTTTAAAAAAGTCTTTCTATGAATAGGGGTTATGCCGTATTTATCAATTCCTTCATAGTGAGCTTTAGTTCCATATCCAACATTTTTTATAAAATTATATCCGGGATAAAGTTTTTCATATTCTATAAACATATTATCTCTAAATTCTTTTGCTATAATTGATGCACAAGAAACTACATAAGAAATTTCATCTCCATGAATTAAATTTAATTGTGGGATATCTACATCGACTTTTTCAGCATCAGTTATTAAAAAATCACCTTTAACCTCATTACCGTCTTTATCTTTTATATTTTCAATAGCAATTTTCATCGCTAAACGACTAGCTTGTTTGATATTTATCTTGTCGATAGTTTCATTATCTACAATGCCGATTCCATATCCTATCGAATCATTTAAAATTTCATCATAAAGTTTGATTCTTTTTTTCTTTGAAAGTTTTTTACTATCAGTTATGCCTAAAATATTACTATCTTTTTTCATTATAATCGCACAAGCAACTACAGCACCTGCAAGAGGGCCTCTTCCAACTTCATCTGTTCCAATTATAAAATTATATTTTTGATATATTTGTTCTATTTCTTTATGTATCTTTTCAATATCTTGTTTAATTTTCATCTTCTATACCTTCGATATCATCTACAGTTTCTAAAGTTATCTTTCCAAGTTTTGCTTTTCTAAAATCATCTAAAATAAGTTTTGAAACTTTAAAATAATCTATTTCATTTTTCTTTAAAATAGCTCCTCGATTTTTTGCAATTTGTTCCATTACAAAAATCGTATCACTAAAACATTCATCAGATAAGTTATATCTATTTTTTAAAATATTTTTATCAATACTGTTAAGTTTTTCGATAAATTTAAAGCAAAGATTTTCTATATCCATGATTTCATCTTTTATAGCTCCACTAAAAGCTAAGTTTAAAGCTACATTTTCATCTTCAAATTTTGGCCAAAGAACTCCTGGAGTATCTAAAAACTCTAAATCATTTTTTGTCTTTATCCACTTAACACTTTTTGTAACGCCCGGTCTATCTCCTGTTTCTAGAGATTTTCTTTTAGATATTGTATTTATAAAAGTTGACTTTCCAACATTAGGTATTCCAACAATCATCATTCTAATTGTCTTTGAAGAAATATTTTTTTCTTTAAGTTTTTCAAATTTTTCTTTTAATAGTCCCTTTGCAACAGGATAAATCTTATCAAAGCCTTTAGCGTGAAGAGCATCAATTACAACAACACCATAGCCTTTTTTTTCATAATAATCTTTCCACTGTTTATTTCTAACATCATTTGCCATATCAGATTTATTTAAAAGAATAATTCTTTTTTTATCTTTTAAAATATCATTAAGCATAGGATTTTTACTACTTATAGGAATGCGTAAATCAACAATCTCTGCTACAATATCAACAAGTTTTAAAGACGCTTTTATATTGTCCATAGTTTTTTTCATATGCCCAGGATACCAGTTTATATTCATAAAACATCCTCCAATTTCTATCATTACTAACATTATAATATAAAATAAAAAAAAGTTAAAGAAAAATATAAAAAATAAAAAAATTTTTATATAAAAAGTTGACAAATTTGTTTTAATTTTATAAGATATATAATTGAAAATTAATTAATGTTTTGGAGTTATTATGGAATATAAAATTTTAAAGACAAAAGAAGAGTTAGAACAAATGTATAAACTTAGAAAAGAAGTTTTTGTAGATGAGCAAAAAATTCCTTTAGAGTTTGAAAAAGATGAAAAAGATGACCTTTTAGATACTGTTCATGTTGGAGTTTTTTTAAATGAAAAATTAGTTGCAACAGCAAGAATTATGAAGTTTAATGATGATGTTGTATATTTTGGAAGAGCTTGTGTTAGCAAAAAATGTAGATCTCTTGGAGTTGGAAAATTTTTATTTTTAAATATGGAAAAAACAGTTATAGAAAATAAAAAGTCAAATGAAAAAAGAACTATAAAATTTTCAGCACAATATCACGCACTTAAATTTTATCAAATGCTTGGCTATAGCGTAGATGATGGAAAAATTTTCTTAGAGTTTTCGATAAAGCATATAAAAATGAGTAAGATTGTATAAGGAGAATTTGTTTTGTATAAAAATTTAGTTATAGTTGAATCTCCAACAAAAGCAAAAACTGTAAGTAAAATGCTTGGTACAAATTATAAAGTTGTTGCAAGTGTTGGACACATTAGAGATTTACCAAAAAGTAAATTTGGAATAGATATAGAAAATAATTTTGAGCCTGAATATATAAATGTAAGAGGTAAAGCAAGTAAAATTAAAGAGTTAAAAACATTAGCAAAAGAATCTAAAAATATTTATCTAGCAACAGACCCCGATCGTGAAGGTGAAGCTATTTCTTGGCATATTGCATATATATTAGGATTAGATGTTGAGGGAAAAAATAGAATTGAATTTCATGAAATTACTAAAAAAAGCGTACAAGAAGCCATAAAACATTCTAGAAAAATTGATATGAATTTAGTAAATGCACAGCAAGCTAGAAGACTTCTTGATAGAATTGTAGGTTATAAGCTATCTCCAATTCTTTGGAAAAAAATAAAAAGTGGTCTTTCTGCAGGGCGTGTACAGTCGGCAACTCTTAAATTAATTTGTCAAAGACAAGAAAAAATTGACTCTTTCATTCCGGAAGAATTTTGGAAAATTGAGGCAAAACATGAAGTTTCAAACTTTAAATTTACATCTTCTTACTATGGAGATATGGAAAATGAAAAAATAGTTAAAAAAGAAATAAAAAACGAAACAGAAGCGAATAAAGTTTTAGAACGTACAGATAAAAATAAATTTATTGTTGAAAATATTACAAGTGTAAAAAAGAAAACAAAGCCAAAAGCTCCATTTACAACAAGTACGCTTCAACAAGAAGCTGGAAGAAAACTTGGATTTTCAAGTGCTACAACAATGAGTATTGCACAAGAGCTTTATGAAGGAATAAATTTAGGAAAAGAAGGTTCAGTTGGTCTTATTTCATATATGAGAACAGATTCAACTAGAATTTCTAAAGAAATAGTTAAAGAGGCGCTTGAATATATAACAAAAAAAATTTCTAAAGAATATGCTACAAGTGGAAATGAATATAATTTTAAAAATAAAAATTCCCAAGATGCACATGAGGCTGTTCGTCCAAGTAGTATTTTTAGAGACCCTGAAAGTATAAAACAATATTTAACGACAAGTCAATATAAACTTTATAAATTGATTTGGCAAAGATGTGTTGCATCTCAAATGAAAGACGAAATTTATGAAAGTACACAAATTATTTTAAATTCTAATAATTGTATATATAAATTAAGTGGAAGATGTACTTTATTTGATGGATTTTCAAAAATTTATACAACAAGCGATGTAAAAGATGAACCTTTACCAAAATTTAAAGAAAAGGACGTTATATTTGCTACAAAAATTGAAAAAGAAAAACACTTTACAAAACCTGTTGCAAATTTTACAGAAGCAACTCTTGTAAAAAAACTTGAAGAAAATGGAATTGGAAGACCAAGTACCTATGCAAGTATTATAAAAAGTTTACTTACAAGATTTTATATAGTAATTGAAAATAAGAAAATTTTTCCAACAGACTTAGGAAAAAATGTAAATAAATTTTTAGTACAAAATTTCAATAAAATTATTGATGAAAAATTTACAATGAAAATGGAAGAGCGTCTAGATGAAATTGCAGAAGATAAAATAGATTGGAAAAATGTAATATCACAATTTTATGAAATTTTTAAACAAGATTTAGAAAAATCTCAAAAAGATGAAAAGGACTACAAAATCAAAGATAAAGTCTTAGATGAAAAATGTCCTTTATGTGGGAAAAATTTAATCATTAAAAAAACAAAATTTGGAACATTTACAGGATGTAGTGGATTTCCAGATTGTAACTATATAAAGAAAGAAGTAAAAGATACAAAAGTTAAATGTCCTAAATGTGGCGGAAAAATAATAGAAAAAATGTCTAAAAAAAGAAAAGTATTTTATGGTTGTGAAAATTATCCAGATTGTGATTTTGCAATTTGGGATAAACCAATCGCTGATAAATTTTGTAAAAAGTGCGGAAAATTTTTAGTAGAGGTAAAAAATAGATTTAAACATGTACTTAAATGCTCTGATGAAAAGTGCGGGTTTGAAATAGATTTAAAAACAAAATAAAATTTTATAAAAAAACACTAAATTTTTTTATTTAGTGTTTTTTTATTTTATTAATTTTATATAATTTTAAAAAAATATATAAAAAGTGATTTTAAAATTATTTTTTAGGGTATAACTTTAAAAAATATTTTTTAGGAGGAACATTATGTACATTTTAGGTACTGTTTTGATTTGTATATTTATTTTTTTAGCATACGTTTTAGTATTTATGAAAAAAATAAACAAATCATTTAACTTTAGAGTAGTTTTTGCTCTATGTTTAGGAATAATTTTTGGAAGCGTTTTGCAGATAGTTTTTGGCTCTGATAACAAAGCAGTTTTATTTGCAAATAGCTGGATATCTATCGTAGGAGGAGCATATGTAAGACTCTTAAATATGATAGTTATACCACTTATTTTCATTTCAATTTTAACTGCAATAGTTAGACAAGATTCAAAAGGCCTTGGGAAAAAAGCAACAAGAGTTATTTTTATACTATTATTTACAACAGCAATAGCAGCATTTTTAGGAGCTATTGTAACTGCTATATTTAATCTTAGCGCATCTAGCATTCAAAAAGGAGCGCAAGAAACACAAAGAGCAGCTCAAATTGTTAAAACTTTAGAAAGCATTTCTTCAAAGACTCTACAAAGTCAATTGATAGAAATTATTCCAAAAAATCCATTTGCAGCAATGGCAGGAATGGGTCAAAATGCAACTTTAGCTGTAGTTGTATTTTCAACACTAATTGGAATTTCAGCATTACAACTTAGAAAAATCAATAAAGATAGTTCAGAAAAATTTAAAGATTTCGTTCTAATGTTACACGATGTAGTTATGAGACTTGTACAAATAATCTTAAGACTTACACCTTATGGAGTTTTAGCTCTTATGACAAAAGTAGTTTCAACAAGTAATGTAAAAGAAATTTTAAAACTTGTAAATTTTGTTGTTGCAAACTACCTTGCAATAGCACTTATGTTTGTAGTACATGGAATTATCATTCTTTTAGTAGGATTAAATCCAATTAAATTTTTCAAAAAATCTGCACCAACTTTTCTTTTTGCATTTTCATCAAGATCATCAGCTGGAACTTTACCTCTTACAGTTTCTAATCAAATAGAAAATTTAGGAGTTGATGAAGGAATATCAAACCTTTCATCTTCACTTGGAGTAAGTATAGGACAAAATGGTTGTGCAGGAATCTACCCTGCAATGCTTGCTGGCATGATAGCACCAACACTTGGAATAAACCCATTTGGAATATTATTTTTATTAAAACTTGTAATAATAACAGCTTTTGCATCTTTTGGAATAGCAGGAGTTGGTGGAGGAGCTACATTTGCAGCAATAACAGTTTTATCTGCAATGGGATTTCCAGTTGAACTTGCAGGACTTTTAGTTGCAATAGAACCTTTAATTGATATGGCAAGAACTGCATTAAACGTAAGTGGAGCAACAGTTGCAGGTGTTGTAACTAGCAAAAGCCTAAAAACAATTAACGAAGAAATCTATAATAAATAATAAATAATAAAAGGAGCATTTATGAAAATAGAAATACAAGATAAAGTTTTTAAATTTTTAGAAAAAAAGAATAAAAATTCTTTAAATATAAGAGTAAAAGGTTGTTCATCCTGAGGAATCGGCGAACCTCAACCAGTTGTTGAACTGGGAGAACCAAAAGAAGATAATTTTACTTTATACAAAGAAGGTAATATAGATGTATATGTAGAAAATTCTGTAAAAGCAAAAGATGATACAATAAAACTTAAATTAACAAAAATATTGTTTAAAGAAATTTTAGTTGTAGAAAATTTAGATATTTAGTTTATAAAAAAGAGATTAATATTTAAAAGTAAAAAATTTAAAAATTAATCTCTTTTTGTTTTTAATAATCATAAAATTTACCTTAAAAAAATTATCAAAGAGAAGATTTAATTTCATGATTATTTACAATAGCTTAAGTTATCAAAAAGTTAATAATACAAAATAATATATTAAAAAATTTATAAAACTCTTTACAAAAATTTTTTGATATGATATAATTTTGTATTGAATGGACACATATCTTGATTGTACAAGTGTTGCCTATATGGTTCTTTACAAGTTGATAGATATGGGTGGTTAAAAACAGGAGGTAAAAAGAAATGTCACAAGTAATTTCAATGAAAAATTTATTAGAAGCAGGGGTTCATTTTGGACATCAAACAAGAAGATGGAACCCTAAGATGAAAAAATTCATCTTCACACAAAGAAATGGAATCTATATAATAGATTTACAAAAAACTGTAAAGCAAATAGAAGATGCTTATGAATTTATAAGAGATATCGTAGCTGATGGAGGAAAAGTTCTTTTTGTAGGAACAAAAAAACAAGCTCAAGAAGCTGTTGAAACAGAAGCTAAAAGAAGTGGTCAATTTTTTGTAAGTCAAAGATGGTTAGGAGGAATGCTTACTAACTATAAGACAATAAGAAAGAGAATTGACAGATTAAAGAAACTTGAACTTATGGAAGAAGATGGAACTTTCCAAAGATTACCTAAAAAAGAAGTAATTAAATTAAGAAGAGAAACTGAAAAGTTAGAAAAATTCTTAAGTGGTATTAAAGAAATGGATAAGTTACCAGATGTATTATTTGTAATTGACCCTAAAAATGAAAAAATAGCTGTAAATGAAGCAAGAATTTTAGGTATTCCAGTTGTTGGAGTTGTTGATACAAATTGTGATCCTGACGAAGTTGATATTGCAATTCCAGGAAATGATGATGCTATAAGAGCTGTAAAATTATTAACAGGAACAATTGCAAATGCTATAGTTGAAGCTAAACAAGGACAACAAGAAGAAGTTAATGAAGAAACTGTAGAAGTTGAAGAAGTAAAAGAAGAAGTTGTAGAACAAACAACTGAAGAATAATATAAAAAATTAAAGGGTAAGGATTAATTTTAAAGTTATCCTTACCTTTTTTAAAATGTTTAGGAGGAAATTATGGAAATTACTGCAAAATTAGTAAAAGAATTAAGAGAAACTACTGGTGCTGGAATGATGGAATGCAAAAAGGCATTACAAGAAGTAGAAGGGGATATAAAAAAAGCGGTTGAATTTTTAAGAGAAAAAGGATTAGCAAAAGCTGCTAAAAAGTCAAATAAAGTTGCAGCTGAAGGTTTAATTACTTTAGTTATAGATGATAATCATTCAAAAGCAGCATTAACAGAAATAAATTCTCAAACAGATTTTGTTGCTAAAAATGAAAATTTTGTATCTCTTACAAAAAAAATTACAGAACATGTATACAATAATGAAATCAAAACTATTGATGAACTTAATAATTCAACAATAGATAATACAAATTTTGAAGAATTTATAAAATTACAAATCTCAAATATTGGTGAAAATATAGTAGTTAGAAGACTTGGTTTTACTAAAGGAGATAGTGAAAATGATCTTGTTTGTGGATATGTTCATTTTAACAAGAAAGTTGGAGTTATCTTAAAAGCTAAATGTGATAGCGAAAATACAAAAGAAAAAGCAAAAGAATTAATTCAAAATATTTGTATGCATATTTCTGCAATGAAACCTAAATTTTTAAGCTATAAAGATTTAGACAAAGATTTTGTTGAAAAAGAATATTTAGCTCTTAAAGGATCTATAGAAAAAGAAAATGAAGAATTACAAAGACTTGGAAAACATCTAAAGAGAATTCCACAATTTGGTTCAATGTCTCAAATTACTAAAGAAGTTTTAGAAAAAGAAGAAGAAATATTAAAAGAAGACTTAAAGAAACAACATAAACCAGAAAAAATTTGGGATAAAATAATACCTGGACAAATAGAAAGATTTATCCAAGATAATACTTTAGTTGATCAACAATACGCTTTATTTAGCCAAAAATATGTTTTAGATGATTCAAAAACAGTCCTACAAGCCGTTAATGATAAAGCAAAAGAATTAGGCGGAAATATTGAAATTGTTGAATACACAAGATTTGAAGTAGGTGAAGGAATAGAAAAGAAAGAAGAAGATTTCGCCGAAGAAGTAAAAAAACAAATGGGAATGTAAAAATATTTAATAAAAAAGAGACTTTTAAAAGTCTCTTTTTATTTTACAAAATTTTATCTAAAAGAGCCTTCTTTCCAGCCTCCGTTTAAGTAAATAAAATGTGCTATTATTGCAATTAAAACATTTGAGCTTGCCATAGCTATCCATATTCCTGTTGCGTTTAGGTTTGTAAAATGTTTAAAAAATAGTATAAGTGGAATTCTAATTATAAATAGTCTTACCATATCTATAATCATTGAGTATTTACTATTTCCAGATCCTTGAAAAAGTCCTTGGTAGATAAAAAACATATTTAACATTATAAGGGTTATCAATGTGTAGAACATATAACTATTTGCTTGTTGCATAAGTGTTGATTCTTTAGGTGCATCTATGAAAAATTGTAATATTTCGTATCTATATATAAAGCTTATAATTGCAATTATTATAGACATTACAATTACTATTATTGATGCTTTTTTGAAAGTTTCTTTTACTCTTTTTATATTTCTACAACCTATATTTTGACCGATTATAGAAGTTATTGCACCTCCTATTCCACTAGGAGGTATGTTTAAAAGACCACTTATTCTATTTACCATAGCATAAGCTGCAATTGTTTGGGTTCCATAGCTTTGTATAAAAGAATTTAAAATTATAAATCCAATTGCAGCACCAATTTGTCCCATAACTGATGGTAGAGCGATTTTATAAATTTTTGTTAAAATGTTTTTTTTCCATTTTATAAAAAATAAACTAGAAAAATTTAATTTTATTATATCTTTAGTAATTCTTAAATGAATAAATCCAGCTATAAACATAAGAGCTTGAGTTAAAACTGTTGCTAATGCAGCTCCTTTAACTCCAAGATTTAAACCGTTAAGAGATAAAAAGGGAATTTTATCGAAAATAAAAAATGGATTTAAAATCATATTTAAAACGACACAAACACCACTTATTACAGTTGGAATGGTATTTTTTCCTTGTGATGAAAAAATTGATGAATATATGTAGTATAAAAATATAAATGGAATTCCAAAATAACTATATTGTAAGTAAATTATGCTGTGTTTTGCAAGACTTCCTGTAGCTCCCATGATAGTTACTATTGGTTTTGCTGATAAATATCCGCAAATCATAAAAATTAGTGAAAATAACAAAGAAATATTTATAAGAGTGTCAGAATATTTTTGTGCTTTTGAAAAATCTTCTTTTCCAATAAGCTGAGAAACTAAAGAAATGGTTGCGATAGAAAGACCGATTCCTATTGAATTAAACAAAAAAATAACAGGCCATGTAAAACTTGTTGATGCGAATTCAACAGTTCCAAGTTTTCCAAGCCAAAAAGCATCAGCTAAAGAATAAAGCTGTTGAATAAAATTGTTTAAAATAATAGGAATAGATATAATTGCGATAGTTTTGTAAATATTTCCATGTAATATCATTTCACGTTTGCTTTGTTTCATAAAATTCTCCTTAAAAATACTAATAATATTATATATTCCGCAAATTTATAGCATTAAAACAAAATTACAATAAAATTTATTAAAAAAATATTTAACAAAATTTATATATGTTGTAAAATTAACTAAATATGTAATATATTAGTAATTATAACATAAAATATAGGCAAAAATATATAAAAGCAAAAAATAAAATAACTATTTACAAATTAAAAAATTATAGTATAATGTATATGTATTAGAGTATTATTATTATGTTAAAGGAGGAAGATAATGAATAAAAAATTAAAGCTTACGTTATTAGGTGCTATTGTACTTGGAGCTTTTTTGGCTAAAGACAATGTAAAAAGTTTAGCAGCTACTAACGCTTATGAAAATGGAATTTTTTATGATGAAAATAAGAAACCTGCTAACTGGTGGTATGACGACGGAAAAGCTTGGTACTTTTTTAAAAACGGAAAGAAATTAACAGGCGAAGGAATAGATTCAAACGGAAAACATCAATTTAAAAATGGAAAATATCTTCAAGGTTATTTAAATAATTTATTTTATGCAGATGGAAATTTAGCCAACTGGTGGTATGACGACGGAAAAGCTTGGTACT
>KQ959621.1:14237-14855 GCA_001552895.1 Tissierellia bacterium KA00581
AATATGCAAATGGAGTATATAAAGGAAATTTATATAAAGATGGCGTAGATATAACAGCCAATAATTACGTAAATGGAATTTTCTATGATGAAAATAAAAGGCCTGCAAACTGGTGGTATGATGATGGAGAAGCTTGGTACTTTTTTAAATACGGAAAGAAATTAACAGGCGAAGGAACAGATGCAAATGGGAAACATCAATTTAAAAACGGAAAATACCTTCAAGGTTACAAAAATAATGTATTTTATCAAGACGGAAATCCATGTAATTGGTGGGCAGATGATGGATACGCATGGTACTTTTTTAAAGGCGGAAAAAAACTAACAGGTTATGCAGTAGATGGAAATGGAAAAAGATATTTTGTAAATGGAAAATACGCAAATGGAGTATATAATGGAAATTTATATAAAGATGGTGTAGATGCAAGTTGTAACAGTTATGTAAACGGAATTTTCTACGATGAAAATAAGAAACCTGCCAACTGGTGGTATGACGACGGAGAAGCTTGGTACTTTTTTAAAAATGGAAAGAAATTAACAGGAAAAGGGACAGATTCAAATGGGAAACATCAATTTAAAAACGGAAAATATCTAACAGGATATGCAAATAATTTATTCT
>KQ959621.1:14955-16451 GCA_001552895.1 Tissierellia bacterium KA00581
CATGATGACGGAAATGATTGGTACTATTTCAAAGGTGGAAAAAAACTAACAGGTGAAGGAATAGATGCAAATGGAAAAAGATATTTTGTAAACGGAAAATACGCAAATGGAATATATAAAGGAAATTTATATAAAGATGGAGTAGATATAACAGCTAATAATTATGTAAATGGAATTTTTTACGATGAAAACAAAAGACCTGCAAATTGGTGGTATGACGACGGAGAAGATTGGTACTATTTCAAAGACGGAAAAAAACTAACAGGAGAAGCAGTAGATTCAAATGGAAAAAGATACTTTGTAAATGGAAAATATGCAAATGGAAAATATAATGGAAATTTATATAAAGAAGGTATTAGATTTGAAGGAAGAGTTTATATAAATGGATATTTTTATGATGAAAATAAAACTCTTGCAAATGGCTGGAAATATGATGGAACAAATTATTTTCTTTTTAGAAATGGTAAAAAGATAACTGGATTTTCAGAAACTTCGGAAAATAAAAAATATATAAATAATCAGTATGAAAAAATGAAACTAACAGATAGTATAATAAAATGGTTTAAAGACAGAGAAGGCAAAGTAACATATTCTATGATAAATAGAACAGGAAAGAAATCTTATGATTGTTCAAGTTCATTGTATTATGCTGTTTGTTATGCACTTGGAATAGAACCGAAATATCCTACAAATACAGAATCCGAACATAAATTTTTGCTAAATCATGGATTTGAATTGGTTAGCGAAAATGAAAATTGGGATAGAAAAAGAGGAGATATATTTATATGGGGCAAAAAAGGATACTCCTTAGGAGCGGGAGGACATACTGGTATTTTTGTAGATAAAGACAATATAATTCATTGCAACTATTCAAATAATGGTATCTCAACAAACAATTATGAATACGCATCAATATATAAACCATATTATTACATTTATAGAATTATAAAGGATATATATTTTATGAGATTAAAATAAAAGCTTATACAATTATGTAATTAACTTATGTTTACAATTTAGAAAAATTGTAGTATAATGTGTGATATAATTTGTGAAATAAAATATTGTTACGTTAAAGGAGAAAGATAATGAATAAAAAATTAAAGTTTACATTATTAGGTGCTATTGTACTTGGAGCTTTTTTGGCTAAAGACAATGTAAAAAGTTTAGCAGCTACTAACGCTTATGAAAATGGAATTTTTTATGATGAAAATAAGAAACCTGCTAACTGGTGGTATGACGACGGAAAAGCTTGGTACTTTTTTAAAAACGGAAAGAAATTAACAGGCGAAGGAATAGATTCAAATGGAAAACATCAATTTAAAAACGGAAAATATCTTCAAGGTTATTTAAATAATTTATTCTATGCAGATGGAAATTTAGCAAACTGGTGGTATGATGACGGAAATGCATGGTACTATTTCAAAGACGGAAAGAAACTAACAGGTTATGCAGTAGATGGAAATGGAAAAAGATACTTTGTAAATGGAAAATAT
>KQ959622.1 GCA_001552895.1 Tissierellia bacterium KA00581
TTGAATAATTTTTATTAAAATCTTTTTTATCTTTTGAATATTTATTATTTTCTTTGTTATCTTTATTTTCTTTATTGACTTTAGTTTCATTATTATCTTTATTTATCTGATCTTTTTTAGAGTCGTTTTTTAAGGATTCATTTTTTCTAAAATATCCTATAACTACCTCTAAATCTTTCCCTTCTAATATAGACATATGACTTTTAACTTCAACTCCTAATTCAGACATTTTATTAATAAGTTCTTTACTTGTTATATTTAATCCTTTTGCAAGTTCATGCACTCTTACTTTACTCATATTAGCACCCCTTTGCTAGTTCTATACAGATTGTATATATTCTTTTAATTTTTCATAAAATTCACTATCTATTTCTGTATCTAATAATATATTTAATCTTTTACTCTTCTTAGCTTTATCTATACATTCTACAGATTTACAAATATATGCTCCTCTTCCATTTTTCTTACCTGTTTCATCAAAGGAAACTTCCTGTTCTTTATTATTTACTATTCTTAATAAATCTTTTTTTTCACGCTTTTGTCCACAAGATACACATTTTCTCATAGGAATTTTTCTACTTTTCATAAAATCACCTACAAAACAAATCCATTTTCTATAAATTCTTTTTCACCAGAGAAATAATCTTCTATTGTTAAGTTTTCTACTTCTTCTTTATATTTTTCAAAACCTTTAATATCAATTCTCCAATTTGTAAGTTTAGCTGCAAGTCTAGCATTTTGACCTTCTTTTCCAATAGCTAAAGAAAGTTGTGAATCAGGAACCAAAATTTTTGCCCTATTTTCATCTTCATTTGTAAATACAGCTATTACTTCTGATGGACTTAAAGCATTTGCTAAATATTGTTTAATATCTTTACTATAAACTATAATATCAATTTTTTCTCCTTTTAATTCTTTTATAATCGAACTAACTCTTGATTTTTTAAATCCTACACAAGCTCCAACAGGGTCTACATCTTCATTTTTTGAAAAAACGGAAATTTTTGTTCTACTTCCTGGTTCTCTTGAAATTGATTGAATTTCAACAGTTCCATCTAAAATTTCTGGAACTTCAAGCTCAAAAAGTCTTAAAACAAAATTAACATCTGACCTTGAAAGAAGAATTTGAGCTCCCTTAGTTGTATTTTTAACTTCTTTTACATAAAATTTAAGTCTTTCTCCAACTCTATAAACTTCTGTTTTAACTTGTTCTAAAGGAGTAACAATAGCTTCTGTCTTTGCTAAATCTATAAATAGATTATTTCTGTCTATTCTTTGAATAGTTCCAGATATAAGTTCTCTTTCTTTTTCTTGAAATTCATTATATATAACATCTCTTTGGGCATCTTTTATCTTTTGAATTACAATATTTTTTGCAGTTTGAGCTGCAACTCTTCCAAAATCCATAGTTTTTAACTTAATAGAAACTTCATCATCTATTTTGTACTTAGAGCTAATTTTTTTAGCATCTTCTAAAGAAATTTCTGTAATATTGTCTAAAACTTCTTCAACAACTTTTTTTATAGAAAAAAGTTCTACTTTACCTGTTTCTCGATTGATATTTACCTTTACATTTTCATGTTCTTTAAAATTTTTTTCATAACTCTTTAAAAGTGCTTTTTCTAAGGAATCAAATATTATTTCTTTTGAAACTCCTTTTTCACTTTCAATTTCATCTAAAGCTTTTAAAAAATCTGTTGCCGCTTTCATAATCTCCTCCTTAAAATTAATTTTGTGTTTTTATTATAGCTATATCATTTTTATCAAAATCAATACTTTGTTTATTTATATCTAAAGTTAATTTTACATCATCATATTTCTTTAAATATCCTATAAACTCTTTAGTTCCATTTATTTTTTTATAGCATTTAATCAATATTTTTTTATCAATAAAATTTTCAAGTTTATCTAATTTTATTTCTCTGTCAATTCCAGGCGATGAAACTTCCAAAAAATAAGACTGTTCAATAGGATCAACTTCATCTAACCATTCACTAACCAAATTACTTGCAAATTCGCAAGAATCTAAATCTACACCATCTTTTTTATCTATAAAAATTCTTAGAACATTTCCTTTTGGTTCTTTAACATATTCAACATCTACAAATTCAATACCATTATCTTTGAATATTTTACTAAATATTGTCTGTATTTCTTTTAATAATTCCTCTTTTTTCAAAACAATCTCCTTTTTAAAATTTTATTAAAACGAAAGAGTGGATTTACATCCACTCTTCTTCCTTTCATAAATATTCTATTGTTATTATAACATAAAAATTTTTTATTTGCAAATTTTTAAATAGGTTTATTTTTTTAAATTTTTTTTATTAAATTTTTTTATTCTAAATTTTTTCATATTTATTTTTTTTATTTTAAATTTTTTATTTCTTGATCCTATAAAATAAAAATGTACAAAAAACAATATTATATTGAAATTTAAAAGCATAATGAACACATAAAGACTATGTGGAATTTCTTGTGCTACACTTTCAAATATAGGAGGTTTTGTTAAATATGCATAATTTGCATGTATTATTCTATTTACAAACAATATTATTATATGTAATAAATTTGTAAATATAAAAACTTCCTTGTACTTTTCAAATGATATTTCTATCTCTTCTACAAAAAATATATAACAACTTACCCAAAGAAGCATTATATGCCCTACAAAAAAACTAAACCATGTATAGTGAGGAAAGATAAATCTATCAAGTTCTGGAGTTATTAAAGCAATAATCGAACCTATAAATCCTAGATATATACCTATTCTTTTAAGTCTATCACTGTTAAAAAAAACTCCAAAAATCAAACATAATATAGCAACCCTGCAATCATAAAGTGGCAAACTTACCTTCCATGAAAAAGCACCACTAAAAACATACCAACAATATAACACTAATTGTTGTAAAAATAAAAATACAACAAAAATTTTCAAAATAAATTTATATTTATACTTTAATGATTTTCTAAAACAATAAATCAAAATAGCTCCCAAAAAAGCTATTAACATAAGTATAATATGTGTGTTACCATATTTAACTATATCTTTTCCTTCAGGTGTTGCCCTAAAAAAATAAATTAAAAAATTTAAAATACTGCCCATAATTACTCCTTCTTACTAAAAACCCATGATTGCTTTATTTGAGGACTTAATCTTTCAAAACTCCATTTGCAATTAGAATTTTTTGGACTATTAGGATCATTTACTATAAACATTCCCTCTTTATCAACATCAACTAAAACTATGTAGTGTCCAACGGATGTAAAATCTCCAGGCTTAACATTTAAAATTATCGGATGAGACTTTTTTAATTCTTCTTTATATAATTCTTTATCCTTATTGATAACTCTACCATAAATTCCATAAAAATTAGCTACATTTATAAAATATCCCCAATCTGTTCCAAAATCATCTACATAATCTTGATATTTTGCTAAATCAATAGGAGTAATATTATGATCTTTTAAAAGTCCGGAAATAACCATCGCCATGGACGTAGGAGCACAACCACCTGTTGCTATATTAAATTTACCATAAACTTTATTTCCCCATCTTCTATCCCATTGTAAATAATATGGAATCTTTCTTTTAAACGGAACACTTTCTCCAATGTAATAATCAATCGACTTATTTTCTAATAAATCTTTTATGAAAAATTTTGCAGAAATATTATTATACAATAATCTAAAATATGAATCATCTAACTTATCTTTATTTTTTAAAATATACTTAATATCTTCATCTTCACTTTTTAAAAGTGCATCCATAATTTCTTTATCAGAAATAACTTTTTTAGGATTACCAACTTTTATTTCAAAATCGAGTTTTGATATATCTATTTTATTTTTATTTTCTTTTTTGTTTTCTTTTTTATTCTTACTTGTTACAATATTGTGTTTATTTTCATCTTTATTGCTTATTTTAAATAGAAAAGAAAAAAGAAAAAATATTACAAAACCATAAATAAAAAAACTTACAAAAAATCTTAAATTTTTGTTTGTAAATTTTATTTTTTTCATTATCTACTCCGAAATAGCAAGTAATTTTTTTGCTTGGTCATTTGTTATAAGAGCATCTATCATTTCAGAAATATCTCCATTTAGAAAACTTTCTAATTGATAGATTGTCATATTTATTCTATGGTCTGTAACTCTTCCTTGAGGAAAGTTATATGTTCTTATTCTTTCAGATCTATCCCCTGAACCAATTTGTGATTTTCTTGCATCTGCAATATCTTTATTTTGTTCTTCTTGATATTTTTCATAAAGTCTAGATTTTAATATTTTCATAGCTTTATCTTTATTTTTAAGCTGTGATTTTTCATCTTGACAAGTAACTACAAGACCTGTTGGAATATGAGTAATTCTAACTGCAGAGTCTGTTGTATTTACACATTGTCCACCATTACCACTTGCTCTATAAACATCTATTCTTAAATCATTTTGATTTATAACAACATCAACATCTTCAACTTCTGGTAAAACTGCAACTGTAGCTGCTGATGTATGAATTCTACCACTTGATTCTGTTACTGGAACACGTTGTACTCTATGAACGCCACTTTCATATTTAAGCTTTGAATAAGCACCTTTACCTTTTACAAGAAAAACTACTTCTTTTATTCCACCTACTCCTTGTTCTGAAATACTCATAATTTCTGTTTTCCATTTTTGCTTGTCAGCATACATTCTGTACATTCTTAAAAGATCTTCAGCAAAAAGTCCTGCTTCATCTCCTCCAGTACCTGCTCTTACTTCCATAAATACATTTTTTTCATCATTAGGGTCTTTAGGTAAAAGTAAAATTTTAAGTTCTTCTTCTTCTTTTTCGATATTTTCTTCTAAAAGAGAAATTTCTTCTTTTATAAGTTCTTTCATTTCATCATCTGATGTTTCTTTTAACATTTCTTTATTTTCTTCAAGTTCTTTTTTGTTTTTTGAATATTCTTTATATTTTTCAACAACTGGTTTCAAATCGCCATGTTCTTTAGCGAGTTTTTGCCATACATTCATATCTTTCATAATTTCAGGATCAATTATCTTACCTTCTAATTCTTGAAATTTTTCAACTAATAAATCTAATTTATCAAACAAAACGTATCTCTCCTTATCGTAGTATAATTATTATTATATCATATTTAACCATTGTATAAAAGATTTAATCTTTATTAAAAATTTTAAAGTATAAAATATAACCAAGTCCACCTAAAAATATAACTATAAATGGGCTTACTTTAAAATAAAAAACTAAAATCACAACTATTATACTTGTTATGTAATGATAATATTTTAATTTTGATTTTTTGCCAAGTATTACAAATGCAGATGCCAAAACTGCAACAAGTGCAGGTTTAACTGCAATAAAAAATTTATTTACATAATAATTTTTTGCTATATCTTTAAAAAATAATGAAATTATTAAAATTGAAAAAAACGCTGGAAATATAGAACAAAATAAACATACAATCGCTCCTTTTATTCCACAAATTTTATATCCAACTATTATACTTATATTGCACCCTAAAACGCCAGGAGTACTTTGTGCAATTCCAAGAGCATCTAAAAATTCCTCTTCAGTCATAAACTTATTTTTTTCTACAAGTTCTTTATTAATAACAGGAATCATAGCTGCTCCACCACCTACTGTAAGTGTACTTAAATATATAAATATTTTAAAAAGTTTAAATAACATAAATATTCTCCTATATTATGAACATTCCTATAAATCCAGTTAAAAATATAGCAATTATTGGATTTAAATTTTTAAATGTAGTTAAATAAAATACAATAAGAAAAACTAAAATTGAATATACACTAAAAAAATCTCCATCAATAACTGAAAGACAACTAGTTGCTATAAGTCCTACAACAACCGGTCTTATGCCTATAAAAAAATTTTTTATATAGACATTATCTTTAAACTTATTCATAAAAAAAACTATAAGTGTAATTATAATAAAGCTTGGCAAAACAACAGAAATTGTAGCAATTATAGAACCTAAAATTCCACCACCAACACTATATCCAACAAAAGTAGCAAGATTAATTGCAATAGGTCCTGGTGTAACTTGTGAAATAGTTAAAAAATTTACAAATTCACTAAGACTAAGCCAATTATATTTATCTACTGCCAATGATATTATCAGTGGCACCATTGCATATCCACCACCAAAATTATAAATTCCTATAAAAAAGAATACAAAAAATAAAGTTAATAAAATCATTATATATTTTCCTTTTTTGCTACAATTATTCTATCAAAATTTGAAAAATCACGTTTTGAAAATAGAATTTTAAAATTTTTATCCTTTAGCATATCAAAAATACTTTCTTTTTGATTATATCCTATTTCAAAAGCCAAAATTCCATCATTTTTTAAATAATCATTTGCACTTTCTATTATTTTTTTATAAAAATAAAGTCCATCTTTACCACCATATAAAGCATTTTGTGGTTCAAAATAAAGTTCTTTTTCTAAACTTTTCATATCTTTTTCATCAATATATGGAGGATTTGAAACTATAACATCAAAATCTTTATCTTTGATATTAGAAAAAATATCACTTTCAAAAAAATGTACATTTTCTAAAGAAAGACTTTGTTTATTTTTATTTGCAACTTTTAACGCCTCTTTACTTATATCTACTCCATAAATAATTGAATCTTTTAAATTACTTGAAAGTGCAAGAGAAATTGCTCCACTTCCAGTTCCTATATCTAAAATTTTTTCTTTGTTACAATTTAATTTTAAAATTTCATCAACTAAAATTTCTGTTTCAAAACGAGGAATCAAAACAGAGCTATCAACAAAAAGCTCTAAGCCATAAAAATTCCATTTTCCAAATATATACTGTAGAGGGTAATGTTCTTTTCTTTTTTCTAATATTTTTAAAAAATCGTCGTAAATATCATCTACAGAATAATTTTTTGAAAACTTTAACTCAAATATTTCTTTATTAGTTAAAAATTCTAATATAAGCCAGTTTTCATGTATATCTCCATGTTTTTCTATAAGTTCTTTAATCGTCATATTTTTTCCTAACTTGATATTTTATCATATAAATCGTATATAAAATCATAAAACTCTTCATCTACAGTTACTAAAAATTTTTTATCATTATAATCTAATACTGCATTTTTATCATCTTTTGACAAAGTTATAGTTAATAAATTACTTGAATTAAATATTGTAACTGTAATATCTTGTTCAATTTCAGAAATATCTTCATCATAGACAAATTTTCCAAAATTAATTTTATCCATTATATCTTCTATAAGTTTTTTATCTTCAACTGTATAAACTCTTTGTTCATCTTTTTTTGAAAATCTAATTTTTTCTATTTTCTCTAAATTAAAATACTTTTTATCAATTTTTAAAACATCTTTTTGATTTTTATCCATGATAATGTAATATGCATCTCTTTGTTTTTTTATTCTATTATTTTCTATCATGGTTTGAAAAAAAATAATACTAATACCTAAAATATAAATAAAAATAGCTATAAAAATAGCATTTCTTTTTTTCTTTAAATTCAACATAAAATACCTCTACAATATTTGTAATACAAATAAAAGTTTATCTCTACTAAAGGTCTAATTATAAATTTTGTAATAAGACGTTTATTTAATTAATTATATCATATTTTAAATATTGTGTAAAAATTTTTAAAAATAAAAAATATCAGAAATAAATTTGTTTCTGATATTTTTTTTATTTTTATAATTTATTTTTTAAAATTATATTATAAAATTCTTCATTGTTTTGAGTTTTTTTCAAATTTCTAATTATAGTTTCTGTTATTTCATTACTATTTGCATTAGATAATTTTCTTCTTATCATTGTAGAAACTTCCAATTCTTCTTTAGTTAAAAGTAAATCTTCTTTTCTAGTTGCCGATTTATAAATATCTATTGCAGGAAAAATTCTAAGCTCAGAAAGTCTTCTACTTAAATGAATTTCCATATTTCCTGTTCCTTTAAACTCTTCATAAATCATATCATCCATTTTACTTCCAGTATCGATAAGAGTTGTTGCAATAATTGTAAGACTTCCTCCATTTTCTACATTTCTTGCTGAGCCAAAAAATTTTTTCGGCTTATTTAACGCAAACGGATCTAGCCCTCCAGTTAGAGTTTTACCAGAAGATGGAGTATTTACATTGTATGCACGAGATAATCTTGTTATACTATCTACTAAAATAACAACATCATCACCAAGTTCGACAAGTCTTTTTGCCCTTTCAAGAACAAACTCACTAAGTCTTATATGATTTTGTGGTAGTTCATCAAAAGTTGATGATATAACTTGTGCCTTTGTAAATTTTTTCATTTCAGTAACTTCTTCTGGTCTTTCATCAATTAACAAAACAAAAATTTTAGTTTTAGGATAATTTACTTCTATCGCTTTTAAAATAGCACGAAGAAGACTTGTTTTACCAGCCTTTGGTGGTGCTACAATTAAAGCACGTTGTCCTTTGCCTATTGGAACCATAAAGTTTATAAGCCTTGTTGAAATTTCATCTTTTTTATACTCTAGATTAAATTTTTCATCTGGATATATAGGTATTAAATCATCAAAATTTTTTCTTGTCTTTAAATCTTGTATCTTTATATCATTTATTTCATTTAAGTAAATTAATGGTGAAAATTTCTCACTTTCTTTACTTTCTCTTGTTAATCCTAAGATTTTATCCCCTTTTCTAAGGTGAAATCTTCTTATCTGTACGGGAGAGACATAAATATCATCTTCTCCAGAATCATATCCATTTGAACGTAAAAATCCATAACCGTCTACAGTTATATCAATTATTCCACAAACAGTTTTTGTATTATTTTGTTTTTCTAAAGGAGTTTCTTCTTCATCTTCTTTAATAGGTTTTAAAAAATTATCTTTATTTTCTGAGTTTGCGTATCTTAAAATCTCATCTATAAGTTCATCTTTTCGATATTTTGAAACATTTGCAACACCATAATTTTTAGCAATTTGTTTTAATTCATCAAGATATTTATTTTTTAAAAGTTCTCTTTGCATAATTATCTTTTTAATTTAGCATATTCAGGTTTTTTAGAAATAGTATGTGTTGCTTCTATAAATCTAATTGTTCCTGTTTCTGCTCTCATTACAACAGAATAAGTTTTTACTCTATCATTTCCTATATGTCTTACTCCGTTTAAAAATTCTCCATCACTTACACCTGTTGCTGCAAATAAAACTTCATTACCTTTTACTAAATCGTCCATTTCAAGTATTTTATTAGGATCATCAAGTCCCATTTGTTCACATCTTTTATATTCATTTTCATCAGCTGGAACAAGTCTTCCTTGGAAAACTCCACCCAAAGCTTTTATAGCTGCAGCAGCTAATACTCCCTCTGGAGCTCCACCTATTCCAACCATTAAGTCACACCCACTATTATCTATACAAGTTGCTATAGCTTGTGCTATATCTCCTGCTTCAAAAAGTTTTATTCTTGCTCCTAACTTTCTAACTCTAGATATTATATCTTTATGTCTTTCTCTATTTAATATGCTTACTGTAACTTCGCTTACGTCTTTTCCAAGTGCTTTTGCAAGTCTTCTTACATTCATTTCAATTGGTAAATCAATATGAATTGCATCAACAGCAAGTGGACCTGCAGCAATTTTATCCATATACATATCTGGAGCGTGTAGTAAACATCCCTTTGGAGCACAAGCTGCAACAGCTATTGCATTTGGAAGTCCATTTGCAACAAGAGTTGTTCCATCAACAGGATCTACTGCAATATCAACCTTAACTACATTAGGTTGTCCATTACCTAAAACTTCTCCAATATATAGCATAGGAGCTTCGTCCATTTCTCCTTCTCCAATTACAACAGTTCCTTCCATAGGAAGTTCATTAAACATTGATCTCATAGCATCTACTGCAGCTCCATCAGCTTCATTTTTTTCTCCTCTTCCAAAAAAATATGACGCTCTTATAGCGGCTGCTTCTGTAACTCTTACTAAATTTAAAGCTAAATTTCTATCCATAATTATCTCCTTTACTATTTAACACTTTCCCAATCTTTTAGAAATTTTTCTATTCCTATATCTGTAAGTGGGTGTTTTAACATTTGCTTAAACACTTTATATGGAACAGTTGCAATATCTGCTCCACTTTTTGCAATTTGAAGAACATGCATAGGTGTTCTAACAGATGCTGCTATTATTTGTGTATCTATATCATAAATTGAAAATATTTGACAAATATCTTCAATTAAATTCATTCCATCTGTACTTATATCATCAAGTCTTCCTAAAAATGGACTAACATAACTTGCTCCTGCCTTTGATGCAAGAAGTGCTTGTGTTGCTGAAAAAACTAATGTTACATTTGTTTTAATATTTTCTTTACTTAAAATATTAACAGCCTTTAGTCCTTCTTCTGTCATAGGAATTTTTATAACAATATTTTTATTTATTTTTGCAAGCTCTCTTGCCTCATTTACCATATTTTTTGAATCTAAACTTATAACCTCTGCTGAAATAGGTCCATCAACAATTGATGCTATTTCTTTAATTACTTGTTTAAAATCTCTTTTTTCTTTTGCTATTAATGAAGGATTGGTTGTAACCCCATCAATAACTCCCCAGTTATTAATTTCTTTTATTTCATCTACATTAGCAGTGTCAATAAAAAATTTCATACATCTTCCTCCTATTTTCTTATCTCAATCACTTACTATATTATAAAATTTTTTACAAAAAAAGTAAAGTTATAAAAATAACTTTACTTTTTTTACTATTTTGCTTTCATTTCTGTCCATGCATTTTGTAATATTTCATTAGCATCTCCAAGGTCTTTCATTATAAATCCTTTTTTGAAAACTTCTTTTGTTGGAAATACAACTTCATTATTTTTTAAATCATCACTCATAAGTTCTCTTGCACCTTCTATTGGTGATGCATATTTTACAAAATTACAGTTTTTTGCTGACATTTCTGGTCTAGACATAAAATCTATAAATTTTGCAGCTAATTCTTTATTTTCAGCAACCTTTGGCATTGCCCAAGTATCAAAGATAAAAATTGCACCTTCTTTAGGATAAACAAATTCTACATTTTTATTTTCATCTTTTGCAAGTAGAGCTTCTCCACCCCAAATACAAGTAAGTTGTGAGCTTCCTTCTATAAGCAAATCTTTTGCTTGGTCATCTCCAACATAACTTTTAACTACTTTTTTTTGTTCAATTAAAGCATCTCTTGCTTTTTCTATATCTTCTTTTTTAGTTGAGTTAGGGTCAAGTCCAAGTTTTATCATTGCAATAGCCATTGTAAATCTACTACCATCTAACATAACTACATTACCTTTGTTTTTTTCACTCCAAAGGTCAGCCCAACTATCAACTTTTTCTTGTTTTGACTTATCATATGCTATTCCTATATTTCCTATTGTATAAGGAACAGAATATTCACCTGTTGGATCATAAACTAAATTTCTATATTCAGGTTTTATCTTTTCCATATTTGGAATCATTTTTTTATCTAACTTTTCAAGCATATTTTCTCTAACCATTGTATCTACCATATAGTCGCTTGCAACAATTACATCATACTTTTCTGCGCCACTTTTTAATTTTGTATAACATTCTTCATTTTCTTCAAAAAATGTGAAATTTACTTTACAATTATATTCTTTTTCAAATTCTTTAACTGTTTCAGGATCGATAAAAAGATCTGTATTAGCTACTTTTAAAACTTTTTTTTCAGAAGATTGTTCTTTATTTTCTTCTTTTTTTTCATTTGAAGCTTTTTTAGAACATCCAGTTAAAGCTAGTGTTCCAATTAATGTTAATGTTAATAATTTTTTTAATATTTTTTTCATATATTTCTCCTTATTAATAAAATATTTTTTGTTTAAATTTTAAAAAATATTTTATTTTGCAGGACTTTTGTTTTTTACTATATAAGTAATCGCCGAAACTAAAATAATAATTGCAAACATCAAAGTAGATAATGCATTTATTTTAGGACTTATTCCTCTTTTAGTCATCGAATATATTTTTACAGATAAAGTCATAACTCCACCTCCTGAAGTGAAATAACTTACAGTAAAATCGTCAAGCGACATTGTAAGAGCTATTAAACTTGCCACAATCATGTTTGGAACTAATTGAGGCAAAATAACTTTTCTAAATATATAAAATGGCTTTGCACCAAGGTCCATAGCACAATCGTATAGACTTTTATCAAAAGTTATAAGTTTAGGTAAAATTGCGAAAACAACATATGGTACATTAAAAATAACATGTGATAAAATAATTGTAAAATATCCAAATTCAAAATTAAAAAACACATAAAGAATAATCATTCCAATTGCTATAACAATATCTGGAAGCACTAATGGAATATATGTTACATCTGTAAAATAACTTCTAAGTTTAGGATTAAAAGCTTTATAGATAGACCAAGCTCCAAGCGTTCCAATTATAAGTGCAAAAATAGTAGCTATAAATGATATTATAAGCGTTTGATAAAATGCTGTCATTACTGATTCGTCTTTAAAAAGTTCCATATACCATTTTAAGCTTAATTTTGTAAATTTATTTGTATATTTGGACTCATTAAAGGAATATACAAACATAAAAATTATTGGAAAATATAAAAATACATAACAAATAGTTAAATAAATTTTATTTAGACTTTTCTTTACCATACTTTAAAGCCCTCCAAAGATTCATTTTTACTTGTAAATTTCTTTAAAATAATAAGAGTTATAAAAATAACTAAAATCATAATTACAGAAATACTAGAACCCGTTTCCCAATTTCTTGCAGCTAAAAATTCTCTTTGAATTAAATTTCCAAGCATCATTTTTTGGCTACCACCAAGAAGGTCTGAAATTATAAAAGTTGTAACTGATGGCATAAATACCATAATACAACCAGATATTATAGATGGCATACTCATTGGTATAAGTATTCTAAAAAATAAATCTTTTTCTTTTGCTCCTAAATCTTTAGCTGCATCTATATAATCTTTATCTATATTGATAAGAGAGGTGTATATAGGCAAGACCATAAAAGGTAAAAAATTATAAATCATTCCAAATAAAATTGCGTAATCATTATTTAAAAACTTTATCGGTTTATCTATAATAGAAAAATATTTTAAAAATTGATTTACAATACCTTGTTCTCTAAAGATACTCATACATGAATATGTTCTAAGTAAAAAATTAGTCCATAAAGGTATTATAAAAAATAAAGCTAAAATATTTCTTCTTTTTTCACTCTTAACACTGCTTAAAGCGTATGCCGCTGGAAAGCCAAATATTAAGCAAAAAAATGTTGATAGAATTGAAAGCTTAATTGATTCCAAAAAAACTTTTATATATATTAAATCAAAAAATTTTTCATAATTTAAAAATGTAAAAACATATTTTTCATTTTTAACTTTAAATGAAAAATAAATTATAAAAATTAAAGGAATTATAGTAAAAAAAACTGTCCATAATAAATAAGGAAGTAGCTTTAAATTCTTTTTCATAACTTTCTCCTTATAAATAATAAATATAATCAAAACTAAATAATATATAAGATTTCTTCTGTGATATTATAACATAAATTTAATTTTTTTTAAATAAAATTAAAGGTTTAACTTTTTTTACATTAATTATCTCTAACTTATATTAAAGAAAAAACATTTTAATTAATAAATAGTTGATTGATTTTAATTTTTATAATATAATAAAGTTGTTATAAAAATTAAATCTTTAAGGAGTAATTTATGAAATTAGTTTTAATTAGACATGGTGAAAGTCAGTGGAACAAGTTAAATCTATTTACCGGTTGGACAGATGTAGATTTATCTAAAAAAGGAATAGAAGAAGCAAATGAAGCTGGAATTTTACTAAAAGAAAAAAATTTTGACTTTGATATATGTTATACATCATATTTAAAAAGAGCTATAGATACATTAAATATAGTTCTTAAACAAATGGATAGACAATGGCTTCCTGTTATGAAAAGTTGGAAATTAAATGAAAGACATTACGGAGCTCTTCAAGGTTTAAACAAAGCACAAACTGCAAAAGAATATGGAGAAGAACAAGTAAAACTTTGGAGAAGATCTTTTGATGTTGCTCCACCAGCTTTATCTATTGATGATGATCGTTGCCCTTATAAGCAACAAATGTATAGAACTGTAGATAAAAATGATTTACCTTATAATGAAAGTTTAAAAGATACTATTAAAAGAACAGTCCCTTATTTTAATGATGTTATAAAAAAAGATATGTTAAATAAGAAAAGAGTTTTAATAGTTGCACATGGAAATTCTTTACGCTCTTTAGTTAAACATTTTGACAATTTAACTGATGAAGAAATTATTGATGTAAATATTCCAACAGGTATACCTTTAATTTATGAGTTTGATGATGATTTTAATGTATTAAAAAAATATTACCTTGGAAATCAAGAAGAAATAAATAAAAAAATAAACTCAGTTAAAAATCAAACAAAAAATAAATAATCATTAATTTAACTATTACTTATTATTTTAAAGAAAAAATCGGCAAGAGTATGTAAAACTTAAAGAAATTTAATTTTCTTTTAAGTTAATTATCTTTGCCGATTTTTATATTATATATTATTTACAAATATATTATTTACAACAAGGTTTTGAAGCTTTTAAGAACCAGATATTCTTTTGCATTTCTGCAACTTGATCTTCTAGTAATGAAACTAATGTAAAATCTCCTTCTTCGTCAGCTTCATTTCTTAAAGCAGTAGCTTCATCTTTAATTTTAACTAAATCTTCCATTATAGTTTCATTTACTTCATCAACTGAAATGGCCTTTGAGCTAACTTCTTTTATTGTAGCATTTTCTAAATATTCTTTTAAAGAAGCAAATGGATAAGCTTCTCTCATTCTGATAGCTTCTGCTACTTCATCTACCCATTCAAAGAAAGTTTCATATAATCCTTCTGTAAATTTGTGTGTTTGATAGAAATTTCTTCCTTCAACATTCCAATGTAAGTTATGTAATTTTGTATTCATAACTGCTAAATCTGATAAATAAACATTTAATTTCTTATAATCCTTCATATTTTCCTCCTCTATCTATTATCATTTACAACTTATATATACCCACTAATTGATAATATATAGTTTTTTTTTAAAATTTTTAAATTTTTTTATTTTTTTATATTTGTGGTGTTTTAGCTTTAAATTTATTTTTTTTAAAACGTTTCTTTGGTTTTTGTTTTATATAAAAATATATATTAAAGTTTAATGTGGTTTTTTTATAATTTTTTTTAAAAAATTATATCCTAAAAGATTGAAATTTTAACATTTTTGTAATTGATTTTTTTTATTTTTATGTTATAATCTTAACTGGTCTTATTTATAAGAAAAATAAGTTTTATAAAAGGAATAAATTATGGAAATAGATATTTTAAAAAATAATACTTTAAAAGAAAAAAACAAAAACTACATTCATAGCTTTGATGGTTTAAGAGCCATAGCTGTAATTTTAGTAATATTATATCATCTTTCACCTCATATTTTCTCTGGAGGATATTTAGCAGTTATAATATTTTTAGTTCTTAGTGGATATTTAGTAACGGATAATTTTATAAAAGAAATAGATACAAATATTCAAATTGACATTTTAAAATTTTGGAAAAGAAGATTGATAAAACTATATACACCATTACTTCCACTTCTTACAATTGTAAGTTTAATGATTTTATTCTTTTTTGACAATATGTTAAATGGATATGTTGGAAATTTATTTAGTACACTATTTGGAATAAATAATATATATCAAATAGTAAATGGTCTTTCCTACTTTGAATCACATGGAAATTTTAATCCATTTACTCACCTATGGTCTCTTGGCTTAGAGATGCAATTTTATTTAATTTGGCCGATAGTTATAGCAGTTTTATATGGAACATTTAAAATAAAGGGCAAAAAACTTGCAATTATTATTTTTTTTCTTTCCTTTTTGTCTTCTCTTTTAATGTTTTTATTATATAAACCAAACATTGACCTTTCAAGGATATATTACGGAACAGATACAAGAGCTTTTGGATTTTTGATAGGAGCATTTTTTGCAGTCTTATTTCCAAGAAAAAAAGTATTTGATTTAGAAATTACAAAGGCAAAAAAAATAATACTAGATATATTTTCCATATTGATATTTTTAGTTATAGTATATACATCTATCGTTTTAGATTCTCAATTTTCCTTTGTTTATAAATTTGGAATGTATCTTTACAGTATATTAGTTGGAATACTTTTAATCTTGATTTTGATAAAAAACAATATTATGAACAAATTTTTATCCCTTTCTTTATTTGAAATGATTGGGCAAAGAAGTTATAGCTTATATCTATGGCAATATACAGTTATGATTTTCATATCATCTAAATTTGCATGGTCAAAAATTTCAAATCTAGCACTATTTATTATAGAACTTATAATTTCTATAATAATTGCAGAAATAAGTTATAGATTTTTTGAAAATAAAAGAAATTATTTAAAATATATTGATAAAAATGATAATCTTGTAAATAAAAATATTGCTATTTCAGTTTTTATTTTATCTGCTTTTATAATTTTTTCTACCTCTATAACTTCCCTTTCTAACAAACATAATGAAATTAATGATTTAAAATCAAGAATTGCTCAAATAGAAAAAGCAAAAAATAACAATACTAATGAAGATAAAATAACTCTAAAAGAAGAAAAAATAAAAGAAAATAAAGAAAAAATAGATGTTGAAAACTTAAATATAACATTCATTGGCGACAGCGTAATGTTATGTGCACAAGAAGATATAAAAAATAAATTTAAAAATTCAAATATTGACGCTAAAGTAAGTAGACAATATTGGGATTTACCTAAAGTTTTAGAAAATTTAAAGAAAAACAACAATATAAAAGATATAGTTGTAATACATCTTGGCACAAATTACAGTATAAACAAAAAAGAATTTACTGAAAGCTTAAAATCTATTGGCAATAAAAAAATATTTTTAATAAACTGCATTGTAACAAATTCATGGGAAGGACAAGTAAACAAAACATTAAAAGAAATTTCTGATGAAATGGACAACGTAAATTTAATTGATTGGTATGGATTTGCAAAAGGAAAAAAAGAACTTTTCTACCAAGATGCTACACATCCAAACGTAGAAGGTGCAAAAGAATATACAAATTTATTAAAAAAAGATTTAGAAAAATATTTAAATAACTAAAAAAAGACCAATTTCTACTCATTAATAAAAATGTAGAATTGGTCTTTTTTGTTGCTACTAATTTTTAAGCTTTAATATATCCAGCATTTTTTTTGTAATAAAATAGTACTTAAAATAATTTTAGCCCATTTAATTTAGTTTTGGTAAATCTAAATCTAAAGTAATATGTGCTATCTCCATACTCTGGATAAACGAAGATATATACAAGCAAATTTTTCCATCACAAAACCTCCTTAATTTGTATTTGGACAAATAGTCATTAAGGAGCTCTTCTTTACAAACTTGAATGTTTGTGCTACAATGCGAATATAAGTTCAATTTGTATTATATCTCAAACAAAAAAATAATTCAAACACTATTGTTCGTATTAAAAGTTATAAATGCACATTAATTCAGGAAGTTAAAATTATGGCTTTTGCGGATAGATTAAAGGAATTTCGTGAAAAAGAAAAATTAAGTCAAGCAGATTTTGCAAAAATGATAGGAATAAGTACAAGAACTCTTGTACATTATGAAGACGGAGAAAGATACCCAAGAGATGTCGAGGTTTACAAAAAAATAGCTGAAGTTATGAACTGTGATTACAACTATCTTTTAGAAGAAAGTGACGAGTTTTTAAATCGAGTTTATAACATGAGTGACAAAAAAGAATTAGAAAAAGCTAGAGCATTAACAGAAGGTCTAAGTTCTTTATTTGCAGGTAGCGAAATTTCTGACGAGGATAAAGATGCTACTTTTGAAGCTATTACTCGTGCTTATTGGGAGACTAAAAAAGAGAACAAGAAATATGGTCGTAAGAAAAAAGATTAGGTGATTTTATGAGCATGAATCGCTATATATGATAAGGTTAATCGGCTTATATAAAAATACTTTTAGGAATGTATCACTATATTCAAAGGAATAGATTTATTTTTATTAGTAGCAACACAAATTTTAATAGAAATACGGGAGACACTATGGGAATTTTTATTACAGGATATATTTTATTAATCCTTTCTGGAATAGTTTTCTACTATCTCATTACTACCTACTGTATAAAAATTTCAGCATTTTTGATTGATTTTATAGCTCTAGGTTTAGGATTTTATAATAAGCACACTAACCGCTTTTAGAATAATAGGTCAAACTTATCATCAATTACCAATAACAAAAAGTATGATGATAAATTCCTTTATACATTATCTAATTGTATTCTTGATTAGCATTCCAGTGTTTAAAGGTAGAATGAAATTTATACTTGGAGGAAATTATGAGTAAAGAAATGGATAAAAATAAAGACGAAAATCAAGAAAAAAAAGAACTTCAAATTATATCATCTGTTGCTGAATATCTTACTTTTATTGCAGCTAACGGTGATGACAAGGAAGCTATAGAAATTAGATATGAAGATGAAAATATTTGGCTAACTCAAAAGATGATGGCAGCTCTTTATGATGTAAGTGTCGCCACAATAAATGAACATCTTAAAAAAATCTATGCCGATAGTGAATTACAAGAAGAAGCAACTATTAGGAATTTCCTAATAGTTCAAAAAGAAGGTTCTAGAAATGTTTCAAGAGAAACAAAACACTATAATCTGCAAGCAATTATTGCAGTAGGCTTTAAAGTAAATAACGAACGTGCAGTCCAATTTAGAAAGTGGGCAAACCAAATTGTAAAAGATTTTACAATTAAAGGTTGGGCAATGGATGATGAAAGATTAAAAAATTCTTATACAAAACTTACCAAAGATTATTTCGAAAAATTACTTGTAAAAATTCGTGAAATTAGATTATCTGAAAGAAGATTCTATCAAAAAATCACAGATATTTATGCCACATCTTTAGACTATGATCCATCTGCAAAGGCAACAAAAAGATTTTTTGCAGCTATTCAAAATAAACTCCACTATGCAATTCATGGAAAAACTGCAGCCGAATTAATTGTAGATAGAGCCAATCACAAAACTAAAAATATGGGACTTACAACTTGGGAAGGCTCACCAGATTCAAAAATTCATAAATATGATGTAGTCGTTGCAAAAAATTATCTAAACGAAGAAGAATTAAATCAAATACAAAGAATTGTTTCATCATATTTGGACATGGCAGAACTGCAAGCAGAAAGACATATCCCTATGACTATGGAAGATTGGGAAAAAAGATTAAATGGATTTTTAGAGTTATGGGATAAAGAAATCTTAAACGATGCAGGAAAAGTATCTGCAGCCCTTGCTAAAAAACACGCAGAGAGTGAGTTTGAAAAATATAGAATTATACAAGACAGACTCTACAAAAGTGATTTTGATAAGTTCTTAGAACTAGAAGATAATACTAAAGATTTAGAAGAATAACTTAAAATAGGGTCTGTAAACAATTTTGTGTATCAACCTAAGTCCTGATTAAAGGAAAAGGGTTGATGCATTTTTTTATGCTTAAATCATCATTTGTGTAGCTATAACTTTTTCTACATCAACATTTTTATCTTATAAATTATCTTCAAAATTTCCATAATTATTTAGGGACGAAAAAAGAGCAAGTGGTTTTCTTGTCCACCTGCTCTAAATATTTTTCATGTTCTCTTTCTTGCTAGTAGACTTTATATATCCGCTCGCTGACCTTTACCTTTTACCCACCTACATAAAGGTAATATTCTTTTGACATAAAGTTTCCTCCATTTCTTCTTTTGTCTGCGTTTTTAGGTAAAAAAGGAGGACTTCTGCACATAGGCATAAAAAGTCCTCTAAAATGAAAGAAATCTATTCTTTCTCTAAAAATATTTAATTTGACATCACGAGGTAAACAACTGAAAATAGGAAAAAGGCTGGGTACTTCTATACTTAACTATTATATAATTAAAGACTGCATTCTCCATAACATTCTCCGTGCTGAATTTGCGTTATCCTATCGTAAATTACATAAAATTAAATCTTCGTTCTTATATCATCATTATATTTTTCGTTTGCATCTACTATTGGTGATAAAAAGAGGGCTGTTTGTATTTTCTACAATCGCCGCCCTCTATATTAATTACTAACTATTTATGTTATCCAATATGTGCAAGACAATATCTGTCTTGTTGTTTCAAATAGCTCTTATCATTAGTGAAAAAACACCTATATCTTCTACTTTGCATGATTTCTGCGTCTGTATCCTATAAGCACTAATAATGCTCCTGATGTTAACATAATCCATGCATATAGGGATATGTTTGTACCTTCTCCAGTTTTCGGCAAAGTTTTGTTAGTGTTTGTATTTGGTGTTGGAACTTTTTTCAGTTTATCTACCATCACTATCGTATTTCCTTTTACTTCTACATCTTTCACTATTGCTTTTCCATTTTTTACTTCAAA